>JBGOTP010000409.1:0-4549 GCA_041476545.1 Vicinamibacteria bacterium | reverse complement strand
TCTGCGGACGTCCCACGTTCAGCGACAGCACTCTCATCAGGCAGTGTGGTTCCAGACGATTCCGCTTCAGCTGCGGCGCTGCGCGGTCTCACCAGCGCGGCCGGCTGCATGCGGAGGGTAGCCGGATTGTGATCTGTAACCGTATACGTTACACTCATTCTGGTGGCGATCAAGAGCTTTCGGCACAAAGGGCTCGAACAGTTCTTCGCCACCGGCACCAAGCGCGGCATTCAGGCCAAGCATAGTGATCGATTGCGCCTGATTCTGGGCACCCTCAACGCCGCGACGAACCCGCAGGACATGAACTTGCCCGGTTTGGGCCTCCATGAATTGCAGGGTGCTCGGAAGGGCATTTGGGCGGCCAAAGTCAGCGGCAACTGGCGGGTGACGTTTGGATTCGCCGGCAAAGATGCCGAGCGGGTCGACTACGAAGACTATCACTGAGGTCGACTGATGAAGATGCACAACCCGCCGCACCCTGGTGAAGTACTCCGAGAACTCTGCCTGAAGCCGCTGGGACTCACCGTCACCCAAGTGGCCCAGGCGCTGGGCGTGAGCCGTAAGACTCTATCGGGCATCTTGAACGGCCGCGCCGGGATTAGCCCCGAGATGGCTGTTCGTTTGTCGCTCGCCTTCGGCACGACAGCTGAGAGCTGGATGAACCAGCAGATTCAACACGACCTCTGGCACGTGGAACGACGCCGCAAGAAGCTACGCGTGGTAAAACTCTCTGCCGCGTGATCAGCTGAACGTTCGATTCAATTCCGGCTAACGCCAGATTTCAGCCGCGGCGGCGCACGCTCACTCGCGTCGCCGACGGCTGCAAATCTTTGTTAGCCCGCGTCTTTGCCAATGACCTTCAGATTCCTCAACGCAACTCGCATCGATTCCTCTGACGACTTGAACGTGCGGCCAATGTCATCGGTCGCAACTGCGTGCAACACCCGCGCTTCCTTCGTGGAGCGTGATAGTTCCGTGGGAGACATCATGAACGTAAAGCTCTCGCCAGGCTGAAGAGCTCGCCGTCGCTGGTATTCGCCAGTAACGACGTCCCTTGGCGCGTACAGCCGCTTCCGGTTCGACAGAGCCAAGGCAATGGAGGCGATGTAAACCACCATCGGCGAGTGATTCTGCCGGAACGGGCGCGGTCAGAAGCCCGGACGCGGACGCGTCGGGCGACGGCTGCGCCCGGTCCGCCTCAAGGAGCTTCGCGACCGTCGTTGTCAAGTGAAGCTGGACCTGTTCTCGGAGATCTGCGAGGTTGTTGTAAGAGCCGACCAGCGCTCCCTGCTGAACCTCCGCCCTAAAGGCCTGGAGGCGCCTGAACTGATCATCACTCAAGCGATCCTGCGGTACCGGAGCGGTGCTGAAATAGATGAGGACGCGCGCCCCCCTGGCGCCGAGTCGTTGGACCTCTTCGATCGACCCGGACCCGGCTGCTACGGTGGCTGTTCCGAGCCGTGTCCAAAATACCGCGATTCCGAAGTCACTCTGATCGACGATCTGCGTGTTCAGGCTCGCCTGGGGTGCTGCCGTCGAATCGGGAGTGGAGTGAATCTCCCATCGAACGACGCCCGGTTTGAGCCGCGCGCCACCGCGACATGATCGCACAGGACGACGGGCGCGACGGCTCCAAACCGATGTTGGGCCGCTGATCTCGAGCGCATCGACTATTGCGGCGCATTCGGCGGCATCGTTTCCCGCAGCCAGTCCGCCATTCGCTGCCACAGATCGAGCACATTCGCGCGGGCGGTGATCGTATGTGTTTCGCCGCCGTATCTCACGAGCCGCGCGCGTTTGTCCTGACGCAAGAGTGCCGTAAAGAATTCTTCCGCCTGCTGGATGGGAATGAAATCTTGTTCCCCGTGAATGAGCATGAGCGGTGTGCTCACGCTCGCGATGCGGTAGATCGGACTGCTGGCGTGATAGCGATCCGGTTGCTCCCATGGAGGTGTTCGCAAGCTGAAGGATCCCCGTTCGAGTTGCAGCATCCGCAGTACTTGGGCGCGTTGGGGATCGCCGGCGTCGCCGTAGCGGTACTGGCCATAGAACGTGCCGTACAAGCTCACCATGTCAGAGTAAGCCGCGCTGGCGATCGCGGTCTTGAAACGGCCCGTGGACGTAATCAGGCCGAGCGTCGCCCAGCCGCCCGCGCTCTGGCCCAGGACGGCGATTCGATCTCGGTCCGCGATGCCACGGCCGACGACCACATCCACAAAGGGCAGGACGCCGCAGGACAGGGATCCCACCGCGTCAGGCTGTTCAAGATTGTCGGCGTCCGGCATTGAGGGCAGCAGGACGGCGTAGCCGAGCGCGGCAAAGAGTTGCGGATGCTCGAAGTTCGAGTCAATGACGTTGAACGCTCGTGGCTCCTCTGTGCCGTATACGGTTCCCGGGTATACGATCGTGACGGCCGGCACGCGCTGCCCAGCAGTGTATGAAGGAGGATAGAGCAGCCATCCCGTCAGCGATTGTCCGCTGCACGATTGGTACGCCACCGCTTCGACCCGGCCGGTCTGTATCTCGCGCACCCATGTATTCCCGCGCCACACCTCAATCTCTGGCTGATCGATCCGGGTCAGCAGGAGTCGCGTTCCCTCCGTCGCCGTGCTCGCTACGCGAAGCGCGGGCCGAGCGCTGGCCTGATTAGGGCGGCCGGGTGGCGAAGCGACAACCTCCGCACCTGTCCGAGCGTCCACGCGATGGACTTCAGTACCCCAGTTCACACGGTCATATGCCGCATCGCCGACGGCGTCGGGACCGAAGAACGAGGAAACAGGCGCCGACGTAAATGGCGGGGCTTCACTCGAGTACGTGAGTACGGTGCGATCCGCCGAGAGCGTGGGGCGATGAATGGCACCGCTCGCAATCGTGGCGACGGTTCCGGTATCCACGTTGACCGAGACAAGGCTGGAATCGGCCTGGCGGGCGGCCGTCGCCATCGCGGCGCTCTCCGGACGACGCGAATCGAGCACATTCACGGCGGCCTCCCGACCGTCTTGCGCGCGCGTCCAGAGATCCGCGACGTTCTTCCCGCGAAGAATCGCGAAATAGAGTGGGCCGTCATGTGGAGGCCCGGGCTGTCGGACTCGGAAGAGGGCGTGCGCGGCGTCACTCCAGAGTGCGGCCGGCGGGTCGGCCAACCCGTCGGCGAGCTCGAGTCCGGGGAGCGGCGTGGCGCCCCTGTCCGCGCTCCAAAGCCAGGGGCGAACGATCGCGTCTCTGTCCACGGACAGGAAGAGGAGGCGGCGATTGTCAGGAGACCATGAAGGCCCGAAGAAGCCAACATTGGCTGACAGGGAGGGCGAAATGATTTGGAGCGCTCCGGTTTCAGCATCGACGACGGCAATATCGGCCGTCGGAATGGCCTGGCCCAGCCATTGGCCGGCCCGGTGAATTTCGACAGCGGCCCGGCTCAGGTCGGATGTCCAGGCCACCACACCGATGCGCTCCAGGCGAAAGAGATCTTCGGGCTGCATGGGACGTCCTTGAGCGCAGACGTCAGAGGCGGTGGCGAGCACGATCAACGCAGCGATTGTTCTCGAGAGCGTGCGCGACATCTTCAACTCCTTGACGACGCGTCGATGACCCGTTCCCTCTGAGACATTCGTCGTGGGACGGCTCCCGACCGGTGTGAGGTGGCAATGTCTTCGTCCGGCAATGACATACGGCCTTATGCGACGTCGGCCCAACGTGAGGCATCAGCCGCGGCGCGGCCGGGATCACCGCGCCGACGGCTGCATGCCGTGTTAGGCGTCCGCATCTGAGAGCCCAACCTGCATCCGCTGGGCTATGGCCTTATTCACGAGTCCCTCGACGGTTTCCATCATGTTGTGTAGCTTGACTCTCTGCATGAATGTGACGGGACCGAGCGTGAGGAACAGCTTCCCGATTGCCTCATCTGCGAAACTGCTCGACAGTAGGGGCACTCCCGCGAAGTCAACGCAGACAACGCCGCTACCACTCATCTTCACGAGGTTCAGCAGTTTATTTCTGACGGGCTTCCCGGACACGCGGCTTCCGAACGAACTACATTCCTCGGAGAGCTTGAAGTGGATGTCGCCAGCAGGGTTGAACATGTACTTGAGCTCAACGACGCCGATCGGTTCGTACTTGATTCCCTTAAAAGCGAGCGCATCCTCCAGAAGCGTTGGATCGGAAAAATCAATAGTGGCGACAACGAGAGTGCCGCTATACGGGACAACCTGATTGTCGATCGAGAGGCCGCTATTGGGATGGAAGCGCAGCCGAGCATGGCCTGAATCCACGAGGAAGTCGCCTTTTGACTTGCTGCAGATCTGATAGCTTCCGAAAAGTCCGTTTCCCTGCCCGATCGCGGCGTCGCGAGTAACGCCTTCTCTAATAGCGCGGTCCAGCGCTTCCGTGTCGGACCCGATCTCGGGATGCCCACCGCGCAAGGACTTCGGGATACCGATGCCAGCGTCTGCAACCACGAACTGAACACGCTTGCGGTACTTTACGAACGTCGATACCTGGACGAAGCCAACAACCGCGGTTTTGGAATGCTCCATGACATTGTGTTTCTTTT
>JBGOTP010000408.1:0-4551 GCA_041476545.1 Vicinamibacteria bacterium | reverse complement strand
GCTCGCACCGCTCATCGTGGTGCACGTTTATGTCTACGCCCCTCGGGCGGCGGCAACTGCGAGATGGCCTGCTCCGCCGCCTGTGGCCGGTGCTGGCGCGACTGACGCGACTGCACCGGCGGACGCTGACGCGAAAGACGCGTGTGATTGCGATCGTGGGGTCGCTCGGGAAATCCACCACGTCGCGCGCCCTGCCGACGGCCCCGGGATTGCCCCTGCACAGGTTGATGTTGTTCAACTCATGGAGTGGGCTCGCCCTTGCGCTTCTGCGGATCAGGCCGGGTCAGCGCAATGCGGTCATCGAGGTCGGAATTGGAGCGCCCGACCAGATGGAGGTCTACGCGCGTGTGGTCTGTCCGACCGTGACCGTCGTGACCTCGATTGCCAGCGAGCACAACAGAAGCCTCGGGTCACTGGAATCGACCCGCGTCGAGAAATCCCGGATGGTCCGGGCGTAGCCCCGATCGGGCACCGCGGTATTGAACGGCGACGATCCACACGTGATGTGTGCGGCTGCGCTACGGGTCGATCCCCATCTTCGTCTTCGGGCAAACCCTCTTGACCGCGCGCCGATGCGTGCTGCGCCACCGGCACTACGGCGTCCGCTGGTACGAGTTGCCTGCGGCGCTGGCGCTGGCGTTCGTGACCCACTCGATGGAGGTGCCCGGCATGATTCGGGCGTTGCGCGGTCAGTCGGTCGGAGCGACAAAGTATCGCTGACGAGCCCGTCGTCACCGCTATCAAAGCAGCGACGACCGGACCGAGCAAGCCGTCGCGCCATTTCTGTCCTGCGGGCGCTTGCGCTACCTCAAGACGACAACGACCGGTGTGGCGACGGCACGGAATCTCGGCGTACAGAGCGCGCGAGCCGCGCTGGTCGCGTTCACGGATGACGACTGCACCGTGACCGTGGCGCCGGGCTGGTTGGCGGCGCTGACGGAGCTGTTCGTGACGTTCCCGCGCGTGGCCATCGTCTTCGGTAATGTGCTCGCCGGCCCCACGATCCTCAGACGTCATTCGTCGTGTCGTACCGGCGTGACGGGGCGTTTCTCGCCCGATCGCCGCGAGACAAACACCGCCTGGATGGCATTGCCGGGTGCATGGCGCTGCGCCGCAGCGCCTGGGCGGCTCTGGAAGGCTTCGACGAGATGCTTGGCACCGGCAGTCGGTTCCGGTCGGCTGAGGAGCTGGACTTCGCGATCCGCGCGTTGCAAACGGGCTTCTTCGTCTATGAGACCGATCGGGCCGCCGTGTCCCATCATGGCGCGCGCGATCGGGCTGACCGGGAACGGATTGCGTACGATTATCTCTACGGAATCGGCGCGGTCTACAGCAAACACCTCAAATGCCGGCGCTGATCCGTGCTGGTGCCGCTGGCGTCTCTGGCGCGTCGATAGGCATTGGGGGGCCCGGTCGTCGATTACGGCACGCCGCCATCCAGAGAGGTGCGCTTGAAAGGGTTTCTCGATGGATTTCTCGCCGGCGCGGCCAGTCCCGTCGTTGCCGGCAAGGCTCTGTACGCCAAACAACCGTTGCAGGGCTTGTGCTTATCGGGCTGACTCCAAAGCACACAACTGGTCGTAGCGAGTGGGCCCGTGCAGCGCCGCCAAGCCCACCGATGGGATCGTTCGGAGTCAACCCGATAGGCAGAAGGGGCGTTTCATGTCGCTTACGCTCTTACGCTCCCGGGTGGCGAATGGCGACGTAACGCCCGAAGATCGTGAGTGGTGCGTCGTCGGGCGTGTCGTCGCGGAGCAGTGCGTCCACGTCGACCGTCTCAGGAGACTCGCCTGTCGGATTCGTTTACAATTCCGCAGAGCGTCGGTACGCGTGATGAGCTAAAGCCCTAAAAGAAATGACACCACAAACCTGGCACCAACATTGCGACGATTCGCAAATAGGCATCCAGAGTACGACCGCTCTTGCATCGCACGCTCCTGCATCGTACCCGCGGGTCGAGGAGGGCTCGGATGTCAACAACAAAGCGAGGAATCAGAATTGTTCTCGGCATGGTGCTGGCCGTCGTTAGCGTTCTCGGAGCGTGCGTCACCGACGTATTCGCAGTCTCCGACCTTACGCTTACGGGCCCATTCGATTTTAGGGACAACCGGAGTGTTAACCCGGTCGGTTTTATATCCGGTGATCGTATCCTTGTTGGAGCGAATAGCATCACCCCTTCCGGAGCGGGTACTACCGTTCAGGCGGTGCAGGGCGCGACGACACTGGGCCTTTTATTCGTTCCCTTCACGGTTTCACCCAATCTTTACGCCACCTCCTTCAGCTTCGACCCCCTCTTCACCGGGGCATGGACGATCACAGCAACCGACGCGTCGGGTTCGGCTTCCGCTACGACCCAGGGGATCCCCAACCCAGAGCTCATTCCGTTCGTCAACAATCTTCAGATTAGTGGAGCGCTCTTGACACCCGATATCAGTTGGACCCTTCCAGACTTGACCGGGCTTGGCGTTACGCGAATCCGCGTTGTTGTGTGGGACCTGGATAATCTCCTCGGTGGTTCCCTGGCAGACCAAATTTTTGTTTCCGCCAACCTTGCCCCGACCACAACCTCCTTCAACGTCGCCGCCGGCGTTCTCGGGCCAGGTAAAAACTACTCATTTGATGTCCAGCTCGACAACACCGTTATTCCCACGACGGGGCCGGGATTTCTTCAGAACCGCTCCGATACCTTCACCGGGGTATTCTCCACTCCGGAACCCTCCACGCTGCTCTTGCTCGGCGTCGGCCTCGCGGGCGCAGCCTCGCGGAGGAAGCGCCGCAGACATTAAGCTGGCGCGGCAGTTTCGAGAGGCGCTCCGCAAGCTGCGTGAGCAGGTCGGAACACGCCCTCGGCGCGGATGTCCTGCCCCGATTCGTTCGCGATGTCCGACCACGCGGCAAAGATGAGCTTGAGGTGCGCTTTCGCGACGCGTGCGTAGCGCGCGAAGGGCAAGTTTGGCGGTACTACGACGCCGGAGGGCGTGTCGGGGAGGAGATCGCGTCGCAGGGCGTCGGCTTCTTCAGAGTCTACGACGCGTACGATGAGCATAACGAGGCCGACGCGCGCGGTGCCCACGACGTCGCCTGATGACACGCCCGCTTCTTCGAGCGCGGGGATCAGCGCGCGTGCCGTCAGGACCGCGCGATCGTTCACGGGGTTGACGTCTCTTTCAGAGTCGGCTGGACGAGTTGGCAGGCGCCCCACCCGATCGTCGGCACGTTGTCGAAGGTCGATCCTGTGCGCTCCTCGACGTCGCGGACGATCTTGCCGATGTCGTCATCATCGTCGAGCCGCGTGCGCAGCCGTTGCAATTCATCCCGCATCTCGGCGATCCTCGCGGCGACGCGCTCGACACGGATGCGCCGCGATACGGTCAGCGACGCCGGGGCCCTTCGGGCCTGTACGGAGGAGCTTGAGATGACCCCGCGCCCGCCCCGCGCCCCGTGGTCCACCGATAAGGGGCGTTGTGCTTAGCACAAACGTAACAATCGGCCAAGGTCCGACGCCGATCAGCGACGGTCGCGCGCGGTGGTCACCCGCGAGCGCGAAACCCGGCGCTTGCTGCTCGGGTCGGGCTCGATGTCGGCGACGAGCTCCACGGTCAGCTCGACGCCGTGCCCAAAGACCGGGATCAGCGTCTTCCGCACGTCGACCAACTCGTCAGCTTCTGGGGCGCGCGTCGGGACGATCTGCAGCACGATGCGATCGACGCGATCCTGCACGATGCAATCGCGCCGGATCCACGTGTCCGGCTTACGCGGCAGCAGGCGTGTGACGATCTCGTAGGGGTGCAGGAGCCGCCCGTCGGGCAACGTCAGGTAGTCCAGGACACGCCCCTGCACGCTCGCGATCGTCGAGAACGGCGCGCCGCATGGGCAGGGGTCCGGCCCGCGCGTCACGAGATCGCCGAGGCGATACCGCACGAACGGCATCGCGCGCGCATGGAGGCCTGTCAGCACGATCTCGCCCCGCTCGCCGGGCCTCGCCGGCTGACCGTCACGGACGATCTCGACGACGACGTTGTCGTCGCACACGTGGAGCAGGCCGGTCTCACGGCACTGGCTCGCGATCAGGACGAACTCGAACGAGGCGTAGAGCTCGAAGACCGGCGCGCCGAAGCGCTCGCTGACGCGGCGCCGTGTGTCCGGGTCGAGCACCTCACTGGCGCTCACGATGAAGCGCAGAGGCGGCGCGGGACGGCCGTCGTCTTCGAGCGCGTCGGCGAGTCGCGAGAGGACACCCGGGTAGGCGCTGAGGATGTCGGGCTGCGCATCGCGCACCGCTTGCAGGACGTCCGCAGGAGGCCGCAAGCAGGAGATCAAGTGCTCGAGCGCGAGATCCTCGCGGTGCGGCTCCGCCACGTCGTCGACGGCGGGGCAGGGGAAGGCGGCGTGGCGCTCGCCGTCGCCGCCCGTCATCCGTCGATCCAGGTCGATGCCGTGGAAGCCTCGATCACCAACGTGCGCATCGCCAGCGGGCTCAACCGATACCCGAACGCGACGTTCCGGCAGGGGCTCATCGAGGAGCTGCCCCAGCACTTCGCGGCCGGCTCG
>JBGOTP010000407.1:0-4558 GCA_041476545.1 Vicinamibacteria bacterium | reverse complement strand
GATGATCCGTCCGTCCTCTTCGCCCGCGCAGCCGATCTCGATCCGGGCCGGGTCGCGCATGCCGCTGTACTTGACGGCGTTGCCGATCAGGTTCGCCAGCACCCGCTTGAGCAGGGACCGATCCCCGACGACCGGTGGGAGCGGGGCGGTCTGCCAGACGATGCGGCGGTCGTTGGTCGCCATCTCCAAACCGCGGATGGTCTCCTGCACCAACTCGTCGAGAGGGACGCGGGACTCCCGCATCTCAGCCCGGCCCATGCGGGAGAAGGCGAGCAAGTCATCAACGAGCTGGCCCATCTCCACGCTCGCCTCCTTGATGGTCTTCAAGTAACGTCGGGCCTCCACCGGGAGCTGGCCGTCGGTGGCCCGTTGCAGCATCTCCACGTAGCCGTGGATGTGCCGCAGCGGCGCGCGCAAGTCGTGCGAGACGGAGTAGGAGAACGATTCCAGCTCTTTGTTGGCCTCTGCGAGTTGGGCGGCGCCTTGTTGTAAATCGGCGTTCAGTTGCGTGATCTTCACCTCGGCCTGCTTGCGCTCAGTGATGTCCATAACAACCCCTAACATTCGCAGGGGGGCGCCTTCTTGATCGCGGTACACAAGACCGTGAGCGCTGATCCAATGAAGAGATTGATCCGCCCACATGATTCGGCATTCCATGTGGAAGCGGTCGGTTGCAAACGCTTCGTCAAAGCTTTTCCGTACGACCTCCTGGTCCTCGGGGAAGACATGGCCCATGAAAATTTCGGCGCCCCATTGTGGTTGGAGCGATTGGTAGCCAAAGATCTGATCGTGTTTCAGAGTCCGAATAGCCGTATCGTGCACAAGATCCAATTCCCAAGCGCCCATTTCCCCGGAGTCCAGCGCGAGACTCAGTCTTTGTTCATTGTCTTTTAGGTCGCTGATAGCCTTGGTCAGCTGCCGGTTGTTTTCCCCCAGGGCTGTTTGCCGCCGATGCGCGGTCCGCAGCACGAACCACCAAACCATGATCAGCAACGGTGTCGAGGCGGCTGCCGTGACGGCATCCCAGAACACCTGAACCTGCCGTTGCGCCCGTATCGAGTCGATGCTCTGCTTCAGCGAACGGCTGAATTCCGCCATGCCGGCGGCATAGACCTTCTTCTGGGATTCATACGCGTCGCTCGACAACACCTGTCGGGCCCCGGCCTGCTGCCCTTGCCGCACCAGTTCGAAGGCGCGGTTTTCCATTGCGACCAGTTTGGTGTTGGCAGCGTCCGTCTGTGCCGTGGCCTGACTGCTCGCCACTGCCGGAGCAAGGCGCATGGCTTCTTTGAGTACCTGATCCAGTTGCGCCTCAAACCGGCGGTAGCGCGCCTCCCACTGGGGGTCGCCGGTGGCCGCCGACATCCGGGCCGACATGGTCAAGACTTCGTCGAAGAGAAGGACTTGACCCCGGAGTTCCTCCATGTGGCTGATCGCCGGCAATTGCCCGGTGACGAAGCGGTAGGCGTGGAAGGTCGTCCAGCTCAACCAGCCGAGGGTCAGCAGCGTGAGCGACACGGCCAGCGTGACCGACCACAGGAGCCGGTCTTTGCCGGGATGGACTTCAGGTTCAATCATGGTCAGGCCAAGACGAGCAACTGGCCGTGTCTGCTTCATGGCCCAACACGGTTCCCATGTTGCCGAGGCCTTCCCATTACTGCAAACCCGGGGGACCCGCGACGGGAGAGGCCCTATTCATCGAAGATATCGGGCGAATCAGCACAGCGGGACAGCTCGGCGACCGTTTACCGTGACTTCTGTTCCCGTGAACACGTCCGAGTGTCGTCTCGTCTTGAGGGCTACCAGTAAGGGGGGATGCGTGGGAACTCAGTTCACAGCAACTTGCTGACGGCCTTGATGCGCCAGCTTCCGCGCCAGCCGAGCCGGCACGATCTTGCGCTTCGCCAGCAGATCAAACAGTTCCTTGTTGTCGGCGGGCAGATTCGCGCCGAGGTCCGCGACGATGTGATTGCTCACGTCGAGGACGGCCTGAATCGCCAGCTGCAGGTAGCGTTCAGCGTTGCCGTAGATCAGTGGATCGCTCGCAAAGCGCCGCTCGTCCGCCATACCGCGGATCTTCCGAAGCAACGCGACGTATTCGCGGATCTTCGCGATCCGCGCGCGAACGACGTGTCGATCAACCACGACGCCTGCCGGATTGCGCCTGGCGCTTCAGGTAACGGATCTGCGTCTCGTACATCGGAATGACGTCCGCGTAACGACTGGCGGTCCGCACCTGGAATCGCACGCGCGCCGATCGAGACCGCTCGAACACGAGCCGGCCCTTCGAGAGCACGCGATGGGCCAGCAGCGGCGAGGCGTCGTTGAGGAGTACGAGATCGACGTCCGAACGATGCAACGCGGATCCCAGGTCCGCCATGAGCTTCAGCTGATAGCGCAACGATCGCTTCGGCGGCAGCGGTCGAGCCAGCAGTACGGCCACGTCAACGTCGCTGTCCGCTCGCGTTCGACCGTCCACGACGGATCCAAAGACGTAGGCGGCCACGACCTCCCGTCGTGTCGACGCGCAGCGCGCGACGGCCCGTGCCAGTGGAGACGTCGCGAGCGCCTTCATGAGGGAATTCTAACTTGCCAGGCAAGCAGGTCGTGCAGCTCGGAATCCCACTGGATAGGCGACTCGGGTGGTTGCCGCACCTACTCGAGCAGCCCGCGGGTCCGGCTCACGCCGGACTCTGCGTCGCTGCCGCGAAGCAGACTGTGCAGAGTTTTAGAGACATATTGGAAACCGGTACCGAGGGAGGAAAACCGACCAATAAATCCGGGCAGTAGATTGGCGGTGAGGCAGGGATTCGAACCCTAAGAACGAAGTTCATCTAACACGGTGATGGGGCGCGACTTCTGGTCCAAGTCCCTTGCGAATCACTGCTTAGCCGCCACGGCCTCGTTCTCGTCAGTCTACTGCAGTCGGCACGATTCGACCCCGGTCGTGGAGACATTTTGGAGACGGGAACCCTGCCGACCTTGCCGGCAGTCCAGCAGGGGGCTACAGTACTTCGCATGAAGCTCGCTCTTGAGCTACCACCCGCCCAGGCCGAGAAGCTGCGCACCGAAGCCGCGCGTCTGGGTTTGTCGCCGGAAGACCTCGCCCGCGCCGCGCTGAGCGACTTGCTGGCCGAGCCTGACGCTGACTTCGCCGCGGCCGCTCGTCGCGTGCTCGCTAAGAACCGGGAACTCTACAAGCGCCTCGCCTGATGCGCTATCTCACGCTCGGTGAGGTCGTGGCCCTTCACCGCGCGCTGCTCGAATCGTCTGGAGGCGCCACCAGAATCCGCGATCTGGGTTCGCTCGAATCAGCGCTCGCTCAGCCACGCGCGACCTTCGGCGGCGTCGACCTTCACACGTCGCTGGCCGCCAAGGTGGCAGCCCTCGGCTTCTCGCTCACCCTCAATCACCCTTTCGTCGACGGCAACAAGCGCGTGGCCCATGCGGCGATGGAGGTGTTCCTCATCCTGAACGGCCACGAGATCGTCGCCACCATGGACGACCAGGAACAGTTGATGCTCGCGCTCGCCGCGGGACAGGTCACGCGCGACGCGCTGATCACCTGGCTTGAACGACATATCAAACCCGTCGGCCAGTCTTAGTAAACCCTTGCCCAGCGTCTACTGGTCCGGCCGGGGCTTCGGGGGGGCGGACCCGGCATCGGTCTACACTTGCCCTGTTTTCAGGGACCGATCCGGTCAGCTGTCTCTCTCGCCCGTATAATTCACGGCACCATTGGCTTTAGCTTCCGGCACGCGCCTCGGCGTCTACGAAATCATCGCGCCGATCGGTGAAGGCGGCATGGGGCAGGTCCTTCGCGCCCGCGACACGAAGCTCGATCGTGACGTCGCCATCAAGATCCTCCCCGAAGCCTTCGCCCACGACGCCGATCGCGTCGCGCGTTTCCAGCGTGAAGCCAAGACGCTGGCCTCGCTGAATCATCCCAACATCGCCGCCATCTACGGCCTCGAAGAGAGCGGGGGGATGACCGCTCTCGTGATGGAACTCGTCGAGGGCGACGATCTCTCGCAGTGCATCGCACGCGGCGCGATTCCGATCGACGAAGCGTTACCCATCGCGAAGCAGATCGCAGAAGCCCTTGAAGCGGCGCACGAGCAGGGGATCATCCACCGCGATCTGAAACCGGCGAACGTGAAGGTCCGTCCGGATGGCACCGTGAAGGTGCTGGACTTCGGCCTCGCGAAGGCGATGGAGCCCGCCGCCGGCTCGTCGCCGAGCCTGTCGATGTCGCCGACGATCACGTCGCCCGCGATGATGACCGGCGTGGGCGTGCTGTTGGGCACCGCGGCGTACATGAGTCCTGAACAGGCGAAGGGAAAGCCCGCGGACAAGCGCAGCGATATCTGGGCGTTCGGCTGTGTGCTCTACGAGATGTTGACGGGCACGCGTCCGTTCGACGGTGACGACGTCAGCGACACGCTTGCGAACGTGCTGAAGATCGATCCCGACTGGTCGAAGCTTCCCTCGGAGATTCCGCCTGCGATTCGGACGCTTCTTCAAAGTTGTCTCACCAAGGATCGCCGGCGTCGTGTGG
>JBGOTP010000406.1:0-4597 GCA_041476545.1 Vicinamibacteria bacterium | reverse complement strand
TGGGCAGCTCGGAAGGCTGGTTGTGCGAACGGCGGAGTAGCACCGAACATCGCGATCGGACGTGGTTTGCTGAAGGATGCGGTGCTGAGGACGTTGCAGGCGGCTGCAATCGGGGGAATACGCGCGATCCTGATTCACGCGATTTCTGAGGATGCGAAGCGGTTCTACGAACGCCACGGGTTCAGCGTATCCGCTGTTGATCCGATGACTCTGATGATCACGATTGCCGATGCGAGCAAGATCGTCGGTGGGTCGTGAATCGCCGATCGGCCACGCTGAGAGACACTCGTCGCAGGCGCAGAGCGTTCGCGATGACTGACAGCGAGCTCAAGCTCATCGCGGCACTCGCAAACATCGGACTCAAGAGGATCCCTGTCATTGGGTAGAGAAGCCCAGCGGCGACAGGGATCCCAAGTGCGTTGTAGATGAACGCGAAGAAGAGATTCTGTCGGATGTTCCGCATCGTTGCGCGGCTAAGCCTCCGGGCTCTCACAATGCCCCGAAGGTCACCCTTTACGAGAGTCACGCCGGCGCTCGCGATCGCGACGTCAGTCCCGGTTCCCATTGCGATGCCAACGTGAGCTTGAGCGAGCGCTGGGGCGTCGTTGATGCCGTCACCCGCCATCGCCACTATGTGGCCGCGCTCCTGCTCCCGGCGGACGACCGCCGCCTTCTGATCGGGGAGGACCTCAGCCTCGACGTCCTTGATGCCCACTTTTCGCGCGACCACTTCGGCGCTCTTCCGATTGTCCCCCGTGAGCATCAGGACCCTGACCTTCTCGACCTCGAGCGCCCGCACCGCTTCCGCTGTGGTCGGCTTGATCGGGTCAGCAACACCGAGGAGCGCAACGACCTTTCCCTCCGCAACGAGGTACATCACGGTCTGGCCCTCTTCGCGCTGCCGCTCGGCCTGACTCTCTGCAGCTTTACTATCGAGCCCGAGGCTCTCGAGAAGACGGGCGTTGCCGAGCGCAACTGGTACCCCTTGCACCGTGCCCCGAACTCCCTTTCCAGTGACCGACTGGAAATCCTTCACGTCGAGGAGGAAGAGTCCTCGCTGTTTTGCGGCAGCGAGGATCGCCGCGGCAAGCGGGTGTTCGCTTCCTTGCTCGAGGCTCGCTGCGATCGCAAGCAGGGTTCCTTCGTTCGTTGTGCCATCGAGGGAGATGACCTGCATCAGCTTTGGTTTCCCCTCGGTGAGCGTCCCCGTTTTATCGACGACGAGGGTGTCTACGCGCTCGAGGGTCTCGAGGGCCTCCGCGTTCTTCACGAGAATCCCCGCGTGCGCCCCGCGGCCGACGCCGACCATGATCGACATCGGTGTCGCAAGTCCGAGCGCACACGGGCAGGCAATGATGAGCACAGCGACTGCGTTTACGAGCGCATGAGCGAGCCGTGGCTCGGGGCCGAGCGTCGCCCAGGCGGCGAAGGTGAGAATCGCTACGACAACGACGCTCGGAACGAAGTAGCCGGAGACAACGTCGGCAAGGCGCTGGATCGGCGCTCGACTGCGCTGCGCCTCGCTCACCATCGCGACGATTTGCGAGAGGAGGGTGTCTTTCCCAACCCGACGCGCGTCCATGATGAAGCTTCCGGTAGCGTTCACGGTCGCCCCTGTGACGGAATCGCCGGGATGTTTCTCGACGGGAAGGGGCTCGCCGGTAACCATAGATTCGTCGACCGAGCTGTCGCCCTCAATCACAACGCCGTCTACGGGGATCTTCTCTCCCGGCCGGACACGGATGCGGTCGCCGACGGCGATCGTCTCAATCGACACGTCGTCCTCGACACCGTCCGGCCGCACCCGGCGGGCTGTCTTTGGGGCGAGACCGAGGAGGCTCTTGATAGCGCCGCTCGTTGCGCGCCGCGCCCGGAGCTCGAGCACCTGTCCGAGAAGGACAAGGACCGTGATGACGGCGGCCGCTTCAAAGTAGAGCGGCACCTCACCGTTGTGCCCGCGAAAGGACGCGGGGAAGAGCTCGGGAAACAGCGTTGCGGCCGCGCTACTCACGTACGCAGCACCGGTTCCGAGCGCGATCAGCGTGAACATGTTTAGGTGCCGTGTCTTTAGAGACATCCACGCGCGCCGGAAGAACGGCGCGCCGCCCCAGAAGACGACGGGTGTTGCGAGGACGAGCTCGAGCCACGCGCGGGTGCGGTCCGGAAAGAGTTGGCTGCTGCTGACCATCTCGGCCATAGCACCAACGAAGAGCACTGCGGTCGGAAAAAGGCTGACCCAGAACCGGCGGGACATGTCTACGAACTCGGGATCCGGTTCTTCGTCTCCGAGCGTCACCTCAGCAGGTTCGAGCGCCATGCCGCAGATGGGACAGCTCCCAGGCCCAACCTGGCGAACCTCGGGGTGCATGGGGCAGGTGTATACGCGCGTGTCGGGCGCACGCTTGGGAGACGACGGCGTCGAACCGACGGGTGCCGCTTCGAAACGCTCGCGGCACCGCGCGCTACAGAAGTAGTACTCCGTTCCGGCGTGGCTCGAGCGATGCGGCGTCGCTCCACGATCTACCGTCATGCCGCACACGGGGTCCTTGGCAAACGCGGTGGACGGACGAGGCTCAGACCCGATCCCTACGGTTTGATGCTCCTTCATCAGTCGACCCCTTCGTGGTGCTCTTCCTCGGCACCATTCACTTCCCGCATGAGCTTCAGTTCCTCAGGCGAGAGTTCTGGGAGGTGACGGATGAAGAGGACGAGCTTCCAGTTCTCTTCGTCCGTTCCGCCCCAGCCCGGCATGCCGGTAAACCGGATGCCGTTCTCGATGATGGAGAGAAGCTCGCCATCGGTCAGCCGTTGCGTGTCCTCAGCTCGGAGGTCCGGCGCCGGCGGGTAGAGCCCTTTGTTGATCGCCGTGTTCCCGTCAGCAATGTTTCCGTGACAGAGCGCGCAGTGATCTGCAAAGTGGTCGCGGCCCTCGGCGATGGCAAGTGGCGTCGCCTCGAGCGGATTCTTTAGCCGACGCGTTCCCGGCGACGTCGCAAGGCCGCGGAGGCGACGAGCGACAAATGCCTCGAGCCGCGACGGTCGCTCGCGAGCACTGAAACTGTGGGTCACGACGTAGCTGTATCCAATCGCGAGATTCAGGATGACCACTGCTCCAAGAAAGAAGAAGACACGCCAACGAACCATATGGACCTACTCGTACGCCGCGGCGTGGTTCCCGGCATTCTCCTCGACGTGGACCTCCTTTGCGACGAGCTCGCCCGTCGGAAGCTTGGTGCCGAGTACCGCAACGTGCGCGCCCGGCTGAAGTGCCGTTCGGTCGACGACCGTCCCGTGCTGCTCAATGCGAGTTGACTCAGCGACGGTGACCGCAACGTCGCCGTCGGTGGTCTTCAGCGTGATGTGATCGCCTGAGACCATCGTGACCTCGCCTGTGGTGGGTGTTCCATGGTGAAGGTTCTCGTCGTGCGCCCACGCTGGAGCGCTGGCCAGAGTCACAATGAAGAGTGACATCGAGAGATATGTGGGTGTACGCATGTGGCTGTCGCCAGGAGCTATGGCTACGTTGTTACGTGGATTCCGTCTGCGCGAAGTTCGTCCGTCGTCGCAAGGTTGGCCACCGTGCCGGCCGGATGGTCGTACCAGCCCGGGTCGGCATAGCTCGTGAGGTTCTCCCGAACCTTGATGATGGTGAACATGCCGCCCATATCGATGGTCCCGACCGGACCTTTCCCACCAAGCATCGGAATGCTGTTTCTCGGCACGGGCATCTCCATTCCCGCCATGTCGCCCATCCCGGTGTTGCCCATGGTCATGTAGTCAGGGAGAAGACGCTGCACCCGCTCATCGAGGCCCTGTGGATTCACGCCCAGCATGTTTGGCAGCCTGTGTCCCATCTGGTTCATCACGTGGTGAGTCATGTGGCAGTGAAACGCCCAGTCTCCAGGCGCATCGGCGGCAAACTCGATGTCGCGAGTACTGCCTACCGGAACGAGCACGGTTGTTTCCGGCCAGCGTCCTTCTTTCGGGATCCGGCCGGCATCCGTACCCGTTACCCAGAAGTGATAGCCGTGGATATGAATGGGATGATGGTCCGTCGCACCCAAGTTTCCGAGGCGAATGCGAACGCGCTCGCCGCGCTTGACGACAAGCGGGTCAGTGCCAGGGAACGCCCGGCTGTTCATCGTCAGCACGTTGAAGTCGGTCATCTCCGTCGTATCGGGCTTTCTCGCGCCCGGCGGGATTGCCCACTCGGTAAGCATCAACGAGAAATCGCGGTCGACGACGGGTTCCTCGCGTTCACGCGGGTGGATGACGAACATCCCCATCATGCCCATGCCCATCTGAAGCATTTCGTCGAAATGCGGATGGTACATCTGCGTTCCGACTTGCCGCAGTGCGAACTCGTATTTGAATGTCTTCCCAGGCGGGATGGCCTTTTGGTTCAGCCCCGACACGCCATCCATCCCATTTGAAAGGAGGAGACCGTGCCAGTGGACACTCGTCGCCTCGGGCAGGCGGTTCGTGACGTAGATGCGGACCCGGTCGCCCTCGACCGCTTCGATGACCGGACCGGGAGTGCGTCCGTTGTATCCCCAGGCGTCTATGACGAGCCCCGGCGCGATCTCGTGTCGGAACG
>JBGOTP010000405.1:0-4611 GCA_041476545.1 Vicinamibacteria bacterium | reverse complement strand
CTCCCTATTTGGTCTTGCTCCGTGCGGGGTTTTGCCTGCCACCCGTGTTACCACGAGCGCGGTGCGCTCTTACCGCACCATTTCACCCTTACCTGCCTCCACCCTTGCGGGCTTCGACCGGCGGTATATTTTCTGTGCCACTGTCCTTCGAGTTGCCCCGACCGGGGGTTACCCGGCGCACTGCCCTGCGGAGTTCGGACTTTCCTCCCTGCGCCTACGCGCTTGCGCGCTTCGGCGGCACGGCGGTCATCTGGCTTACTGCGACGATCAATCTTAGCAGCTATCAGCTGTCGGCTATCAGCTTTCGGCTGTCGGCTACCCATCGGTTTCCTGCGAGATCTGGTACTGCTCGAGCTTCTTGTACAGATTGCTGCGCGGCGTGTCGATGATCTCGGCGGTCTTCGAGATGTTCCAGCCGCTTTCCCGCAGCTTCGTGACGAGATAGGCGCGCTCCGCGGTGTCCTTGAACGCGCGCAGCGTGCCCGCTGCCGCCGGCTCACTGCCGCCGCCCGGCTTGGTCGGGGCAAGCCCGCCTGATGCACCCGGCGACCGGATCGCACCGGGCAAGTCGGCGACATCGATCGTGTCGCCGCTCGTCATGATAATGAGCCGCTCGACCGTGTTGAGCAGCTCGCGGATATTGCCCTTCCAGCGATAGCGCTGCATGGCGTCGAGCGCCGCCTGCGTGATGCGCCTGGGCCGGGTGTTGTTTTCGCGTGAGAAGGTCTCCATGAAGCGATGCACGAGCAGCGGGATATCCTCGGCGCGCTCCCGGAGCGGCGGCACGGAGATGGGGATGACCGCCAGGCGGAAATAGAGATCCTCCCGGAAGGTCCCTTTTTCAATCTCCTCCTCGAGGTTCTTGTTCGTCGCCGCGATGACCCGAACGTCGACCTTGATCGTCCGCGCCGACCCGAGACGCTCGACTTCTCCCTCCTGGAGCACGCGCAGCACCTTCGCCTGGGTCTTCTGGCTCATGTCGCCGATCTCGTCCAGAAAGATCGTCCCGCGATCGGCCTGTTCGAACTTGCCGACCTGCTTCTCGGTCGCGCCGGTGAAGGATCCCTTTTCGTGGCCGAAGAGCTCGGACTCGATGAGATCCTCGGGAATCGCCGCGCAGTTGACCTGCACGAAACGCTCGCGGCTGCGCAGACTGTTCCGGTGGATCATGCGCGCCACGAGCTCCTTGCCGACGCCGCTCTCGCCCTGAATCAGGACAGTCGCGTTGGTCGGAGCCGCGCGGCTGATGGCCGCCATCACCTGCTTGATCGCGGCGCTCTCGCCGATCATCTGGTGCCGGACTTCCACGACCTTTCTGAGCGATCGATTCTCGTCGCGCAGCCGGCCTTGATCGAGCGCGTTTCGCAGGCTGACCAGCACGCGATCGCTGGCGAACGGCTTTTCGATGAAGTCGAACGCGCCCTTCTTGGTCGCTTCGACCGCCGTGCTGATGGTCCCATGCCCGGACACGACGATGATGGGCAGGTTGTCGTGCGCGGCGTGGAGACGATCCAGGACCTCGAGGCCGTCCATGCCCGGCATCTTCACGTCGAGCAGCACGAGATCCGGCGCCTCACGCTCGGCGAGGGCCAGCCCCTCCTGTCCGGTCGCGGCCCCCGTGAACTCGTAGCCCTCGTACTCGAGGGTCATGCGGAGCGAGTCGCGAATGGCGGCTTCGTCGTCGATGACGAGAATGCGAGGTTTGGGCATGAGGCGGGTTCGTGTCGCTAGCGGTCGTCCACGCGCAGGGTGAGAAGCTTGCGCTGATCGACCGGCTGTGGCTCGTACACAAACAGCGTGAGGACGTCGCCCGGCCGCACCGAACGCGCGACGCGCTGATAGTCGGCGGCGGATGCGATCGCTTTCCGGTTGATTTCGAGAATCACCGTGTTCCGCTGCAGCCCCGCATCGAAGGAGGCGCTCGTCGGTTCGACGCGTGTGATGAGCACGCCGCGCGTGCGGCTCGGCAGGCGCAGGCGATTGAAGGCCGCGGCGTCGAGATCCCTGACACTCAGGCCGAGTGAGGCGTCGCGATCGGATGTGGCGCGTTCGCCTGGCGCGCGCGCGGGTACCGTGATCGACCCGGCATCGTGCGGCGGCCGCTCCGCGAGTTTGACGGTGAGCGTCTGCTCCCGGCCGTCGCGCAGGAGACGGACACGGGCCGGCGTGCCCGGCGCACGGCCCGAAATCTCCCGAATCAGCTCGTCGTCGTTTGAGACGTTGCGGTCGTTGAACGACAGGATGATGTCGTACGGGCGCAGTCCCGCCCGGTCCGCCGGCGATCCCTCGCGAATGTCCTGCACGAGCGCTCCGCTCGCCACCGTCAAATTCAGCGAGCGCTGCAGATCCACGTCGACGTCGCGCAGCGAGACGCCGATGTAGCCTCGCGTCACGCGTCCGCGCCCGCGCAGCTGCGGCAGAATGGCCACGGCGCTGTTCATCGGCACGGCGAAACCGATGTTCGTCGCGCGGGAACTGATGGCGGTGTTGATGCCGATCACTTCGCCCCGGGCGTTGATGAGCGGCCCGCCGCTGTTGCCGAAGGTGATGGCCGCATCCGTCTGGATGTAGTTGTCGAGGCTCGCGTCGAAGAGCTTGCGGCCGAGATAGCTGATGACCCCGACCGTGACGGTGTGCTCGTAGCCGAGCGGGTTGCCAATCGCACAGACCCACTCTCCCATGCGCAGCCTCGAGGAATCGCCGATCCGCGCCGCCGGGAGGATCGTCGGGCTGTCCACCTTGATGAGCGCGATATCCGTATCGGGGTCCGTACCAATCATGCGCGCATGCAGCGTGCGACCGTCCGAGAGCTTGACCGAAATGCGATCGGCATGGTCGACGACGTGATGGTTGGTGAGAATGGTGCCGTCGGGATCGATGATGAAGCCGGTGCCCGTACCCCGGCGCGGCGCGTCACCGCGCGGCGTCAGACCCTGCGGATCGTTGAACAGATTCTGCGGCGGCAGGTCCGCACGACTGCGCGGTCGGGAAGACTCCGCGGCCGTCGAGGTGGCCTCGATGTTGACGACCGCCGGATTGATCCGCTCGACCACGTCCGCGAAGTCCACGAGCGCCCCCGGCGTGGCCGGACCGGACATGACCGTCCGATTCGCGGCCGGCGTCGGTTTCGCCGTGCCGGCCGAGACGGCCGAGTGGCGTACACCGCCAGCCAGAATGATGCCGACGAGCAGGCTGATGGACGCGGTGAGGACGACGGTAACGGCCGTGAAGCGACGTGACATCTAGTTCTCAATTATAAGCTTGAGGAACTCGCCTTCATCCAGTGTCTGGACACCGAGTGCGCGTGCTTTCTCCAGTTTGCCGCCCGCGTCACTACCCGCCACGACAAACGTCGTCTTTTTGCTGACGGCCTTCGAGACTTTCGCGCCGAGACGTCCGAGCGCGGCGGTCGCCTCCTCGCGCGACATCGAGGCGAGGGTGCCGGTCAGCACGAACACCTTCCCGGCGAGCGGCCCCGGCTGATCCGTGGGCTCCGGAGCCCGACTGGTCATGTTGACACCCGCGGCGGCCAGTCGACCGATGATCGCCCGATTGGCGGGCTCGTCCGCGAAGTCGCGCACCGACGCCGCCACGACGGGGCCGATCTCGGACACAGTCTGCAGCGCTTCCAGCGGCGCCTCGAGCAGGCGGTCCATCGTTCTGAACTGCCTGGCGAGCGTCGCGGCGGCCTTTTCGCCGACGTGCCTGATTCCGAGCGCGTAGATAAGGCGCGAGAGATCGTTCGCCTTGCTGCGTTCGATCTCGTCGATGACGTTGCGGCCGACCTTGCCGAGTTTGCGCGGCCGGGCGCGTTCAGACCTCGGCTCGCGCGGCGTGACGACCAGGCCTTCGAGTTGAATGGCGTCCAGCTGGTAGATGTCGGCGACGTCGTGCACGAGGCCCTGCTCGATGAGCTGGTCGATCAGCGATTCGCCCAGCCCCTCGATGTTCATCGCCGAACGCGACGTGAAGTGCTCGAGGCTGCGGCGCATGATGGCCGGGCACACGCTGTTGTTGCAACGCCAGACAATCTCCTCGTCGTCTCGATGGAGCGGACGTCCGCACTCCGGGCAGGCGGTCGGCATCCGCCACGGCTTCTGCCGCGGCTTACCCTCCGGATGCGGCAGGATCGCCTTCACGACCTTGGGGATGACGTCGCCGCCCTTCTCGATGAGCACGCGGTCGCCTTCGCGGAGATCCTTGCGCGCAATGTCCTCCGCGTTGTGCAGCGTCGCCATGGAGATGGTCGAGCCGGCCAGCAGGACCGGCTTCAGCACGGCATACGGAGTGACGGCGCCGGTGCGCCCGACGTTAACCAGAATCCTCTCGAGGTCCGTCGTGGCCTGCTGCGCCGGGAACTTGAAGGCCGTCGCCCATCGCGGAAATTTTGCCGTCGTCCCCAACCGATCGCGCAACGCGAGGTCGTCGACCTTGATGACGACGCCGTCGGTGTCGAAGTGGAGCGTCCGGCGCTTGTCCGCCCACCAGGCACAGAAGGCGATGACGTCCTCGATACTGTCGCAGGAACGCCAGTGATCCTCGACGGGCAGACCCCAGCCGCGCATCGCGGTCAGCATCCCGGCATGCGTATGAAACGAGCCGCCACTGTAT
>JBGOTP010000404.1:0-4628 GCA_041476545.1 Vicinamibacteria bacterium | reverse complement strand
GTCGATCGCCACTCGCGTTGAGGTGATCTCCATGCGCGACCGCTCGGCAAGTGCCGAGAGGAGGTCCTCGTCGTCGAGCGGCAGCCCATCGCGAATCGCCTTCCAGCCTACCGCGCGGTACATGGCTCCGCTGTCGACGTGACGATAGCCGAGATCGGTGGCAATCGCGCGTGCCACGGTCCCCTTCCCCGCGCCCGACGGACCGTCGATGGCAATGATGAGTTTTCTAGCAGAAAGAGACTCGGCAGGCACGGCTAGCGTGCGAGTGTAGCACGCCGCGACTACCCGTCTTTCATCACGAAGCCACGAGGATCACGAAGTATTGTTATGAAACAACCTAACCTTCGTGTCCTTCGTGACTCCGTGATAAGCAGGCGGTCGGAACGATGATGGAGCGACTTCAAAAGATTCTCTCGCAGGCCGGCATCGCATCGCGTCGCGCCTCGGAACAGCTGATGATCGAGGGACGGGTGACGGTGAACGGCACGGTCGTTCGTGAACTGGGAACGAAAGCCGACGCGTCGCAGGACGACATTCGGGTGGACGGGAGCCGTATCAAGCTCTCGGAACGGCGCCGCTACATTCTGCTGAACAAGCCTCGTGGCTACGTCACGACCCGCTCCGATCCGCAGAAACGTCCCACCGTGATCGATTTGCTGACGGAGAACCGCGGGCTGGCGCGCGGTGAGTACGTCTATCCCGTCGGCCGGCTCGATTTCGACTCGGAAGGACTGCTGCTGCTGACCAACGACGGCGACCTCGCCGCGAAGCTCACGCACCCGAGCCACGGCGTCGCGCGGGTGTACGAGGCGCACGTGCTTGGCGTCCCCGACGATCACGATCTGCGTCGAATATCTCGCGGGATCATGCTGGAGGGACGGCGGACCGCGCCGGCAACCGTGCTCGTCCGCCACGGGGCTCTTGTCATTACCGTGCGCGAAGGTCGCAATCGCCAGGTGCGCAAGATGTGCGAAGCCATTGGCCACCCGGTGACACGACTGAAGCGGATTGCGATTGGACCGCTGCGCGATGAGGGGATGAATCCGGGACAGTGGCGGGAGTTGACGGACGCGGAGGTGGCGCGCCTGAGGAAAACGGTGGACACGCCTGCGACCGCTGCGCGTGGCCACTCACGGACAGGTGCGCGGGCTGACTCACCGGCGGCTGCGCGGGCTCACCACGGAGGACACAAAGAATAGCGTTACGGCTCCTTGCGGATTTTCAGGATGAGCGATGTCTTCTGTCCGGGGAACAGCGTGCGCACGTCTATCGTCTTCTCAGTCGCTCTGCATCGCGTATTTTGAAAACGCTCAACGGGCTCAGGTAGCACGAACTCGACCGGTTCGTCCGCTTTGACCGTCAGCATCTTCCGTCCGGCCCCTGGACTCCCCAGCATGGAAGGCGTGGCCACGCGATCCGGAAGGATCAACTTGAACGTGCGCTGCGGCTCCACCGATAAATCGATGAGGCCATCCTCCCTGATCCGTCCGCGAAAATCGAGGGACATTTCGATCTGTACGTCACAGGATGTTCCGGGAATCCGCCCCCCGTACACTCCGGAGAGCGGCCACAAATGCGGGCGGAATGACACGTGCGCCAGATCTCCCTGCGCGACGAATCCCTGCTGTGAATCGGTCGTGCGGTTGCCGCGATTGTCGTCGTGAACGAGCCACACCTCGTAGCCGAGAGCGGCGCTCGCGTTCGGTACCGGATTCGGTTCGGCGGACAGCCGAACCATGACATTTGCCCAATCGCAATTCGCACTATCACCATCGACGTATCCAAGAACGTATGGCTGCTGCGCGGCCAGCGTGAGCGTCCGCTTCTCACCGCGCCCCTGCACCTGCCAGCCCGGACCATCGCCTCGAACCATATGACCGAGTGCCAAACCGAGGGTGACGCTATCAACCCGCGCTTCGATCAACTGCACTTGAACCATCCACGCCTGCAAGGGGGCGTCGTTGCCGCCGAACCGCTTCCAGGGCTCCGTGAAATCAAC
Organism: Vicinamibacteria bacterium; assembly: GCA_041476545.1. Taxonomy (GTDB): domain Bacteria; phylum Acidobacteriota; class Vicinamibacteria; order Vicinamibacterales; family CAVVIG01; genus JBGOTP01. Next base: position 2,629 of record JBGOTP010000404.1, on the reverse strand, counting down.
ACCGGGGTCCGCCGCACCACTGCCTGTCGTGCACCGTCGGCCGTTCGGGACGTTGGGCCGCTCGCTCAGCCAACCCCACAATGTCGCGGTCTTTCCCGGCGCGAGATCGGTGACCCCTCCGCTGCTTCCTTCCGACACCGGACCGGTGCGCTCCGTCTTCAGCATCTGGAGGCGGACGGTGGCGGACCTGGCTTTCTCGGGCTGCGTCGCAACTTGCTGCGCCGCCGCAGCAACCGTGACGCAAAGCGCGATTGCGCCTCCTGCGCAGATCGTGACGAGCGCACTCCCTCGTGTCATCGCATGATCTCCTGCCCAGACGGGGACTGGTGCCAATCGACGCCTGGCTGGAATTCGATCACGCGCACGGCCTTGGGCGGCGCGTCAGGTTTCAGCGGTCCGACAGACTGCCCCCGGGATGAGCGCGCAACGTTCTGAGTTGTAAATGCCGACCCCGTCCAGAAGCCAATCGCCAACGACGCAGCGAGCGCCGCGGCGATGGGCCACGCGATGTTGCCTCGTGGGCGACGCCCGGAACGCGCGGGCAGCGTTGGCATCACGCCGCGCATGCGGCCATAGAACTCGGGGCGCGGCGACTCGTCGTCTCTCACCACGAGGCGCAGGCGCACGAAGTCGACCAGCACCTGCCGGCCTTCCTCCGTGTCGAGCGCGGCCAGCACCGAGGCTGCCTCCACCGGTTCACCATCCAGATATGCCGAAACCACGAGCTCCAATTGCTCCTCCATGGACTTTTCCTCACACTCTGACCGTGATTGACCGATCACCCATGGCGATTCTCAACTTCGAGCGTGCGCGGCAGATGCGCGAGCGCACCGCGTCGGTCGTGAGATCGCAGACAGACGAAATATCGATGTAGCTCAGGCCGCCGACTTCGCGCAGCAGAAAGACTTCGCGATCGAGGTCATCGAGCTGTCGCAGCGATTCGTCGAGGTGTACGGCCAGTTCCTGCATCGGCCCTTGTGGCGCATCGCCAGGCTGGACCTCTCTCATCACGCCATGGCCGTCACCGTCGGCGCGCTGACGTGATCCGTGGCGACGGTGGTGATCGACCAGGAGGTTTCTGGCAATGCGAAAGAGCCAGGCCTGTTCGCGATCGCGCGCTTCGTAACGCGCGATGCCGCGGAGAACCCGAACGAAGACCTCCTGCGTGAGGTCTTCCGCCACATCACGCCGGCCCGTCATCCGCCAGACGTAGCGAAAGAGCGGCAGATGGTAACGCTCGAAGAGGTCGCCGGCATCCGGCAGCGGCTTCACCTGCCTCTTATAACGCTCGGGGCGGGAAAAGCTCTCAGGGAATTCGCTGCGCGGCTACCACGGAGGACACCAAGGACACGAAGGACAACTGGTATTTCGGATCCCGAGATGAGGTTTCCCGCGCCGTCGAGCGGTTCGCCGAGCAGCATGCTTCTGGCCTGATTCGCCAGAGCGGCACGTCGTGCTAATGCACCGAGCCGCTGGGCTCCGTGATCGGCGGGTCGGGTCCCTCGTCGGGATCGGGCTCTTCGAGCGGCAGCAGATCGTCGTTCGGGGCCTTCTCGACGAGCAACGGCGCGTCGAAGCCGAGCGCGGCGGCCATGTCCTCCACCTTTGGCAGATCGCTCAGGTCGTTCAAGCCAAAACGGATCAGGAATTCCTTCGTCGTGGCGTACATGAACGGACGTCCGACCACCTGCTTGCGGCCGACGATCTTGATGAGATGCCGCTCGAGGAGCGTGCTGAGCACGCCGACGGCGCTGACACCGCGCACTTCGGTCACCTCGAGCGCCGTGATCGGCTGCTTGTAGGCGATCACCGCGAGCGTCTCGAGCCCCTGAATGGTGAGCTTCTGTGAGGTCCGCTCGTGAAACAGCTTCCGCACCCAGTCGTGCAAGTCGGCACGCGTGACAATCTGATAGCCGCCGGCCACTTCCACCAGCTGGAGGCCACCCGGTTGCTCGTAGTCCGTCTTCAACTCGGCCAGAGCGGCCTGGACGTCTTCTTTCGGTTCCTCCGCGAGCAACTTGAAGAGAGCCTTCGGCGTCAGCGGATCCGGCGACGCGAAAATCAGCGCCTCGACAATCGCCTTGAGCTCGGCCGATACCGCTCGACGCGTCGGCTCGGCGCCTTCTGTCGACTCGGCGGCCGCTGTCAACCCCGCCTGGCCTGCCTGGTCTTCCGCCCCGCCTTCCCCGACCTGCCCCACCCGGCCCACCTGCCCCTCCTGCCCTGCCTGGCTCGCCCGCCCCGCCTGCCCGTCGTCTTTCGTGTGTTTACTCACCGCGATGCTCCTCCGGATCACCGATGGGATGTGGCGCATCAGCCGGCCGCTCCCGTTTGTACACGCGAATGGGCCCGAAGCTGCCCGCCTGAAAGACCCTGACCAGCTTGAGCCGAATCATCTCGAGCAACGCCAGAAAGGTCACGATAAGGCCGCCGCGATCCTGCACGTCGGCGAACAGATCCTCGAAGCCGCAGGCCTCGGTCTCGGAAAGCCGCGCGAGCAGTTGTTCGATGCGCACCTCGAGCGGCATCTGCTCGGGCGGAAGCAGGAGTTTCGGCCGCTGTTTGGCCCGATCGACGACCGCTTGAAACGCGCTCAGCAGGCTGAAGAGATCGACTTCAATCTCCGGCT
>JBGOTP010000403.1:0-4630 GCA_041476545.1 Vicinamibacteria bacterium | reverse complement strand
GGCCCACGTGATCCGCTCGCCGAGGCCATTGAAGTGCAGCATGTCGTCGCCGAAACCCTGCGGCATCATCGCGAGGTAGCTCTTGTATTCCTCGAACTCCGACCCGTCTGTCATGCCGCACAGGCTGTACGCCACTCGAAGCGTCAGCTGGCCGTCCCGCCACACCTGGAACAACGCCTGATACTCGCGTGGCGTCATGTTGTTGCCTCCGGGATCGACGACGCCCGTCATGCCCAGGCGATTCAGCTCTCGGAAGAACGCTTTGGTGCCCTCGATCTGCTCATCGAAGGTCGGCGTGGGAAGCCGGTCAAACAGCTCCACCATGTTCCCGGTGATCCCTCCGGTCGGATGCCCGTTGGCATCTTTTTCCATCTTGTTTTGTCGCGGCAGGTCACTCTCACTCCCGATGTGCAAGGCGTCGAAGGCGAGCGGTGTCATCATCGCCCAGCCGTAACCGAGCTGCACGTACACAGGATTGTTCGGGGCAGCCGCCACGAGCTCCGCCTGTGTCGGGCGGCGGTGCTCCTTGAATGTGTCCAACGTGGCCGGCGGCGTCACCACGATCAGCCAGGCCCCAGGCTTCGCCTTCAGCGCGGCACCACGCAGTCGATTCAGAGCGTCAGCAAGAGACGTCGCGCCGATCCAGTTCACCTCGGTGCTGAAGCTCAGGGCCGCGCGTGTCGCATGCATGTGGGAGTCGATGAGGCCCGGGATGACTGTCCGGCCTGCCAGGTCGATCGTGCGCGTCTTCGGCCCTGCCAGCTTTCTGATATCTGCGCTGGCACCCACGGCAATGATCTTTCCCTCGCGCACTGCCAGCGCGTCGTGAATCGATGATTGGACATCAACCGTCACGATCTTGCCGTTCACGAGGATCGCATCAGCCTCCTGACCCGACGTCGGCGCCGCCACGCCGAGTCCAAGGATCAGGAATGCAACGAAGGGCAGCCTCACCGTGGCCACAGCCATCCGAATACACCGGCCGTGAGAAGCCCGTAGATCAGGCCGTCGAACATCGATTTCAGCGTCGTTGCCCAGCTCCTTCGGTACCAGATCGAATACTGGGGCAGCGCAAGCGCGTAGCCGATGAACGTCGTGGCACCGACAAACCGGAACACCGTCAGGTAGTCGGCGCCCGGTCCAACCGCCCGCCCCGCGATGTACGCGCTGAACAGGCTGACGACGATCGAGTACAGGAACCAGAAGACGAGGTTCGAGGTCATCGATGGGGGGCCGCCCGGCGCGATCGTCATGAACGCAATCGGACCTTTCGTCGCCTTCGCCACGAATGCAGGGTCGTTCATGCCCGCAGCCGACCCGGCGTGTGGCGCGGCGTAGTCGCCCGGTTCAACGTTCACGCGGCGCAGCGCCTCGAGCAGTTGGTCTTCCTTGTCGGCTGGAAGCTTCCGCACATCCGTGCGGTGATAGCCCAGCACCATGTGGATGATGGAGCTGGCGACGAAGACCGGCACGGCGGACAGGAGAATGGGCAGCCAGAGCGATGTCAAGGGCACCATGTGCACCTCCAGTCGCGAACCTTATCTCACCTTCCGAATTTCTTCCACCTGAAGACCTTTCGTCAAAGATCAGAACTATTCAGCGAACCTGTCAGGACATCCTGGAGGGGCCGCCTTACGGTAGCAGCTCCTGACTTTCTGGAGGTGTTCGATGAAGATTTCCGACAAGCCGACAACGTTAACAAGCAAGTCCGCGTCGCGCCACGCGATGCGCGCCGCTTTCGTAATCATCGCCTTTTCCACACCCGCCCTGAGCCAGACGGCCGCACCGCCACCCATCAAGACGGTCAGCCTCTCCGGACCCCGCTTCGGGTTCACGTCGCTGAGCCAGGGGGTCGTCGAAAAGCTCAAGGACAACGGGATTACGGTTCGCCCGGTGATCACGCAGTTCGGATGGCAGTTCGAGAAGCAGTTCTACAGCAGGGACAGTGCCGTCACGGCCGTCAATGAATGGGTGGTCCTGCTCGGAGGGCTCGAGCAGAGCGTGGCGCTGCCGAGCGTGAGTTGGATGGTAGGGCTTCGGACGAGGGAAGGCGCGGAATTCGGCGTCGGCCCGAACATAACGCCTGCAGGGGTAGCGCTGGCGGTCGCAGCTGGCGTGACCTTCCGCGCTGGCGCAATGAACATTCCGATGAACTTCGCTGTAGTCCCCTCGAAGTCCGGAGTACGCGTGAGCATGCTTTCGGGTTTCAACTTTCGGCGCCGCCGATGACGGCGGTCGCGGGAATCTTCATTCGCGTCCCTCGAACACCTCGCGCGCCGCGGCAATCCCGTTCAGCGCGGCCGGGAATCCGGCATAGACAGCCATCTGCTCGATGACTTCGATCACCTGCTCGCGTGATGCGCCTGCGTCGAGCGACGCGCGCAGATGCCTTTTCAGCGCGGACGGCTGTGTACCGAGCGCGGTCAGCAATGCGGACGTGGCCAGCTCTCTGGTGATGTCGTCCAGTTCCGGCGGCGCGGGACCAGGGGCCGTTGAGCCGCCGGTGTACGTCGCGGCGATTCGCTTGACTTCGTCCACTTCGGACGGCCGCGCGCCGACGTTCATTGCGCAGTCGCTGTGCCATTTGAGCTGCGGCGTCGCGTGTTCCATCGTGGCCAGCGCGGCAACCGTGCAGAGCTCGCGCGTCTTCACATCGAGACCCGGACGGGAGAGGACTTCGCCGAACGCAAAATCGATCGCGAACCTGACGAGATCGGGCGCGATGTCATTGAGCGCAAGGATTGCCGCGGCGGCGTCCGGCCCGCCCATCCGCCGGAGCGTAGCCAGACCACGTTCATGTCGATCGATCTCTGACAACATCCCCTCGGGATCTCCCACGATCACTGACAGCTCGGCGGGAGCGACGCGGCACTGAGCCAGCGCAGCACGAACTCGCGCGCCGCGGCGTCGCAATGCAATCCGTTGATCACCGCAGGTCCCAGCGCCAGCCCGCCGATGGCGTACGTGAATCCCATCGCGGCGCCGCCAACCGCGACCGAGCCAACCGCAAGTCCCCCGGCGGAGAATCCGAACCCCAGCGCCGCGCCGCCCAGCGCCGCCAGGATCCCGACCGACAGCCCGCCGACCGCGAGTAGTCCGCACGCCAGCCCGCCGACCGCGACGCCTCCGACCGCGACGTTCCCGATCGCAATGACACCCCTGGCCACTTTCGGCCGCATCGTCACCACGTCAACACCGGTGCAGATGTGAACGAGGGGCCAGCCGCCAATGGTCGCGGATGATGTGTATTCGAATCCCAATACGGCGTTGCCGGCTGCGCACGTCGTGCAGATCAGGCGCGGCGTCTCGCGGGCCACGCATTCGCGGCAGATGGCTTTCTGGCACACCGCGCACAGACCAGTCGCCGCCGTGCGCTCGTGCCTGAAGCAATTCATGCGGCCTCCGCGTTACGAGGACGGCAGGCGGAACGCGAGAATCTCCTTTGCCGAGCGGTTTGCACCGCAGCCGTTGTTGCCGCCAATGACGTAGGCCTGATCGCCGACGACAATCGCGGCCCCGGCGTGACGTCCCGCCGGTAGTGGCGGCAGCGCCGTCCACTTGTTTGTCGCCGGATCGTAGACCTCGGCCTCGTTGAAGGTGGTCCCTGTTTGCGGGTCTTTGCACTCGCCGCCCGCGTACACGATGCGGCCGTTCTGCGCGAACGAGACGCCCGCGCTGCGCGGCGTCAACAACGGCGCCGCGGTCGTCCAGGTGTCAGTCGCAGGATCGTAGACGTCGTGACGCCCGGAGCGCTCGGGGGTAGGACCAAGCCTGCCGCCAAAGACGTGAATCTTCCCTCCGACGACGGCGATGCCGAGGTGATCGCGAGGTATGGGCAGCGAGGCGGCAACTGTCCATTTGCTGGTGGCCGGATCGTAGACCTCGTGCGTGGATACCGTGCGGAGCTGCGGGTCACGCCCGCCGATCGCGTGGATCTTTCCGTCCAGCACGACGACGCCAACCGCGCCGCGCGGCGCGGAAAGAGGGGCCAGCGCCTTCCACATGTCGGTGGCCGGGTCGTACTCGAACACGCGATCGACGGCGCCGAGGTGCACGTTGGCGGTGAAGCCGCCGACGACGTAGATCTTTCCGTTCAGCGCGACGGCGCCCGCATGCGACGCGATGGCCGGCATCAAGGCCAGCTCGCGCCAGTTGCCGGTGGCAGGGTCGTACTCCTGGGTGAACTCGTTCGCATCGACGCCGCGCGACTGGCCGGAGATCACGTAGACCTTCCCGTTCATCGTCGCCACCGCGATCTCGGCGCGATCATAGGGAATCATCCCCTTGACGATCCACGGACCGCTGCCCTGCGCGAAGAGCGCGACGGACGCGAAGCCGAGCACAAGAGAGAGGACGCTGCCAAACAGCGCGCGCCGGCACAACGGATTCATGGGAGCCTCCACCGGATCAAGTTTCAACAGATTCTAACCCGGCGGCCTTCGCATCACCGCAGCCCGAGCAGCTGCGCCGGGTTGCGCTTCGACATGCGATCGAGATCCTGCTGGGTGAAACCCCTCGCCCGCATGGAGGCGAGGAAGGCGCCGAAGCCCGGGGCCGGCAGCGGGTTGTCCTTCTGTCCGAGGTCGGACGCGAGGATGCAGAACTCGGGGCCAATCTTCCGGATGGCATC
>JBGOTP010000402.1:0-4643 GCA_041476545.1 Vicinamibacteria bacterium | reverse complement strand
CTTCGTGGGCGCGATGGTCGGCATGGAGCGCAGCATCTTGCCGGCGATCGCGGAGCAAGAGTTCCATCTTGCTGCCCGTACCGCGGTGCTGTCCTTCATTGTGGTGTTCGGCATCGCCAAGGCCCTCACCAACTATGGCGCCGGTCGCCTGTCGGACCGCATCGGCCGCAAGCACGTACTCGTCCTCGGGTGGTTGGTCGCGGCCCCGGTTCCGTTTCTGCTCATGTGGGCACCGAGTTGGAACTGGGTGCTGTTTGCCAACCTCCTCCTCGGCACGAGCCAGGGCCTGACCTGGTCGACGACGGTCATCATGAAGATTGACCTCGTGGGCGCGAAGCAACGCGGCCTCGCGATGGGGCTCAACGAATTTGCCGGATACTTGGCCGTCGCCGCGAGCGCCCTGGCAACGGGATGGATCGCAGCTAAGTACGGGCTCCGTCCACAGCCGTTCTATCTCGGCGTGGTGTTCGTCGCACTCGGACTGATGCTGTCAGCGTTCGTCATCCGCGACACGACGCATCACGTGTCACACGAGGCGGCACTCGTTGGCGCGCTGCCGCCTGGCGGTACGCCGACGCCCCGTGAGGTGTTCTGGCGCACGACCCTGCTCGACCGGAACCTCTCGAGTGTCAGCCAGGCTGGCCTGGTCAACAACCTGAACGACGGGATGGCCTGGGGCCTCTTCCCGCTCGTCTTCGCCGCGGCCGGCTTGAACCTCACGCAGATTGGACTGCTCGCGGCTATTTACCCGGCGACATGGGGTGTCGGACAACTCGCCACGGGCGCGCTCTCGGACCGGAGCGGCCGGAAGTGGTTGATCGTCTCGGGAATGTGGATGCAGGCCGGTGGCATTGCCGTCGTCAGCATGGCGAGCGCGTTTGTCGGTTTCGCGGTCGGTGCCGTACTGCTCGGGATCGGGACGGCGATGGTCTACCCGACGCTGCTCGCAGCGGTCGGTGATGTGGCACATCCGGCGTGGCGTGCGTCCGCAGTGGGCGTATACCGGCTCTGGCGCGACCTCGGGTATGCCATCGGCGCGCTGCTCGCGGGTGTCACCGCCGACGCGTTCGGGCTCGGTGCCGCCATGTGGGTCATTGCGGCGCTCACGTTCGCGTCCGGCCTCGTGTCGGCGGTGCGCATGACGGAGACGCTACCAATGTCGACTCCGGCTATTCGCCCCCAGACGGTTGGCGGCCTCCGTGGCGACCATCCCGATTTCGCCAGGTGAAGGTCGGTGCCCGAACGAAAGACGATTCTCATTCTCGGCGGCGGAATCGGCGGCGTCGCCACCGCGCGCGCCCTTCGCAGGCGTGTGCCACGGGCGCATCGCATCGTGCTCGTCGACCGCGAACGAAATCACGTGTTTGCCCCGTCACTCCTCTGGCTCATGGTCGGCCAGCGTAGGACCGATGCCATTCAACGGCCCCTGGCGAGGCTCGCGCGCAAAGGGATCGAGGTGAGGCTGGGCGACGTCCAGCGCATCGATCCCGAGCAGCGGCGTGTCACGGTCGGAGCCGAGGTACTTTCCGCCGACTATCTCGTAATCTCCCTGGGTGCCGAACTCGATCCGGCATCGATTCCTGGACTCACGGAGTCGGGCCACAACTTCTACACGCTCCGTGGCGCACAAACGCTCTGGGGTGCCTTACAACGCTTTCGCGCCGGCCGGATCGTCGTCCTGACTGCCGCCCCAACGTACAAGTGCCCCGCAGCGCCGTACGAAGGCGCCATGCTGATCGACGCGTGGTGCCGCAGGCACGGTCTTCGCGACGCCGTGCAGATCGATGTCTATGCGGCGGAACCGGCGCCGATGGGCGTGGCGGGTCCCGAGGTGTCAGGCGCGGTCAAGCAGTTGCTCGCGATGAAAGGGATCTCGTATCACCCTGAACACCAGGTGACGACGGTTGACGCGGAGAAGAAGCGGCTGACGTTCGCGAATGGCGCACAGGTCGATTTCGATCTCCTGGCGTACGTGCCACCCCATCGGGCGCCCGCGGTGGTCAGGGACAGCGGCCTGTTGGCCGAGAGTGGATGGATGTCGGTGGATCGCCACACGCTGCAAACGCGATGGCCGAACGTCTACGCCATTGGCGATGTCGTCTCTATCCCGTTGAAGCTCGGCAAGCCGCTTCCCAAGGCTGGCGTCTTTGCCCACCGCGAAGCGGAGGTTGTGGCCCGGAGCATCGCGCACGCGATCACCAGCCACGGCACACCAACTCGCTTCGATGGAAACGGTGAATGCTTCATCGAAGTCGGCGATGGCAAAGCCGGCTTCGGCGGCGGTGATTTCTATGCGGAGCCCAAGCCAACCGTGGCGTTACGCATGCCCAGCTGGCGCTGGCATCTCGCCAAAGTGTGGTTCGAGAAGTCGTGGCTGTACACGCAGCTCTAGGAGGCAGACGGAGGGCGGGATGACGAGGCAGATCGACGCCGACACGCTGCGCGAATGGCTGGACGGGCAACGGCCCGTCACCGTGCTCGACATCAGAACGGACGAAGACCGACGTCAGTGGGCCATCCCGGGAAGCATTCATCTGAATGCCTATGAAGCCTTGCGGACCGGAGAAGCCGGCCCTCTGGCCGACGTGTCGCTCCCTCCGGATCGGCCCGTCGTGACCGTGTGCAACGCGGGCCTGGTCAGCCAGACAGCGGCGGACCTCCTCTCCAAGCGCGGTCTCGACGCGCGCTCCCTGGCCGGCGGCATGAAAGCGTGGAGCCTGGCCTGGAATACGGCGGAAGTCCGGCTCACCGACGCCTCCGTTCGCATCATCCAGGTACGCCGAACTGGCAAGGGCTGTCTGTCGTACCTCGTCGGGTCCGACGGGGACGCAGCAGTGATTGATCCGTCGCTGCCCCCGGACGTCTACCTCGACCTCGCGCGTCACCACGGCTGGCGCGTTCAGTACGTGCTCGAGACCCACATTCATGCGGATCACCTCTCGCGGGCGAGGCAACTGGCCGACCGAGCAGGCGCAGCGTTGCTCCTCCCGGACCAGCAGCGGGTCCGCTTCCCCTTTTCCGCGGTGGTCGATGGGGACAAGATCAAGATCGGCACGGCCACGGTCATCGCGCGCCGCACACCCGGTCACACGGAGGAAAGCACGTCGTACGTGTTGAACGGAGAGGCGGTGTTCACTGGAGACACGCTGTTCACGAAGGGCGTGGGGCGGCCTGATCTGCATGCCGACGCCGAGGGTGCACAGCGGCGAGCCAGGGCGCTGTTTGGCTCCCTGCTCCAACTCCGCGAACTCGGTCCGGAGATGGTCGTGCTTCCGGCGCATGCGAGCGAACCCATCGCATTCGATGGGCAAGCCGTGGGCGCGCGAATGAAGGACGTCTGGACCGCGCTCGCGGAGTGGCTCGCCTCCGAGCAGGCGTTCGTCGAGCGGGTCACGTCTCGGCTGCCGGCCACGCCGCCCAACTTCGCCCGCATCGTCGAGTTGAACGAAGCCGGGGAATTGCCGGACGGCGACCTCACGGACCTCGAAGCCGGGGCGAACCGCTGCGCGGTGTCCTGACGGGGCGGGCCGACCGGACATCGTCTCTCATTGAACCTCTCCGAGTCGGCGGGTTATATTCCAATCTCCCCAGCACTTATGCCATCGCCGGAGGAAACATCATGCGCGTGACTCCATGGATTGCAACGGCTTTCGTTCTGTCGCTCGTGACACCTGCGTTTGCCCAGGAGGAATGGGACAATTTCCAATTCATCGAGGACGGGTTCGAAGTGAACTTTCCGGGACGCCCGCAGGTGGAGAGTACGACCTGGGTCTCGCAGTACCGTTACCCGCTGCCGGCGCGCGTCTACACCGCCTCACGTGGGCGCGAGCGTTATTCGGTGACCGTGGTCGATTACCGCGCCGCCCAGAAGCTGGGAGAAGAACGCGCCAAGCAGTGCCCGCCCGGCGCCGAGACGTGCCTCGGCACGCAGGACGGCCGCCAGGGCGCGATCATCGGCCTCGGCTACTGGAAGATGGACGTCCGTGGCGCCCTCGCCTATGCGACGCTCAAGTTCCTGCAACGCGACGCCAAGGTCACTGATTTCAACCTACAGTTTCAGCAGGTGGTCGAAGGCTACTTCCTGCAACTGACCAACCGGGACGAGTCGCGCACGTTCGCCTACATCACGATGCACGAGAACCGGCTCTACATCTTCGAGGGGACGACCCCGAAGGGGTCTCCCGAGCCAGGGCTGTTTCAGGGGTCCGTCGGGTTCGTCGATGCCAAGGGCGGTAGCATCCGCTACACGGACTACTACTCGAACGCGATTCACGGTCTGCGCCAGTACGAGCCTCCGCCATTTCGCGTAAACGGCGGACCACCGCAGACTGCCCCGACCGGCGCCGCGGGCGCCGGCCGTCCCGGCGGGAACTAAGGGTCTGGGGGTCTTTCATGAAGATGAACCGGCGCCAGTTTGTTTGGGCAGCCGCGGCGGGCTCGGCTGTGTTCGCCCGCGTGACTGACGTCCTCGCGGCACCAGCGCGGTACGATCTGATCGTCAAGGGTGGACGCGTGATCGATCCCTCGCTCAGGCTTGACGCGATCCGCGACGTGGCGATCGCCGGTGGCCGCATCGCGGCCATCGAGGCCCACATTGCGGACGACGCGGCGGACACCATCGATGCGCGCGGCAAGGTCGTCGT
>JBGOTP010000401.1:0-4666 GCA_041476545.1 Vicinamibacteria bacterium | reverse complement strand
GGCGACGTGATGGGCAGCTATCACCCGCACGGCGACGCCGCGCTGTACGAAACGCTCGTCCGGATGGCGCAGTCTTTCTCGCTGCGCTACCCGCTGATTGACGGCTCCGGGAACTTTGGATCGCTCGACGGCGACAGCGCCGCCGCGATGCGCTACACGGAATGCCGCCTCGCCCGGATCAGCGACGAGATGCTCACCGAGATCGGCCAGACGACGGTCCACTTCCGGCCGAACTACGACGGCACGAAGACCGAGCCCGTGGTACTGCCCGCGCGCCTCCCGAATCTGCTGGTGAACGGCGCGACCGGCATCGCCGTCGGCATGGCGACGAACATCCCCCCGCACAATCTTGGCGAGGTCTGCACCGCGCTCGTCAAGCTCCTCGACAACGAGGACATCGGGATCCCGCAGTTGTGCCGGTACGTGAAAGGACCGGATTTCCCGACCGGCGGCCAGGTGCTCAACTCGCACGACGAGCTGAAGGAGATCTACAAGACCGGTTCGGGCACGATTCGGCTGCGCGGCACCTGGGACATTGGCCCCGAAACACGCTCCACCAGGACCATCTACATCGACAGCATTCCGTACACCGTGAACAAGGCGCAGCTCGTGGAACGGATCGCCGACGTGGTGATCGGCCGCAAGCTGCCGCCGCTCCTCGACGTGAAAGACCTGTCGACCGAGGACGTGCGCATCGCGATCGAAATCAAGAAAGACGCCGACGAGAAGATGATCATGGCGTACCTCTTCAAGCACACGCCGCTGCAGATCAACTTCGCGGTGAACCTTACGTGTCTCATCCCAACCGAGCAGCCCGAAGTCGGCCGCCCGGAGCGGCTCGATCTCAAGCAGATTCTCTGGCATTTCCTGCACTTTCGGCTCGAAGTCGTCACGCGCCGCCTCGGACACGAGCTGGCCGCGCTCAAGAAGCGCATGCACATCCTCGAGGGGTTCGAGAAAGTCTTCGATGCGCTCGACGAAATCATCCGGATCATCCGGAAGTCCGACGGCAAGGCAGACGCCGCCGAGACGATCATGAAGCGCTTCGAGCTCGACGCGGATCAGACCGACGCCATTCTCGAACTGAAGATCTACCGCCTCGCCAGACTGGAAATCCTGATCATCCGCAAGGAGCTCGAGGACAAGCGCAAGCGCTCCCGTCAGATCGGACTGCTGCTCAAGGACGAAGACAGCCGCTGGAAGATGGTGCGCAGTGAGCTGGAGGAGATTCAGCAGAAGTACGGCGACAAGCGCAGGACGCTCATCGCGAGCGACACCGATGAGCCCGAGTATTCAGCCGACGATTTCATCGTCGAAGAGGACAACGTCGTCATCGTCTCTCGGGATGGCTGGGTGAAGCGACAGAAGGACGTGAAGGATCTGACGACGACCAGGCTGCGCGAGGGCGATGCGGTGCTGGCGGCGTTTGCCGGCAGCACCCGCGCAAGCTGCGTGTTCTTCAGCAACTTCGGCGCGGCCTACACGTGCCGCATCATCGACGTGCCGGCCTCAACCGGATACGGCGAACCCATCCAGAGCCTGTTCAAGCTGAAGGATGGTGAAAGAGTCGTGGCGGCCCTGAGCCTCGATCCGCGCGCGGTCGGCAACATCTCGCCGAAGAAGGAAGGCGAAGCGGCGCCCGTGCATGCGGTGGCCGTCACGAGCGACGGCTATGCGCTGCGCTTTGGCCTTGAACCGTTCGTCGAGCCCAGCACCCGTTCGGGCCGGCGTTTCGCGCGCCCCGTCGCCGGCGCCGAAGTCACGGGGGTCGCCAGCATCACCGGCCGCGAAACGCTCATTGCCGCGACCGCGGAGGCGCGCGGGCTTCTCTGCCGGGTCGATGAGGTGAATTACCTCTCCGGGCCTGGTAAAGGAGTCATTCTCATCAAACTATCGTCCAAGACCGACCGGGTGCTCGGATTCGTGGCGTCCAGCGGCGACCGCGATCTGCTGACAGTTGAAACGAGCCGGGGCGCCGAGCAGACGATCAGCACCGGAAAGTACGAGATTACGGGCCGGGGGGGCAAGGGGCGCGAGCTGCTGCAGCGGGGCCAGTTCACACGGATTGTCTGGCCAACTCCGGATGCACCAGCGCCTCTTGGTACAGTACAATGAGGCCGTTGCTGCCAGCTTGACCGGACGGTCGCGCGCGCAGCTTCGCCCGTGCACGCGGATATCGCGTACACGCAGGCCGGGGCGTTGGCTCTGGCATGGATAGATAACCCGTCAGTCCGAGGATCAACTTACACGGTCGTCGGCCCGGGCCCCGGCTCGGATGACATCGCCCGGCTCATGACCGGGCGCGAACACAACCTGAAAGGCCCATCGGTTTTGCCTCAACAAGAACGCGTCAACATTGCCGTCTTCATCGATTTCGACAACATCGAAATCGGCGTCAAGAACACCCTCGGCGAACACTTCGACATCGGCATCATTCTCGAGGCGCTCAAGGAGCGCGGCGAAGTGGTGACCAAAATCGCGTATGCGGACTGGACGCGGGCCGGCGAGTACAGCCGGGCCCTCACCCAGCACGCCATCCGGCTCGTGCAGCGCAACCTGACGCCGGGCGGCGACAAGAACGGCGCCGACATCAACCTCGCGCTCGATGCGCTCGAGATGGCGTTCACCCACCCGCACATCAACGCCTACGTCATTGTCGGCGGCGACAGCGATTTTCTCTCGCTCGTCGAGAAGCTCAAGCAGTACGACAAGAAAGTCTTCGTGGTCGGCGGGCGCTCGTTCACGAGCGTCATCCTGCAGCGCAATTGCCACGAATTCATCGCGTACGAGAACCTGATCCGAAAGCCAGTGGCCAGGGGCGGCCGACCTGTCCCGTCCGTCGCCTCGTCGCCGGTCGCACAGGCGTTTCCCATCGTCCGCCGCGCGCTCAAGATTCTGGCGGACCGCGAGGTGACGCCGCAGACCGGGCTGCTCAAGAGCACGCTCCTGCAGCTCGACTCGACCTTCTCGGAACGCAACTATGGCGCGTCCTCGTTCCTCGATTTCACCGAGAAGCTGGCACAGGCGGGCCTGGTGCAATTGAAACATTCCGGGCGCAGCGTGATTGTTGAACTGAACGGCGGGTTCGAAGACACCGACGCGCCTTCAGCGGAACTGAAAGTCCAGAGCGCCGCGGACGACGCCCGGCCGGCCGACGGTCGCGCGGCAGACGGTGCGGCTCACGGCGAGCAGATCTCGCGACCCATGCCTGTCCACCACAATGGCGGCGAACAGCGGCCGCCGGTCGAGGTCGTTGGCGACAACACCGAGGGCGTGCGGGTAGTAGGCGAACTTCTCCGGGCTGCCACGAATGCGCGATGGCCGATGTATCTGCGTAACGTCAAGCAGGTCCTTCGGGCGGCGAACTTCGACGAGCGGAGCTACGGCTTCGGTGGTCTCATGGATTTGCTGCGAGCCTGCCAGCGTGACGGGCTCCTCCGCGTCGAGCGCGATCGACGCAGGGGGCTTCGGGTCTTTCAGGGCACGGCGATCGGGTTGAGCGTCGCCTCGCGATCTGAAGGCGCCCCGCCCGGAACCTTGCAGGATGAGCCCAGGATAGCGGACGTGGTCGACTTTCCGGAGTCGATGGAGGCCGCGGACAATATCGGCAATGTGGATATGCGGGGCGGCGACCACCATGTCGATGTGCACGACGCCCAGCCGGCGATGGTCATCGACACGACGGCGGAGTTGCTGGGCCGCGCGAAGCCAAGACGGCCGCGCGCGCGCGCCGCAGCGGTCGCCTCCGCGGCTCCGCGGCGCGTGACGAAAAAGGCCGCCGCACCTGCCCGCCGGACCAGCCGCGCCCGGAAATCAACCGGCCACACGAAGGACGAATGACTATGGGGGCGGAAGCGTGGCGAGCTGCTGGGTGAAACGCGGTTCGGCCGGCCATTTCTCCGACGCTTCCTTCAGAATGCTGCGCGCCTCGTCGACGTTCCGAAGGCGGATGAGGGTGTCGACAAGCCACTCATAGATCTCCGGGTACTCCGAGCCATCGATGAGCGCGTTCTGCCAGACGTTCGCCGCTTCGCGGTCGTGACCGGACGCCGCGTAGGTCGCTCCGAGGTACGTCAGCGGCGCCGCGCTGCTGCCGGTGCCGGTGCCAGCGTCGGCCCGCTGCGCGCTCTTGAAGCTCTGCTCGGCCTTCACGAAATCACCGGACGTGAGTGACGAGACGCCTTCATCGAAGTCCTTTCTGGCGGCGGGTGCCAGCGTCTCGCGAAAGCGCTGCAGCGTCTGTCCGTCTGTTGCCTCTTCCCGACGGAAGACGCGCGCGGACGTGTTGATGGCGGTCGATGGGGCGCTCGAGGCTGAGGCCGAACTCGACGCAGGCGGCGCCGCCGACGTCGCACCGGCAGCCGGTGTTCCCGGAGCGGGGGGCAGCACTCTGAACGCCCGGGCGACCTTCTTCAGAGGACCACCGGCCGATGCCGACGCTGCTGACCCCGTTGACGCCGATGAGAGGGTCGCACGCAGGTAGTACTGACCCGGAGGCAATTCACGCACCGGCATGATGTACGAAAACACCGCGCGCCCATCACCAGCGGAACGACCCGGCACGACGGCGCTCAACAAGGACGGCGCGTCGACGGTCGGCGCCACTTCATACCGCATCAGCAGGTTGTCGGCTCTCCCGTACGCCTCCATGTACCCTTGAACCCCG
>JBGOTP010000400.1:0-4681 GCA_041476545.1 Vicinamibacteria bacterium | reverse complement strand
GGCCATACCTAACCTGCCGTTGCGATCGGTCTTCTACCACGTCCACGAGGCGCGCCGCCGCACCGAGGGGCGAACCGACGACTTCTCTGACTGGCTCGACAAGTACGGCGCGGAGGCCGAACTGGTGGTGAAGCTGCGTGCCCTCGATTTCTACTTCCTGAACCTGAACCAGCTGCGCGCCGGGATCATCGATGTCTTTCGTCAGCATCTGCCGGAACCCCGAGTCGTGATGACGCTGATCGCGTGAGGAGCCGTACATGAGACTGCTCGATCGCTACGAGGAAGTGGTCGGCCATCAGGAAGTGCAACGCCTCCGCCAGCTCGCCGCCGGGTTGACCGGCAAGCGCATCGTCCACGTGAACTCGACACGGACGGGCGGCGGCGTCGCCGAGATTCTCGGGTGGATGATCCCGGTGATGAAGGAGCTCGGCATCGACGCTCGCTGGGAAGTGATCAGCGGACCGCCGGAGTTCTATCGGGTGACGAAGACCTTTCACAACGGGTTGCAGGGTCAGCCGGTGGTCGTCAAGCCACGGGACCTCGATCTGCACTTCGAAGTCAATCGCGAGAACGCCCAACGATTGAATCTGGAGGCGGACATCGTCCTCGTGCACGATCCGCAACCGATCTACCTGCCGGCGTTCACACCGGCCGATCGGGTGGGCCGCTGGGTCTGGCGGTGCCACATCGACGCCTCGCGGCCGGCGCGGGCCGTGTGGAAGCACCTCGCGGGCGCGATCCCGCACTATGCGGCGGCGGTCTTCTCGATGGCCGCCTTCGCGCGTCCGCTCGGGTGCCCGATGTTCATCGTGCCGCCGTCCATCGATCCCCTTTCGGACAAGAACTGCCCGTTACCGGAGGCAGAGCGCCTCGAGACGCTGGCGTTCTTCGGCATCGATCCCAATCGTCCGTTGCTCGTCCAGATCTCGCGCTTCGACCGATTCAAGGATCCGCTGGGCGTCATTGCGGCGTATCGACTCGTCAAACCGTACTACCCCGATCTGCAGCTCGCTCTCGCGGGCGGGACGGCGGACGATGACCCGGAAGGGGCTGAAGTCCTTCAGGAGGTAATCGAGTTGGCGGGACAAGACCCGGATCTGAAGGTGCTGATGCTGCCGCCGGATGCGCACCGCGCCATCAACGCGCTCCAGCGCTCGGCGGTGATCGTGCTTCAGAAATCGATCAAGGAGGGATTCGGCCTCACCGTGACCGAAGCGCTCTGGAAGAGCAAGCCCGTCGTCGGCGGCGCGTGCGGCGGCATCACGCTGCAGGTGCACGACTACCAGACGGGCTTCCTGGCGCACTCGCCCGCCGGCGCAGCGTATCGGATCCGCTACCTACTGCGTTACGCCGACAAACGTCAGCGGATGGGCCGCACCGGGCACGAGTTCGTGCGGGAACATTTTCTGCTCACGCGGCATCTGCGCGACTACCTCACGATGTTGTTGTGTCTCGATCAGCCGTCAGTGCACGTGTTGGCGTCGTAGAGGACATCACCATGGCTTGGACCTGTGAACGGCTCGAGACAGTCGCCAGCGAACGGCTCTCGGGAGCCAAACTCGTGGTGGTCGCCAACCGCGAACCATACGTCCATAGGTTCGACGGCGACGAGGTCCGCTGCATGCGACCGGCGAGCGGACTGACGACGGCCCTCGACCCCGTGATGCGGGCCTGCGGCGGCACGTGGGTGGCTCATGGCAGCGGCGACGCCGACCGGCTCGTGAGCGACGAGAACGGACGCGTCCTGGTTCCGCCAGAACGCCCGGCGTATACCCTGCGGCGGGTATGGCTGACCAAGGAGGAAGAACAAGGGTACTACTACGGCTTCTCCAACGAGGCGTTCTGGCCGCTCTGCCACATCGCCTACGCACGGCCGAAGTTCGATCTGGCCGATTGGGAACAGTACCGATTGGTCAATCAGAAGTTTGCCGACGCCGTCCTCGACGAAGTCGACGGGCAGCCGGCGATCGTCTTCGTCCAGGACTATCACTTCGCACTGCTGCCGCGACTGCTGCGGAACGCGCGGCCGGATCTCGTCATCGTTCACTTCTGGCATATTCCCTGGCCCAATCGCGAGGCGTTTCGGGTGTGCCCCTGGCAGGACGAAATCCTCGACGGCTTGCTCGGCAACGACCTGCTGTCGTTCCACGTGCAGGATCACTGCAACAACTTCCTGGAGACCGTCGACCGCTGCGTCGAGTCGCGCGTCGACTTGGAAGAGTTTTCCGTGACGCGCCACGGCAAGACCACGCGGGTGCAACCGCACCCGATCAGCATCGATCCCGATGTCGTCGCCGCGGCGCTGCCCCGCGACCTGGAGGGCGAAGAACGCCGCCTGCGCAAACGTCTCCATCTCCGCGACGAGAAGCTCCTCGTCGGCGTCGATCGCGTGGACTACACCAAGGGCATCCCTGAGCGCTTCCGGGCCGTCGATCGGCTGATCGAACGGCATCCAGAGCTGAAGACCACCTTCAGCTTCGTGCAGATCGGCGCGCCGAGCCGCGTCCACATCCCCGCATATCGGCGGCTCAACGAAGAGTTGAACGAGCTGGCCGACGAGATCAACTGGCGGCACGCCACCGACAACTGGCGGCCGATCATCTTTCTCAACGAGCACTGCGGCCCGGAACAGGTCTACGTGCTCGACCGTCTCGCGACCGCCTGCGTCGTGAGCTCGCTGCATGACGGCATGAATCTCGTCGCCAAGGAGTTCGTCGCGGCCCGAACCGACGGACGCGGAGTGCTCGTGCTGTCGCGCTTTGCCGGTGCCGCACGCGAACTGTCCGATGCCGTGCTCATCAATCCCTACGCCATCGATGAATTCGCCGAGGCGCTGCGACAGGCCCTGACGATGCCCACGGAGGAACAGGAGCGGCGCATGGCGCGGATGCAGCAGGAAGTCGCCGACCACAACGTGTACCGGTGGGCCGGAATGCTGTTGTCCGAGGCGGCCAAGCTGGTGCATGCACGACAGGCGGCTGAGTCGCGGTCCCTGGTGGAGGCCTCGGCGTGACAGGCCTCTTGCGGGACGCGATTGCCGGGCTCGTCGATGCCCACCAACGAGGAAGCCGTTTGGCACTCGTCTTCGACTACGACGGCACGCTCGTGCCGATTGCCGGGCATCCCCGGTTGGCGCGATTGGGGGACGAAACGCGGCGCCAGCTCGAACGCCTGGTTCGGATGCCGTCTGTTTCCGTCGGCGTGCTGAGCGGCCGGGCGATTGAGAACCTCCGGGATGTCGTCGGAATCAGGGGCTTGTTATACGCCGGCACGAACGGATTGGAGTTGTCCTTTGGCGAGACGACCCTCAGGCACCCAGACTCCTGGCGCGGGAGACGACTAGCGATTGCCGCGATAGAGCATGTCCGGCCGGCATTGCGCGGCCATGCGGGCGCGTGGATCGAACAGAAACCGCTCGGATTGACGGTGCATTACCGCAACGTCAAAGAGCCCGAGCGAATTGAGAAACTGCGGACAGATGTGTTCCACGCCGTCGAGCCGCTTTCCGAACGGCTGCGAGTGCTCGACGGCGCGATGGCGATCGAGATCATGCCAAATCTCGACTGGACCAAGGGTTCGGCACTGCGGATGCTGGCCGCGCATGTTGGCGGAAACATCGTCCTGCCCCTCTATGCTGGCGACGATGTCAACGACGCCGACGCGCTGACAACGGCGGCCCAGCTCGGTGGGGTGGCCATCGGCATCGGTCAACTCGCGCCGCGAACAGCTCAGTACCTCCTGCCCGATCCTCGTGCGCTCAGTTGCTGTCTCGACGCTCTTCTGGAAATGCTGCTCGCAACCACCACGCCTTCCACGCCCTCTCCGGAACGAACGCCAAGGGACGGCACAGATTGTCGCGCCTGATCCGCCCGGCCCGCCGGGCTGCTTCCGTGGCCACGTCGAGTCCGCGCCGATCAGAATTCACCCATGGAGTGACTTGCGACAGCTCAACAGCATGGATGACCATTCGATCTTGACGGCATCGAGACCAATCGCGCGCTCGTCCGTGCACGCGACGCGCGGCGCGCGGCCGCCACGAGGTATTTCTTACACGACCCTGGCCGACATTTCCTCGCCTTCGTAGCGGAGCCTCACGCCGATGATATGACGACCGGTTGTGCCGTGGTTCCTCTCCCCGTTGTTGTCGTACGCGTACAGCTCGACGACACTCGAGCCACGTTTTGTTCTATCTGGCGACACAGCTTCTGCGGGAGACAGAAAATGCTGAGCTCGTGAGAAAGGCGACGGATTGAGCGGGTGTCTTGACGGTTGCAGGCGCAGTAGTCCGCGTGAATCAGAATTCACGCACGTAGTGATTTACGACAGCCCCACAGAATGGATACGCGCGACGCTGCGGTGTATTCCGATAGCCAGCCGCAGTGAGAGGTGGCCGTTCTGGGCCGTCACTCCGGAAGGCCGCGCGAGGAATCTTGGTGAGATTCAGGTGAACGGTGACGAGGCACAAGTCCAGGTCACCACGGAACTCCAGGCGTTTGCGTTGATCGTCACCGCGGAACCGTACTTCGCCGTCACGCAGCCGAGCGACGTCGTCGTGATGGAGAACGTGGTGCGCAAGAGGACGAACGGCAATATCGAGACGATCCAGGCACGATACGATCTCTTGAAGCGGGGCACGTATCTGATGAATCAGGACGCCACCCGGTTGAAGCTGAAGCCGATC
>JBGOTP010000399.1:0-4685 GCA_041476545.1 Vicinamibacteria bacterium | reverse complement strand
CGTTGCAAACGTCGGCCACCCCGCGTCGAGCACCAGCTCCTCGCTTCCAGCGCCGGTGGCCGCCTTCCGGTACAGATTCTGGATGGTCCCCTTCCGGTTCGAGCTGAAAACGATGCGGGTCCCATCCGGCGACCAGACGGGAAAAATTTCATCGGCCGCGTCAGTGGTGAACCGGTTGAGCACGCCCCGCCCCGTTTCGAGCAACCAGATATCGATATTCCCACCCCCCCTGGACATCGCCACTCGGCGGCCATCTGGCGACAGCGATGACACAAGCATAAGGCCACCCTCGGGATCGCCCACCTTGCCAAGCTCTTTGCCGGACCGATCGAACCATGCGAGCTGCCGCTGTCCGCCTGCCGAACCGGTGCGATAGACGATGGGGCCGGTGCCGGATGCGGACAACGCCGCGGCCGGCGTCTGAACCGCCACCTGTTCGGCCACTGGAAACGGATTACCGGTCAGCGCCAATTGGACCGGATCGAAGCCCTGCGCAAACAGCGTCCCTCGACGAACGAACAGCAATTGCCCGGGAGGCGCGTACACGGCCGCCGCATCCGCATCGAGTAAGCGCTTCGTCTCCGATCCCCCGAGCTGACCGACGTAGACACCGCTGGCTTCGGGAGAGCCGAGGACGTAGTAGAGGAAATGACGACCATCGGGCAGGAACTGCGGCAAGCCGTGACCCACCTGCTGCGGCGCCTCGACTTTGGTCACCGCGTCGGGCTTACCACCCGCGGCCGCGACACGGAGGATCGGACTGGCCGGGGTCGGGGCGAAGAGAATCGTGCCGTCGCGGTTCCAGGCGCCGCCGCGGCCGAGTGGCGCGTCCGCCAGGACCGTGGCCGATCCCCCGTCGATGTCGATCCGCTCGAGCTTGCCATCCGCGAAGAACCCAACGGAGCGATTGTCCGGAGACCAAAACGGGAGAGTGGCCATGTCGGTCCCTGCCAACGGTCTTGCCGAGTCGGAACTGAGCGCCCGCAGCCACAACCGGGACCGCCCTTCGGAGGTGGCCACGAACACAATCTTTTGGCCGTCAGGCGAAATCGCCAGCGACACCAGATCCGTCGTCGGCGGGGTGGTGATCTCGACGCGCATCTCGGCCGCCGGCGCTGGCGGACGGGAGGCCCATACGGCCCATACGGCGGCAATCAGCGCGACCAAACCCAGGGCCGCGAGCCAGACGATCCGTTCGCGGCTTCTTGCAGCGCCCGGCGTCACACGGCCCTCGACGTGAGGCGCACTCTGCGCCTCGTCGATTTCGATGCGCGCGTCGCCGATGTCACGCAGCCGAAGCTTGCGGTCCTTTTGCAGGGAGCGGCGCAGCAGACGCCGGATGCCTTCATGCGTCCCGGCCGGCAATCGGCGCCAGTCAGGTTCGGACTTCAGGACTTCACTGAGAATCTCGCTCACCGAGTCGCCGTCAAACACCGCATGCGCCGTGAGCATCTCGTACAACACGCATCCAAACGCCCACACATCCGACGTTCGATCCGCCCCTTGCCCCTTCGCCTGCTCCGGCGACATGTACGCCGCCGTGCCGAGAATCATTCCGGGCCTTGACGCGCCGATCATCGTCGGCGAGTTCGTCAGGCCGGGCGCGGCGCCCTCGACCTCGCGCACCTTCGCCAGCCCGAAGTCCAGCACCTTGACGGTGCCGTCCTCCCGCACCTTGATGTTCGCGGGTTTCAAGTCGCGATGCGTGATGCCCTGCTCGAGGGCCGCTTCGAGGGCCTCGGCGATCTGCTTCGCGATTGGGAGTACCTCCGCCAGCGGGATCGGTCCGCGCGCAATACGATCCGCGAGGGTCGATCCTTCGACCAGCTCCATCACGATGGCCCGGATGGCCGCCGGACCTGGGCCTGACTCTTCGAGACCGTGAATGTGCGCGATGTTGGGATGGTTGAGCGCGGCCAGCACCTGCGCTTCGCGCTCGAATCGCGCGAGCCGTTCCGGGTCGCTGGCGACGAGGTCCGGCAGGACCTTGATCGCGACGTCCCGATTCAACTTTGTGTCGCGCGCACGATACACCTCGCCCATACCCCCGGCGCCGATCGCCGAAAGGACCTCATATGGCCCGAGTCGAGTTCCGGCGGGAAGGGCCATTTACACGACAGTCATCAGCAGTATTTGCATGGACGTTACACGCATGCTTCATGCAGGAACGAGGCGTGACGAGCGACATCGCAAGGCACCTCGATCGCCCGCAGACGACGGTCATTCTACGCCGAGCGGCGCTGCTTCGGCGCGCTGGCGAACCAACCGTGCTCCGCTACACAGTCACCGACGAAAATTCGCCAGCAACCGTCCCACGCAGGTGTAATATCTGCTCATTACGAACAGCCAAAGGAATCCTGGATACGACGAGATGGGAGGATAAGTCATGCGCCTGATTCGACTCGTTCCGGTAGCGTTGATCCTGTTCATGTCGGGGCCTTCCGTCGCCCAAGGCTGGATCGAGTATGTCAGTCGAGCAGATTTCTTCACTGTCAATTTCCCGGGTGAACCGAAGGTGCAGGACATCACCTACCCGACGGAATATCGCATCACCTTACCGGGGCGTGTCCATAGCTACGAGGATGGGGCGAGCCGCTTCGCCGTTACTGTGGTCGATTACGCGAACGCCCAAAAAATACACGCGGAGCGGGTCAAGAACTGCCAGGGGTATCCGGACACCTGCGGTAACCCCTATGTCGCCGAACTGCGAGGCGCGCTCGACTATGCGGCGTGGAATTTCTTCAAGAAGGACGCCAAGGTGACGTACTACGCGTACGCCAACACCGACCGAATTGAAGGACGTCGGATACAACTCACCAACGCCGATCGATCTCATACCTTCGTCGCGATCCACATGCACGAAAATCGCCTCTATATTCTGGAGGGAACCGTGCCTGCGGGTGCACCACCGCCGGGGCTGTTTCAGCAATCGCTGGGATTCCTCGACAAGGATGGGGTCAGGGTTCGCTACGACACGATCTACGCCAACGGATACCCACCCCCTCCGCGCGTGCGGTATTAGGGCCAGCCAGGCCGGGCGGGTCCTCTCGTGCTCCGAAGGAAGGGAGCGCGACGCGTTCAGTTCTTCACATATTTGTAGACGGACTTAGCCTGCACCGCCGCAGCGTAGATCGTACCGTGGGAATCGACGGCGATACCTTCGGGCGGCGGGAGTCTCGGGTCCGACACCGGTGGCGGCGGGATGTAGTAGTCGACCTTTCCCGTCTTCACGCTGCCGACGCGCACGCCGCGCTTGCAGCCGGGATTGTGAGTGTCCTTGCCCGGCGCATCTTCGGATTCGGAATCGGCCACGTAGAGAATATCGTTCTTATCGATCCAGATGCCGCTCGGCCGGCCGAACTGTTTCCACGCGGCGAGAAATTTGCCGTCCCGATCGAAAATGTCGACGCGGCTGTTGCTGCGGTCGGCGACGAAGAGGCGTCCCTGCGAATCGAACGCGAGCACATGGGGGCCCTTGAATTCGCCGTCGCCCGAACCCAGATGGCCGAAGGTCGCGATGAATTTTCCGTTCTTGTCGAACTTCATGATGCGCGAATTGCCGAAGCTCGGCGCGTGGCCTTCGGAAACGAAGATATCGCCGTTGGGCGCGATCGCCACCGACGTCGGCTGATCGAACACGTCGAGGCCCTTGCCGCCTTCACCGGCCTTGCCGAGCGTCGTCAGCACCTTGCCGTCCGGCGAAAACTTCGTCACCTGATTGCCTTTGCCGTCCCTGGCCTGGCCATCGACGACCCAGACATTACCGTCTCGGTCGGGCACGACCGCGTGCGGGAACACGAACCCGGCGCCGAAATTCTTCATCACCTTGCCGTCGGACGACAATTCCCAGATCGGCGCCACGCTGGATCCGGCGCAGCCCTTGTCCTCGCAGCGGTCGAATACCCAGACGTTGTCCTTGGGGTCGACAAAGACGTTGTTCGTCGCCGCCCAGGGACGTGGCGTGTGGGCCCAATCGTTCACCATGTGATAGGGGTTGGGTACGTCATTGACGCAAGCCGTCGTTTGGGCCTCTGCCGCCGCCACGACAGCGGAGGTGGCCAATAGGGCGATGGCAAGTCTTGTCAGTTCTGCGCGCATCTCACACCTCCCGATTAAGGGGTCCCGCATGCACCCCATTTGCAGCCGCCATTGTAGCTCGGAGCATTCGGATCGGCTGCAGATTGCGAATCGGTGACATGAGACATGTCGTTCGTGTCGACCCACACGCCGCTGGGACGTCCGACCGTTTCCAGCGCAATTTCGCAGGTCCCAGGGCGATTCGGGCGATGGGCAGATCTGCGAGCTGGTCCACGAACATCAGCGAGTGTTGTGAAAGGGCTGCGCGCCTGGAGAACCTTTAGCCCACAATCAGTCCCGTCGGCGCTCCGGGTGGTGGCGGTGGCACCGTCACCGTGAACGACACGCCATTGCTCGCCAGACCGCCGACGGTGACGACTACATTGCCTGTCGTTGCCCCCGCGGGCACCGCGACCACGATTCTCGTCGCCGACCAACTCGTCGGTGTCGCGGTCGTCCCGTTGAATTTGATGGTGCTGGTGCCCTGTGTCGCGCCTAAGCTGGTCCCGGCTATCGTGACCTCGGTACCGACCGCGCCGCTGGTGGGTGACCGGGTCGTGATGCTCGGCGGCACGGTGACCGTGAACGACACGCCATTGCTCGCAAGG
>JBGOTP010000398.1:0-4697 GCA_041476545.1 Vicinamibacteria bacterium | reverse complement strand
CGATCATTTTGGCGGCTTGGCGGAGCTCGCCGCGCGTGTCCCGATCAGGAATTTCATCGACCACGGCCCGAACGTCCAGCCCGCTGCCGCGGTTGATGAATTTCTGCAAACGACGTATCCACGACTCTACGCCAAGGCAACCCACACCGTGGCAAGACCTGGCACCAGGATTCCCGTTGCCGGCCTCGATGTACTCGTCGTGACTTCCGCTGGCGAAACAATCAAGGCGGTACGCCCTGGAGCCGGCGGAGCGAATCCATACTGCGCGAGCTTCAAGCCTGGAGAGAACAATGCAGAGGACCCGATGTCGGTCGGGACCTATGTGACGTTCGGCAAATTCCGCACGGCTCACCTGGGGGATCTGACGAAGAACAAGGAATTCGAGCTCATGTGCCCGAACAACCGTCTCGGAGCGGTTGACGTGCTTCTGGGCTTGCACCACGGTGTGGATTCATCGAACTCGGAGGTTCTCGTTCACGCCCTTCATCCGCGTGTGGCGATCATGAACAATGGCACGCGTAAAGGCGGACAACCTGAAGTGATGAAGACACTGCATTCGTCTCCGGGACTCGAGGACGTCTGGCAGATGCACTTCTCGCAACTGAGTGGCCAGGAGTACACCGTACCCGGGATGTTCATCGCCAATCTGCTTGACGAGCCATTGGCGGCCATGCCGGTGGCGCCGATCCCGGCTCCGCTGCCCGGACCGAATTCGCCTCCGGTGCCCGTCCACAATGGAACCGCTTATTGGATCAAGGTGTCGGCGCAGGCGGATGGATCGTTCACCGTGACCAACGGGCGCAATGGCTTCAGCAAGACGTACAGGGCGCGTCCCTGAACTGGAGATTGATCGACGTGGTGAGAGGAAGCGCCACACGCAGATCACAACGCGTTTCCGGATCGCAGGTTCAAACCATGAAAGTCAATTACCATCCCGAGACCGACTCGCTCTATATCGATCTCTCCGAACAGACGAGCGTGGAGAGCCGCGAAATCTCGGAAGGCGTCGTGCTTGACTACGATGAGGCAGGAAACCTCGTGGGTATCGACATCGACAATGCCAGCACGAAGGTGCAACTCGACCGGCTTGTCCTGAGCAAGCTGCCGTCCCGTGTTGAACGAATCGCCGGCTGACGCGCTGGCTTCCCGCACGTCATGGGAATCACCGGATGGCTGTGACGGTCGGCCGCGTCTTTCTCGCGGCTCGATCGGCGAGAGGATGAGAGACAGACGCCATGTTTGACCACCATGCAGCCAGCGCCGAGCCTTTGCGATGCTCGTTCTGCGGCAAGGCACAGGCCGAGGTCAACAAGATCATCGCGGGCCCTACGGTCTTCATCTGCGATGAATGCGTTGACGTGTGCATTGAGATCATGGCTGACGATCAAAGACGCACGTATCCGGAGGTTCCGAAGGGCTCAGCCGAAAGCGAGGGCTGGCGTGCGCGAGCTGCAGCCTTGCCCGGACACTCCGCCGCATGCAGTCTTTGCCGCACATCGGCATCGGTCAAAGAGATGTTGGCGGTCGAGAATCGCGGCATGCTCTGCGGCGAGTGCGCGAACGCCGTTGAGGATGCCCTCGCACAGGGCAAGCCGATCTCTTAGATCCACCGCTGTTCGCGATACCAGCGCGCGGTCCGTTCAATCCCCTCGCTCAGTCCCACCACCGCCGCGAAGTCGAGCGCTTCGCGCGCGCGATCGACGGCGCACACAAATCCAGGCGCTCGGAATTCCGCGAGCCGATCCCGATCGATGATCGGCCGCATCCCAAGCCCCCACGACAGTTCGCCGAACCACGAGAGCCCCGTGAGGAGCGCAGCGGGAAGCTGTCTCGGTCTGTACCGCCGCTCGAACACGTCGGCCAGACTTCGCATCAGATCATCAGTTGTCTGCGGTTGCGGATGCCCGATAAATAGCACCTGTCCTTCCTCGCCCGACACGGCAGGGCTGAAGCCCTGCCCTACGACTGCCTCACCAGATCCGCTTGCCTCACCAGCCCTACCCGGCTCACCAGCCCCACCTGCCCCGCCTGCCCTACCTGCCCCACCCGCCGTGCCTGCCTGGCCTGCCCTGCCTGCCCCTGACGCGAGCGCGATCGCAGCGAGCACGACCGCTCGCGCGACGTCCTCCACATAGATAATCGTGAACGGCAGGGCCGCGTCCGCAGGCAGCAGAAACAATCCGCGTGATGCCATCCGAAAGAGCGGCAGGAACCCGCGATCCCCCGGTCCGTACACAGCCGACGGGCGGACGATGGTCCAGGGCGCTTCGGCGCGAGACCGCAGAACCTCTTCGGCTGCCAGTTTGCTGCGACCATACGCGTTCACTGGACGCGGCGGATCATCTTCCCGGCTGGGGCGTTGGGGCGTCCCAATACCCGCGGCGGCCTGGCTGGAAATCAAGATCACGCGGGCACCGGTCCTGTTCGCGGCAGACACGACCGCCTCCGTGCCAGCAACGTTGACCGCGTTGAACACATCGTCGTTCCGCGCGCGGGTGAGCGCCGCGGCGTGAACAACGACCGGGCATCCTTGAAAGGCGCGCGCCAGTGCCTCCGCGTCGAGGTGCGCCTCGAACGACTCGACGCCTGGCGGAAGAGGCTTCGCGTTCCCTGGCCTGACGACCGCTCTCACCCGCCATCCGGCGTCACGAAATGCTTCGCCCAGATGCCAGCCAAGAAAGCCGGTCGCGCCGGTGATAGCGACGCTACAGTCGCTTTTCATACAGGCGGTAGGTCTTGGACCGCCGGCCGCCGGCGGCCTCGATGCCGGCGTTCACGGCTTCGTTGTCCTCGAGCGTCCACGACAGCTCCGCGCGACGATAGCCATGTGCCTGCGCGCGTCGCGTCAACTCCGCGATGAGCAGAGGATACAGTCCGGTGTTCCGCAAGTCGGACACAACGCCGAGCAGCAGTACGCGCAGCTCGTCGACAATCGACTTCCGGCGCAGGAAGTGCAGTAGCCCGAACGGCAGGAGGCGGCCGTTCATGCGCTTCAGCACCTGATTCACATTCGGAATGGCCACCGCGCACGCGGACGGCCGGCCGTCGATTTCGACAAAGAGCACCAGGTCGGGATCGAGAATCGGCTTCAAGTCCACCGCCAGCTGTCGGATCTCGGCGTCGGTCGGCGGCACAAATCCCCAGTTGTCCTCCCAGGCGGCCCGATAGATCACCTGCAGCATGGCCAGGTCGCGGTCGAAGTGCTTCAGGTCCACCGACCGCACGACCACGCCGGGTCGTCTGCGGACGCGCTCGGACAGGCGCGCGATCCGCGCCGCCACCGGCGCCGTGGCGTCGATCGACCAGGCCAGGAGATCCTTGATCTTGACGTAGCCCGCGCTCTCCACAAATCCGCCGTAGTGCGGCGGGTTGTACGGCATGAGGATGGACGGATCCTCGTCGAACGTGTCGATGAGCAGTCCAGCACTCTCATTGAGACTGGGATTCGCGGGCCCTCGCACGATCGTGCTGCCCCGCGCGCGAGCCCACTCCTCGACGGTCCTCAACAGGGCTCGGGTGGTGGACGCATCCCTCGCCTCCAGAAAGCCAAACCAGGCCGTCCGCTCACCGTGCTTCTCGTTGTGGAGCCGATCGTCGATGGCGGCCACGCGCCCGACGACCCGCCCGTCCGATCGCGCGAGCCACAGATCCATCGTCGCGTGCTGAAGAAATGGATTGTGTTTCACCGACAGCCGCCGGTGCTCGTCGCGGCGAAGTGGTGGAACCCAATTCGGGTGTCCGGCGTACACGGCATACGGTAGCTCGACGAACTGCTTGACCAGCCGCGGGGTCGTCGCAGGGACGATGGACACCAATCCTCCCAATCAAGCTGTCAGCTATCAGCTCTCAGTGTTCGGCCGTGGATGTTGTTGAGAGCCGAAAGCCGACCGCTGGAAGCTGCATCAACACGGTCTGTTACACGAGCGAGCGGTCGCCGCGATAGGCCTGCTGAATGATGGACAGGCACGCCGCCGCTTCGTCGACGAGCGGACGCGCCAGTTCCGGCTGCCGGAAGCACGCCACCACCTGCGGAAGCATCGCGGTAAACCAGTCCTCGTGGTGTGAGCCGGCGGACAACGCGCTCGCGAATTTCGTGGACGTTGTCGACTGGGTCGACTGGGTCGACTGGGTCGACTGGGTCGACTGGGTCGACTGGGTCGACTGGGCGGACGGGGCGGACGGGGTTGACCGCGTCGAGTGGGGCGTCCGGCGCCGGATCTCGAGCGTGTCGTCCGCGATCGTGATCGCGCCGCCTGTACCGATGAGCCGCATCGTGTTGCGGCGCTCGGTGCCGTTCCAGCTGAGATCGATCGTCGCCTCGCCACTCGGAAACTCAATCACGACCGACGCCTCATCCTCCACGCCGCCGGCCGGCGGATGGTGCAGAGAGGCGCGGACCCCGGTCGCGCGATCGTCAAACCAATGGAGCGCAAGATACACCGAGTGCCACCCGTGATCCATGAGAATACCGCCGCCCGCCATCGCCGGATCACGGCGCCAGTTCGTGCCGTCGGCGTCCGCGGTGGGTGCGGCGCGGATCCGCGACGTCTCGATCTCCACACGCGTTAGCGTGCCGATCGTGCCATCCCGCAGCGCCGCCGTGGCGGCCTGCACGATCGGCGCGTACTTCCAGTTGTGCACGGGCACGACCGCCACACCGGCGGCATTCGCCCGTCGCCTCACGCTCTCGACGACGG
>JBGOTP010000397.1:0-4701 GCA_041476545.1 Vicinamibacteria bacterium | reverse complement strand
CTGCGTGGCGAACACGTAGAACGGTTCCTGCAGCTCGTAGGTGCGTCCCTGAATCGTGACGCGGTGCTCCTGCATCGCTTCGAGGAGCGCCGACTGCGTCTTGGGAGGCGTGCGGTTGATTTCGTCCGCGAGCACGATGTAGATGAAAAACGGCCCGGGCGCGAACACCATCTGGCGTTTGCCGGTCTCGTCTTCCTGAATGATGTCGGTGCCGGTGATGTCGGACGGCATCAGATCCGGCGTGAACTGGATGCGCGTGAACTTCAGCTCCAGCACCTGCGCGAGCGTTTGAATGAGCAGGGTCTTCGCCAGTCCGGGCACGCCGACGATCAGACTGTTGCCGCCGACAAAGAGCGTCTGCAGCACGAGCTCGATGACCTCGCCCTGGCCGACGATCCGCTTATGGAGCTCCGTGATGATTTGCTTGCGGCCCTGGTTCAGGCGATCCGCAAGAGCGATGTCGTTCGGCGATTGGATGTCGATGGTATCGGCCACGGGAGTCTCCTCTGTAGCTATCGGCTGTCAGTTCTCAGCTTTCAGTAACTGCTGCAGGCTTCTGAAAGCCGACAGCTGATAGCTGAAAGCTACCTATCACTTCTTCTGGGCTTCGCGGTCCCTGATCTCTTTCGTCTTGAGCGCCAAATCGGTTATGAGTTTTTCAAGTTGCTGTTCGTACTGCGCCGGGTCCATCGTGTCTTTCTTGAGCCGCAGCTCGGCCACCTGACGCTCGAGTGCATCCTGCTGACTGAGCAGTGCGCGCAGCGCGGGATCTGCCGCGGCGGCCGCCGCGGTCGCCGCATCGCGCGTCCGTTCCGGCGACAAAAAGACCGTCCCGGCCAGTTTGCCGTCACTCCCATCGTCGAGCGTGGCATGCTCGGTGAGGATGTGTCCGCCCTGTTCGTAGACCGCGGCCACCTTGGTTTTCGCGTAATCGAACGCTTCGAGTACCGACACGCGGCCGTTTTTGTCGCGGTCGGCCTCGTCGCTCTCGAGCGCGTCGACGAAGTAGCCGGGGAATCGGGTATCGAGTCGCTCGCCGCCGGTCTTGGTGGCGGCAACGATGACGCGGTTCGACCCCTTCAGCGGGGCCAGAAACGCGCCACTGGAGCTGGCGGTGTTGACAAACGTCACCCGCTGCAGCCCCAGCTTGTCGAGCAGCTTCGCGAAATCGGCCGCCGTGAGATCCGGGCCCGGGAGATTGAAGGAACCGAGCTGGCCGTCGAAGCTCCCGTGCCCGATCAGCAGGATGAACACCTCGTCGGCCGGCTTGACGCGTCCCGCGATGTCGGTGAACGCCTGGGTGACGTTCTCGCGCGTTGAGCGGGCCCTGATCCGTGCCGGATCTTTGTCGGTCGCTTCCGCGAGATACACGATGTTGGCGGCCGGGACGCCGCGCTTCTTCGCGCCATCGACGACCGTCGCCCCCCACTTCTGATATTGAGCTGCGAGCGTGTCGTCTCCAGAGACACCGGTGATGAGGAGCAGGTACGTGTCCTGGGCGACGGCGCGGGTCGGCATGGCGCCCAGCAGGACGGCGACGAGGGCGAGGCCATTCGTCGTCCTTCGTCCGTTGGCCTTGGTCCTTAGTCCGTCCTTCGTCCCTGGTCGTCCTTCGTCCTCTGGTCCTTGGTCAGATCGAGCCGGCGGTTGGGCACGACGAAGGCCCAAGGACCAGGCACGACCAAGGCCCAAGGACGGACCAGGGACCAGGGCCCAAGGCCCAAGGACCAAGTTCTTCACGCGAGACCCCGCGTTCGCCGATACATCCACTCACCACCGGCGAAGGCGAGCAGGGCGAGGAAGATCGCCGGCATGTCCCACAGGTCGCGCTCTTCGACGACCGTCACGCCGCGGCCGCTGTAGCTGATGGCCTCGGGCAGCGCGGCGACGTCGGACGGCGTGAAGAAACGGCCGCCGGTGTCCTCCGCAATGCGCTTCAAGAGCGGCGCACGCATGGAGGCGTCGAAGTACTCGCTGTCGCCCGCCGACGCGCGTGCGTGGATGAGGGTCGACCCGAGGTCGGCCTCGTCGCGGGACGCGTTGGCCCTCATCGTATACATTCCCGGTTCATCGGGGACGAATGTTCCGCTGTACTCGCCATTGTGGGTGACGGTCCATTCGAGCGGCACTTCAGTCGTCTTGCCAGACGGCGACGTGACCACCGCGAAGACGCGGGCGTCGTCGACCTCGACGAAGGCACCATCCATGACCGCCGCCGTCAGCTTGAACGGCTCGCCCGGTTCGACACGGTCGATGGATGTGGTGATCGACACCGGATCCGGCACGCCGTCGACAAGCCAGCGGACCAGGCGCCGCCAGAAGGTGGAGTGCGTCGGGTCGTCCACGGGAGTGGCGGGGTTCATCTGCCAGTTCCACGAGTCCTGAATCGGAAAGGCCAGGGCCTTGCCGCGCCCGTAGCGCTGGTAGGCCAGCACGATCTGCTGCTGCCGTCCGTCGGTGCCCGTGAGGAGAATCGTCGCGCCCGGCTTCGCGCGGTGAATCGGATTGACGGCCGTCACCTCCGGCATCTCGTTCCACTTCGCGTTCGACTTGTCCTCGGTGGGCGCGAGCTGCGTGACTGGATAGGTGGCGCCGGCGTCGGTCGGGTGGACCTGCAGGTGCGCGAGAAAGTCCCCCGGGTTGGTGGCCGTCTCGAATTCCACCGGCAGCACCTCACCGAGCGGGGTGCCGGCCCATCCGCCTTCGGCGAACGCACGGCGCCCGCCGAGCATCAGCAGGCCACCGCCCCGCTTGCTGACAAAGTCGGCCAGCATGCGGAGCTGATCGGCGGAAAATGACGCCGCCTCCACGCTGCCGAGGATGATCGCCTTGTAACCGAAGAGCTCCTCGCGCGTCTTGGGAAATCCTCCGACGAGTTCCTCGGCGTTCCCGACGTCGCCCCGCCAGTACTTGTTCTCCGCCGTACGGACCAGCAGGGCGACCGCCAGGTTCTTGTCGTCCTGCACGGCGCGGCGCACAAACGCCGCCTCGGATCGCGGCTCGCCCTCGAAGTACAGCACACGTTCGCGCCGGTCGACGACCTCGACGAGCGCATCGCGCGTGTTGTTCTGCAGGACCTGCTCGCTCTCCTGCCCGGCGATCTTGAAGCGAAACAGCCGAGGGCCGGTCTCCGACGTCACAAACGTGACGCGGACCGTCGCCGACTCGCCATCCGGCGGCAGCTTGACGTCCTGCGAGCTGACAATCTTGCCTCCGTCTTCGACGGTGAGCGGAACCGTGGCTCCGGCATATCCGGTCTGACTGACGACGATGTCGACCGAGAGGGAGGTGCCTTTGAGCACGGACCGCGGGGTTTCGACGCGCGTAATCTGGATGTCGTGCGCGAAGTGTTCCTGTCCGAGCCCGACCGTAAACACGGGAATCTGACGGGCTTTGAGGCTCGCGAGCGACTCGTCCAGGGCGCTGTCAGTTGTGTCGGCCCCGTCGGAGACGAGCACGAGACCGGCGAGCGGCAGGCCGGACAGCTCGTCGCGTGCGCGTTCGAGCGCCGGTCCGATGCGGGACGCCGTGCCCGCGTACTGGAGATCCGCCAGGCTGGCCACCCGATCAGCTGACGAGGAGAAGCGGATAGGCCGGAGCACGAAACGCTTCGACAGCTCCTCGAGCAGGGGACTCTTTGGTACGAGCTGCTGCCGGACAAAGTCGCTCCTCGGCTTCCCGTCCTTGTCCGCGATCGTCATGCTGCGCGAGTCGTCGACCAGCACCCCGAGGAAGTTCTGTTGCGGCACCGCCGCCTTGAGGACGAGGAGCGGACGGAGCAGGCAGAAGAGGAGCACCGCCACGAGGCCAAGGCGGAGTCCTATAAGAATGATGCGGTCGCGCCGGGTATCGCCTTCCCGCGGGACCTGGCGGTACGTAATGAGCACGCCGGCCGCCACAGCTGCCGCCGCTATCAGACCCAACGCCACCGATCGGGAGACGGCAAACCGGAAATCGCCCTGCTCGAAGACGAACGTTGGATACTTAAAGAGGACGCGGAATAGCCAACCCATTACTTATGTCAGAGAAGGGCATTCTACTTCACGGCTGACCCCTTTGCGGGCGCGCCGCGTTCGAGGAGCGTGAACGTCTAGAATGCTCCTGGGGATGTCGGCTCTTCTGATTGCCACGACCAACGGCGGCAAGACTCGCGAGATTCTGCCGCTCCTGTCTGGTCTCGCTGTCGAGCTTGTCGAGCTGGTCACGTTGGCCGGCCGGCCCCACCTGGATCCGCCCGAGGAAACCGGGCGAACATTCGCCGAAAATGCCCGCGTCAAGGCGCGATACTACGCGGCCGCGATCGGCCTGCCGACCGTCGCAGAAGACTCGGGGCTCGAAATCGACCGACTGGGTGGAGCGCCGGGTGTCGAATCCGCGCGATTCGGCGGTGCCGATGCTTCCTACGCCGAGAAGTTCGCGCGCATCTACGACGGACTGCGCACGAACGGATTCACCGGGAGTCCAGCCCGTTTCGTGTGCGCGGTTGCGCTGGTGAATGGATCCGGCGATCTCCTCTTCGAGACCACGGGAACAATCGAGGGGTGCATCGCCCCCGAGCCGAGTGGCACGGGTGGGTTCGGGTACGACCCGATCTTCTATTACCCGCCATTCGGATGCACGCTCGCGGAGGCTGGCGATCGAAAATCCACGGTAAGTCACCGCGGGCAGGCGTTCAGAGCGCTGCGGCGGTTTCTGGAGGCG
>JBGOTP010000396.1:0-4714 GCA_041476545.1 Vicinamibacteria bacterium | reverse complement strand
TGACCCTCATGACGCGCGATGCCGGCGGCCCGCCCCTCGCGTTTCAGGTGCTCGTGTATCCCGTCACCGACCTGCGCGCTGAGAGCGTCTCGTACTCGAAGTATGGCGAGGGGTACGGGCTCACGAGCGACATGATGCACTGGTATGTCGCGCAGTACGCGCCGACGCGCGACAACGTGCTCGATTGGCGCGCGTCGCCACTGCTCGCATCGTCAGTGGAGAACGTTCCGCCGGCGCTTGTCATCACGGCGGGCCTCGATCCGCTGCGCGACGAGGGCGAAGCGTATGCGCGCAGACTCGAAGAGTCGGGCATCGCGGTTGACTACCTCTGTCTTGGTGGGATGATCCACGGGTTCCTGCCGATGGGCGGGCGGATTGATACAGCGAGTCGCGCCGTGGCGCTCATGGCGGGAGCGCTGAAGCAGGCGCTCGCCACTAGTACGGGAGAAGGTCGGAGAGGCGGAGCCTGAGGTCCAGCGCGAGCCCGCCCATCGCCAGGGCCAGGCCGGCCACGGCAACCGGCAGCGCGGACGCATCGAGCGGGCCGTCACCTAATGACATCCAGATCGCCACACCCGCGGCGACGAGCACACCGCTCGAGACGGCGCTATACGTACTCGCCGCGAACTCCGGCGTCTTCCACCACGGCACCCGGTGGGTCTGCCGCAGCACGCAATCGGTAAAACCCGGAGGCGCGGTCATGGCGCCGTCGTCACCCAGCACCTGCTGAATCTGCGATGCCAGGGCCCACGCCTGCTGGCATCGGGGGCACGTCCGCAGGTGGGCCGCCGCATCAGCGGAGGGCGAAAGATCCCCTGTGACGTACGTCTCGATCTGATCGCTGAGCTGGTCACACGTCATCGAGAAACCCTGGCATCGCCTTCAAGTATGACTCGAAGGTCCCTCTTCGCCCTGTGCAGCTGCGTCTTGACGGTCCCCAGCGGCAGCTGCAGGTCGCGGGCGATGTCTTCATAGCCGCGCCCGCCGAAATAGTGCATCGAGATCAAGAGCTGCGCGTGCTCGGACAATTGCCGCAGCGCCTTGCGAATCCGATCGCGCAGCTCGAGATCGCCGAAGGATCGATCCACGGCGATCATCGCCGGCAGCACGGGCGCGCCTGGCGACATCCCGTCCAACGACGTCTCTCGAGGCAGTCGCTCGCCGGCGCAGACGTTCAGGACGATGCGCCCGATCCAGGTCGAGAGCCGGGCATCACCGCGGAAGTGCCCCAGTCCCCTATGTACCCGGAGAAACACGTCCTGCGCCAGGTCTTCAACCCGGCTGCGATCGGAGAGCGAGCGGGAAATCATCCCGAACACCATGTTCTTGTACTGATCGACGAGCTCCCTGAACGCCGCCTCGCTCCCGCTGCGGCAACGCTCGACGAGGAGGTGGTCCGCGGCGCGCTCGTCCAACGTGGCTATTAGACCCGGTCACCAGGCGAATTGTTTCGGCGAAACAAATCGCGTTTCCTCCCGGTCTAAGGAACACAACTGAGGAGGTTCGAGATGCAATTCAATTGGGGAGTGCTGGTTCCACTGCTGGCAATCGGAGGATGGGTCGCGATGGTGCTGTACCGCATGCACCTGACGGGACGCGCGCGGGAGCAGATGCATCGCGAGCGGCTGGCCATGATCGAGAAAGGCATTGCGCCAACGCCCGAGGCGGATCCACGCCAGTTCGAACGGATGATGGATTGGCATCCGAGCCGGTCGTGGGGGTTTGACCGGAGTCGCCACAACCGCCGCACCGGCATCCTGCTGGTCTTTGTCGGCGCCGCCCTCGGAGCGGCGGGCTACCTCTCGGGCGGCCGAAGCAGCTTCTCTGTCATGGCGCTGCTCGTGGTCCTGGGACTCGGGTTTCTCGTGCTCTCGATGACCGATACCGGATCGCCACGCAACGATCCGCCACCCCAGGACAAGCCGTAAGGGCGGGTCTGAAGACCCACCCCTGCGCGTTTCATCAGATTCCTCCAGGGAAGAACACCCGTTGAACGAACCAGTAGCTGCCGGCGGCCACGACGATAACTGAGCCGGCAAAGGCCAGTCGAGTTCCGACTATTTCGCTGCGGCGCCGCACCAGCGCCAGCGCGGTCGCGACCAGCAGGACGATGAAGAGCTGGCCGATCTCGACGCCGACGTTGAACGAGAACAACGACCAGCCGAGCGCCTCGCGCGGCAGGCCGAACTCCCGCAGCACGTTGGCGAAGCCGAAGCCGTGCACGAGGCCGAACGTCAATGCGATCAGCGCGCGGACGTCGCGGCCTCCGCCTCTCACGAGGTTGTCCGCGCCCACAAAGACGATGCTGAGCGCGATGGCCGGCTCGATCACGGTCGGCGGGGGCGTCACGATGTTGAGCGCCGCGAGCGAGAGCGTGAGGCTGTGGCCGATCGTGAAGGCCGTCACGATCTTGAGCAGCGCCTTCCAGCCGCCGCCGAGCAGCAGGAGGCCGACCAGGAACAGGATGTGATCCGGACCGATGAGGATGTGATGGATCCCCGCCGGCACGAACGTCTTGATCACTGCGATCGCGCCCTGCGTCGTGCCCGTGTAGTACGTGCGGTCGGTGTTGTCGGTCGAGAGCACGAACTGCTGCCGCAGCCGGCCGTCCTCGTAAACGTTCACGAACGTCTGGTGCAGCGAATCGTACGGAAAGAGGAGCGCGTGCATGCCGAGGGTGCCGGGACGCGGCGTGCGGATGCGAAACCGCAACCGGACGGCCTGCCGATCGGAGATCGTGTCGATGGCCCCCCACTCGAACATGAGCGGCGCGCCGGCGCGAAGTACGAGCCTCTGCGTGACGAATGCAGCAATGCGATCGAGGTTCGCGGCGGCCACCCCCGGATCGAGCAGCCGTTCTGCCGGCGTGATCCCGAGCTCGTGGGCCGCATCGATGATGTGCATTACCAGCGCACCCTCGATCGCGGTGTCGCCGATCTGGAGATCGAGATAACTGAACGGCGCGGGATGCGCGGAGGCGCCTGAGGCCCCGGCGAGGAACATGGCCAGCGCGATGACCGCCAATCGCATGAACCTTAAATTCTAAAGGCATTTTGGTTCAGAGGGTTCAGGGGGTTCGGGGGGTGGTTCCTGGCGGCGGCGATGTCGTTTCGTCGTGCGTGGTTCGTTCGGTGGTTCAGCGGTTCGGAGATACGCAATGAGACTTGTGCCGGCCTTTGAAGCGCGGCGGGCAAGGTGCTGGAGCGGTAGAACCTGGTCTTTGGTGAAGTGATCAGCCGTGGCGGGGCTGATGCCGACCGCCGGAGCTGGTCTCTGAGATCGAAATCTCGCGCGATACATGGCCGGCAGAGATGCACTGCGCGTACCGATCTAACCCCCTGAACGAAACCTCCTGCACCCCTTGAACCTTCTTGCACCCCTGAACCTCGCGAGAAGGTGCAGGTTCTGAACTACTTGGGCGTGTAATAGCGCTCGAGCCATCGGCTCAGGCCATCGAGGCCAGGAAAGAGGGTGCGCTCGTTGATGTTTGCCTGAT
Organism: Vicinamibacteria bacterium; assembly: GCA_041476545.1. Lineage (GTDB taxonomy): Bacteria > Acidobacteriota > Vicinamibacteria > Vicinamibacterales > CAVVIG01 > JBGOTP01. The sequence continues at coordinate 1,218 of JBGOTP010000396.1, read as the reverse complement.
CGAGCTTGTCGCGCACTTCCCATTTCAACTCCGCCGGCACCGTGACGCGCCGGCACAAATCCGGATGCTCCTCGAGCCACGTGTCGAGATGCGCGCCGGCGTCGGGCATCAACGAGAAGAGCGCGAACTGGTTCAGGATCCGCGTGTCGAGCGACGGCGGCTCGATGAACAGGACGAATGGGTCGCGGGCGAGCTCATCGAATGCCTTCAGCGACTGAAACTTGCCGAGCATATCGATCGTGAACGTCTGCGACTGCTCCTCCTCGAGGATGTCCTTCAGCCGTTTCGGCAGGAGCTTGTTCGCTTCGACGAAGTTCACGCACCAGACGGTACCGTCCGCGTTGTACTCCGCGGGGTACTCGGTGGCGAAATGGAGCGCGACGAATGGCGAATAGGTCCAGTCGATGAGGCGCGTCGGAAGGCCGTGATGCTGCCCCAGCGCCAGCCAGTGCCAGATCGAGTCGATTCCCGGCGCCGGCTGCGCGTGCGCGTACTTGCGGAAGTTGCGGAGAAGCGACAGCTCGAGCGTGTTGATGCTCTGCCCCGCCGTCAACCGCAGCAGGCTGTTCGAAAGCTTGTGGCTGGACGAGGACAGGCCGCGAAAGGCGTACGGCGACCGGAAGCGCTGCAGCGCGGGATTCCACGACCCCGCGAACAGCTGCTCGATCAGCTGGCTCCACGTCTTCGCCCGGTCCACCGATCCTGATGCGTGCATGCGCGTTACGTCAGGCTTTACGATACGACGGTCCGATGCGCCCGCCGACAGCCAGGATCAGGCGCTGCGGCAGGATGCGCACGAGCATCGCGATGGCCGAGTTCACGCGTCCGTTGATCACCAGCGGCTCGCCCGCCATCACCCCTTCATATCCCTGCCGGGCAACCGTTGCCGCATCCATCCACATGAAACGCGGCAGGCGGCTCATCGCCGCACGCGTGCCCGTCACGTCATGGAACTCGCTCAGCGTGAACCCGGGGCAGACCGCGGTGACGAGCACATTGTCCCGCCGCACTTCGTGCGCCAGCGATTCCGAAAACTTGATCACGAACGCCTTTGACGCGGCGTAGAGCGTGTGACCCGCGGGCGAGGGGACCAGGCCCGCGAGCGACGCGACGTTGACGATCCGGCCGTAGCGGCGCTTGACCATGCCCGGAAGCAGCCGATGCGTCAGCTCGGCCACCGCCGTGACCATCACCTGGAGAAACGCCGCGTGCGTGTCC
>JBGOTP010000395.1:0-4714 GCA_041476545.1 Vicinamibacteria bacterium | reverse complement strand
CCGATCGAGTGCATCGAGATCCATCGCCAGCACCTGATCGCTGGCGTCGAGTTGGAGCACGAAGTCGTTCACGGCCAACGCGCCCGCGTGCTGGCGCGCGTCACCGAAGTGAAACAGCCGCTGCCCGGGCGTGACCAGCGGACCTTCCTCCACCTTCGCGAAGCGGCGCTCTATCTCGGCCGCTTGGGTCGTGTCCAGGACCGCGTCGAACCGGTCGTTCACCACCTCAACGCGGCATCCGCGCCGCCGCGCGATTGCAATGGTGTCGTCGGTGCTACCGGTGTCCACCAGCAGCAACTCGCCGCCGCGTTCGACGAAGTCCTCGAGGTCGTAGAGGAGTCGCGGCAGTCCCCACGCCTCATTGCGTGCGAGGACCACGATCGAAAAACAGGGTGCCGACCCAAACCCCACGTCCGCGTGCGGACTATGGGGTGGTAGGAGTCGTGGGCGTGGTCCCGTGCGACGCGGCCAGCGCCGCAGGGGGCGAAATGATCGAGTCCACGACGGGGAGTAGCGCGACGACCAGACCGAGCCGAAGCACCATCTGCCGCCGCGTCATGTCCGCAGGTCTATACTGCGCCACGGCACTGTCCATCGCCTCTTCCAGCAGATGCTTCTCGGTGAACTGATCCAGCGCGCACCACACCAGCGTCTCGGCGGCGTCGGGTTCGAGGTCGGAGCCGAGCTGTTGCGCGATCTCTGAAATGGTTCGCTGGCCATCGCACAACGCCCATACCCGCGCGGCACTGCCGTTTAGGCAATGCACCTCGTTCACCTCCAGGTCGTAAATCAGCACTTCGTCGGGCAGCTCCTGAACCAGGAGCTGCGTGCTTCGCGTCGTCGGCCTGTATGTCTCCATATCACCCTCCGCAGCCGGTGCCTTTCCTCTCATTCTTCTGAGTCTAAGTCAAGGCCAAGCCGCCAGTTCCAGAATGGGGTCGACGACGCTGGATGCCTCTCCCCGTTCGCTGGCGACGACAGCCGCTACCGAGACAACTTGATTCAACGTTGCCATCACGACCTCGGGGATCCGGCGGGCCGGCACCGTGTTGGCCAGCAGCGCCAGCGCGCCGTTGCCCGGCGACAAGCGCTGAGGTTGCCATTCCGCGCCCGGCCGGAACTTGCTCACGACCACGAGCCCCACCGGGAGCGGCTCACTGCCCGCGTGTCCGCCCAAGGCCTGGGCGGTGTGCCTCGTTACGCCCGGGCCTCCTTTCTCTCGGATCGACAACAGCCGCGCATACGGATGCACGCTGCCTGCTGAGTCGAGCACGGCGTACTCGTCGGAGTAGTACTCGGCGCCTGCCCGAACCAGCTCGGCGACGAGGGTGGTTTTTCCAGCGAAGCTGCGACCCGGCAGGAGGATTCCCCGCCCGCGGCAACTGACCACGCCCGCGTGCACAAACACATGTTCGGGCGCCATCTCCGCCACGTAGAGCTGGACGTCTGCTTCAAAGGCACGGAGGACCGCAGGGACCGTCAAGCGCCGGGCGAGCGGCGTGCCGTTGACGTACACCGAACCCCGAGGCCTGCCTGATTGATCATTCTCCTCGACGATCAGTGAATAGACGTGTCCCGTGTCGGAGAACTTCACGCACTGCGCGCCGGGCGGAAGGTGAGGCGCCAAGTCGTTCGCGAGACCCGGGTCGTTGACCCGAACACCGATGCGGACACCGTAGGCCAGGACCGAAAACATGACCGGCCACTCCATCCGGTCAAGGAACGCCGCCGACCTGTCTACGGCAACTGAACCCTTGGACAGCTGGCTCTCAACGGCGCTCACGTTATGCCTCCCGCCCCGCGCCGACAACCGTACGGTCGGAGACCGGACCCACACCATCCGACGCGGATACACGAACGGCGCGCGGCGCCGCGCGTCCCCCGACGAGCTCGACGAACGTCCGGACCAAGTGTTCCGCAGAATAGGGAACGGCGCGCGCCGAGGACAGGAAGGCACGGATCCTCTCGAGGTACCCTTGGTGAGCATCCTCGCGCATGTCCCTCAAGAAGGCGTGCAGCTCAGCCTCCGAGCCGAATTCGTCGCGGGCGATGAAGCAGTCAGACGGAATCGATTCCGCAATGTCGGGCGCTCCCCAGTACACGGGCACACACCCCGCTTCGAAGCTGTCGAAAATCTTCCCGGTGACGAGTCCGTTCCAACCTTTGACGGTCTCGTAACAGAAGCTGAACCGGTAGCGCCGGAGACGATCCACCCTCTTGAGGAGGACACCCCGGTAGTTTGGATCGACAAACGGGCTCCACCCCCACCCGAAGAGGTCGAACGAATAGGGTTCGGTCTCGGCGAAGTACTCCGCGACCTTGCGCTCTTCGCTGTAGAGTTCGTCCGGGTGATCCGAGTAGCGATTCGACGCGATGAGGGTGCAGAGCCTTCGACTCTCGAAGGGCACGACATCGTCGATCATGGGACGTAGGAAAGGGAAGTAGAGCTTAAAATAGCGGACGTTGTCGACGAGATCATTGCGCCAGGTGTAGATCCGGCCAAACGGCTGGTGGTACTGGACGTCGAAGTTCAGCGGTGCCGAAATCGGATCCTTCCACAGGACAAGGCTGAGGATGTCGCGTGGGTACGCCGCCAGCCGCTCCACCTCCTCGGGGCGCACATCGAAAACTGCAATAGCATGTGGTTCTTCGATGTCGGTCAGCGTTTGGGTCTCGCGTACGGTGTAGCCGAGCCGGTTGAGGACCGACCGCATCTGCCGGAAGGGTCGACGCCGCTGGTTGATGTCGGGCAGCTCCACGATGCTATCGAAGAAGCTCCGGCCGACGCCCGTGCCCACGAAGAATTCGAGCGGCGTGCCTGGGTGGGTTAGACTGGTGACGCGACCATACCGGGCCTTGCTGCGAATCTCTAGCTCGGCGCGATACTGGGCCGTCCTGTCCACCTTGTCGTCGTTCAGGGGGTTCTCGCGGTTGTAGCGGTACAGGATCTCGGCGACAAATCTCCCACGCGCGCCGGCCATCTCTAGCAAGGCGAACATGTGCGCCACATCACCGGCCGTCGCAAAGAATCGCCCGTCGCAATCCTTGACATCAACGAGGCGGATCCGGTGGTACAGCCCAGCGTAGAACGTGCGAAGATGGGACGACACGAATGGGTAGTCGCGAAAGGCATTGGCGCTCACGATCTCGAAGGGGATTGGCGCGCAGAAACCGTCGCCGCTTTGAGGAAACCGAGTGAACTGTCCCCAGGTGACCCAAACGTCGGGGTCCTGATAGATCGCGTCGAGTCGGGTCAGCACGTGGCGGTGAGCCAGAAAATCATCGCCATCGACGAGAACAATCACCTCGTCCGGATCGCAGGACCGGACGGCTCGATCGATGTTTGCGGTCGCCCCGGCCCGGAGGTCGTTGCGGAGGAAGGTGACTCGATCCGCCCGCGTGCTTTCGGCCAAGTGCTCGGCGACAAGACGGGACGTGTCGTCGGGCGACGCATCGTCGATGTAGATCACGCGAAACTGCGGATAGTCCTGGTTTAGAATCGAATCGAGGTTCTGCCGACACCACCGGGCATTGTTGAAGGAGGGTATGACGACAACAAAGGACTTGCGCATTCCCGCCGTGCCCTGGTGTGGGTTAGGTCGAGCGAGCGACGTCGGCGCGGGTCAAGGCCCTTTGCAGCAGCTCGGCGGGTAGCTCAGGCTCCCCGCGAAGGCCGGGCGGGTAGTATTCGCGGGGTAGGAGGAAGGCAGCGATCTCGGTCGCCTGGTCGTCCTGTCCTCCGGTCGTGATGTCCACCGAGAAGGAGCCGTCCGGCCCCATCGGCGTGGCCGGCGAATCCCAGTACGGTTTGGTCCACCAACCGCCGTTCACTCGGATGTAGACGGCGATCCGCACCTGTTCAGCGTCGACATGCCGCACGATCCCTTTGAGGTTGAGGAAGCTTCCATAAGCGGGAACGCTCGTGAACTCTATCGTCTGGTCCGTCGCATCCGGCAAGGTTTCCGTGTTCATTTGCTTCCTCTTCTTCAGCCAGTGGCCCTTTGGTTCACCAGCGCTCCCGCAAGGGCGCTCGACAGGGCCGCTGCCGAGAGCAGGCGATACCAGACCGCGTATTCGGAATCAATCGGAGGGCGAACCGCCTGCACGGGCCAAGCGCCGGTTGATCCTTCCTTGCCGGCTGGTTCGGATGGAGTTGCGTTTCGCTGGCGCATCTGGTTCTTGCTACCTTGCGGAGCAAACCGACATGCGGATAAACATGACCACCTTCGTTGGGAGGAAGCAACACTACATTCACGAGACGCTGCGGAGTTTGTTCGCGTCAGATTGGACGGAGACCAACCTGCCGGTCAACTTGATGATGGGATCGGAAGATCAATCGCACCTCGGGGAATACGCCGCCCATCCCTCCGTCCGAATCGTTCCCTGGGACGTCGAAACCGACGCCAGGTTGAGACGGAACTGCACCCTCAACAAGATCCGGGCGTTGCGATGGGGTGATGACGAGGCCACGCTGATCTGCGAGGATGACATCTTGTTTCGACCCAATTGGTTCGCATCACTGAAGCAGGCGACAGCTGAAATGGAAACTGAGGATTACGTCCTGAGTCTGTTCGCCGCAAAGCCGGAGCTGGAAAAAGCGCGCCTCGTGCAGGGCAAGCACTGGGTCAAGCGGTATCCAACGTTCGTACTCCAAGGGGCTCAAGCACTCTTTTATCCCACCAAGGCGATTAGGAACCGGGTTGCGGAGTACCTG
>JBGOTP010000394.1:0-4717 GCA_041476545.1 Vicinamibacteria bacterium | reverse complement strand
CTTGGCGTCGGCGGCTGCACGCCCAGGCCGAGAAAGCTCAGCGCCGCCTCCGCGAGGATCGCGCCGCCCATGCCGAGCGTCGCCTGCACGGTCACGGCAGGCAGCGCCGTCGGGATGATGTGCTGCGCGAGGATGCGTGGCGTGGTTGCGCCCAGCGCACGCGCCGCCTGCACGAATTCGAACTCGCGGGCGCGCAACACTTGGCCCCGCACGAGACGCGCGTAGCCCACCCATCCGATCAGCGACAGCGCGAACACGACGTTCGTCAGGCTCGGGCCGAGCACGGCCACGAGCGCAATCGCGAGCAGCAGACCTGGAAACGCGAGCAGGACGTCGATGACGCGGCTGATCGCTTCGTCAATCCGACCGCCGAAGTAGCCGGCAATCGAACCGAGTAACGTCCCGACGGTCGACGAGATCGACACGACGACGAGGCCGACGAGGAGCGAGATGCGCGCGCCTGCAAGCACGCGCGCAAAGATGTCGCGCCCGAGCTCGTCGAGGCCGAACCAGTGTGTCGGCGAGGGACCATCGAGCCGTTGCGCCAGCTGCTGGGCGGCGGGGTCGAACGGCGCAAGCGACGGCCCGATGAGCGCGGCCACGACCGCGATCAGGACGATGGCGGCGCCGATCCTACTCATACCGGATGCGAGGATCGACGAGGCCGTACAGGAGATCGGTAACGAGGTTCATACCGACGTACGTCACCGCAATCAGCAGGATGCATCCCTGAACGAGGGGATAGTCGCGGAAGCCGATCGACTGAATCAACAAACGGCCGATGCCGGGCCACGCGAAGATCGTTTCGGTGATCACCGCACCGGTGAGGACCGCGCCGAACTGCAGGCCGATGAGGGTAATCACCGGAATCAGGCTGTTGCGGAACGCATGGCGGATCACCGCGCGCAGGCGCGACGCGCCTCGCGCTCGCGCGGCGATCACGTATGGCTCGCGCAGCTCCTCGAGCAGCGTCGCGCGAGTCATGCGCGCGAGAATCGCAGCCAGCGCGGCGCCCAGCGAGACGGCGGGCAGGACGAGATGCGCCCACGTGCCGCGGCCGGACACCGGCAGCCATCCGAGCTCGATCGAAAAGGCGATCGCCAGCAGCGGGCCGAGCCAGAAATTCGGGATCGAAATGCCCAGCAGCGACAGCGTCGTCGCCGCGTAATCGATGGCCGTCCCTCGCCAGACCGCCGCCACGATGCCCAGCGGGATGGCGAACCCGACAGCGACGAGCATGGCGGCCGCAGCCAGTTCCATAGTCGCGGGCATGCGCTCCAGGATGGCGGTCGTGACCGGCTGGCTCGTGCGGAGCGATCTCCCGAGATCGCCGCGAGCGGCGCCGCGCAGGAAGGTTGCATATTGTTCGAGGAGCGGCCGGTCGAGACCGAGACGCGATCGCAGCTCGGCGAGGTCTTGCGGCGAGGCGGACTCCCCAAGCATCGCCTGGGCCGGATCGCCCGGGATCAGGTGGATGAGTGAAAAGACGAGCGTCGCGACGCCCACGAGGACCGGGATCGTCAGCGCGACGCGGCGGGCGAGAAACCGCAGCACGTCGTCATTCTAGCCCTGCGTTTGATCTTCGTTGGCCCCGATAACGTCCTGCGCAATGGCGATCTCGCTCGGCAGCCCGCACTCGTCGAGCGCGTCAGAGGCATTGGCGTTGCCCGGGGTATTCGGGCCGTCCTCGACGGCGCCCTTCATCAGATCCTGATCGACGATTTCGTCCGTGCGTTGATTCATAGACGGCCTCCATGCAGGCACGATGCCGCGGAGTCTACCAGCTTTCAGGCTCTGCCGTTTCAGTTGTTTCAACTGGACCGGCAGCTCTACAGCGGTTTGTACGACCGCTGATCGTAGAGTGCGCCCAAGATCGGGGCGAGCTGGGTGCGGAATGTCCTCGTATGAGCGGCACGCTGATGGTCATCGTTGGATTTTTGATCCGCCCACGCTTCGATGACCGTGAAATGGTTTGTCCTCGCCTTCTGGTGCACGGCATCGAAGCGCACGTTGCCGGCGTCCTTGCGGCTCTGTTCCGCCAATGTCTGGATGAACGCCGCCGTTGTATCGCGCCCGCCGGCCACATCGACATGCGTCACCACGTAGACCGTCCCCCGGCCCTCGCGCAGCGGCGCGACCGTCGTCGCAACACATAACCGTTCATCGATCGGCGCGAGCAGCAGCGGCGCGACCTGTTCACGGAACTGCCGGGTGTGCGGCGCGCCGGCGTGCATGTCGAGTGCCGGCTGGTCCTTCCAGGTCTCGAGGATCACGAACTGGTTCGAGTCGGTCGTGCGCTGAAGAACTTCATACCCGACGGGGCCTTCCTTGCGGCTCGCGTCGGCCAGCTGCTTGAGCAACGCGGCGACCCGGCCTTGCGACGCGGGCGCAGCCTCCACGTAGGTCACGACATAGAGCGTGGAATCGTTCTGCGCATGCAGTGCCGGCGGCAGTGCACACGCAATGGCGACGACGATGACCAGCCGTAGCAACCGGCGCACGTTCAGCATCTGTCGAATCCTCCAGTGGATGACTACCGGCGAATGGGGACCGTGGGCTTCTCTCCGAGGAACCTCTCTCGAAAACGCAACTCGTCTGAGATCGTGTAGACGTTTTCCGTCATGATCCCATCGCGCATCAGCTTGAACTTCAACTGTGACGTCCACGGCTTCGTGTAGACCTTGGGGTCCTCGAATGTCAGATCGAACACGAGCGTCTCAGGATCAACGCGCCGGATACGTTCGCTGATGTGCAGATCCTCGCTGTGGGGATGGCCGATGGGATCGAGCCAGGTGGAATCCTTCAAGCCAACCACGTCGACCACCAGCGTCTCACCCTCCCACTTGGCCACCGAGTCCCCAAACCACGTAATGTCCGCGGCCTCGGAGTGCGGCTTGTTCATAGCAATCTGGCGCCAGTTCAGGTTGTACTCCCACAGTTGGTAGATGAAGTCGTTCGTCTGAACGATCTTGAACCTCATGGGATGGATGGAAACCCGCGGATACCCGTTGGGATCCGAGTACCGCAGCGACGGGTCATTCGTGTCTTCGAGCGTTTGATCCGGTCCGGTGGCGGGCCGCTCGGTCTTCATTTTTTCGATGGCCCAGGGCGTATAGGGGATGTCGCCTTCCTCTCCTGGCTTCTTCTTGCCCGTCGGATCGGAAGGGCTCAATGACTGGATCCCCACCCCAAGCCACACGCCGGACAAATCCGGATTGCTGGGCGGCGGTGGCGCCGTGCTCGCGCGCGAACAGCCAGACACGAATGCGACCGCGGCCAACAGGCCGCCGGCCAGGAGCATTTCGTGACTTTGCACCTACCTCATCTCCTTGCCGTCAGGCCAGACGATCTTGACGACTTTCCCGATGTTGGCCTTCAACCCCGGGTTGAAGGTAATGGTCACGACATCCCCGTACTTGAGTGTTCGTCTGCTCCAGCCTCGAGTCACCAGGACCGGCGTGGAATTGTTCTCGAGAAGCCAGTGCGAAACCTTGCCCTTGGCATCCACACCGTCAAAACCAATTTCCACGTGGGGATTCGCCCACACAAACTCAGTGATGGTGGCCTTCAAGGTGACTTCCTTTTTCAGATCGTAGAGTGTGGCGCCCCCGTGGTGGGCGATTACCGGGCGAGACAGCAACAGGGCGCCTACGACGATGAGAGCAGGAACACGAACCCTCTTATCGTTCATGTGCGCAACCTCCGATCAGGACATGGCGATCGACCGAGGTGCGGATTCTATCCCGATACGCCAAGGCGGGTCATGATTTTCAGCAGGCCCCAACGCCAGCCCTCCGCCTCTGCTATGCCGCCGTGGCCGCCCACTTTTTTATCAGACGCGACCGGCCGATCAGGAGATCACGAGTCAGAAGAGGCGCGTCCAGCGCCTGGCAAGTGGCAACGATGACGCGGTCAGCAGGGTCGCGATGAAACGAGGATGGAAGACCGGCTACCTTCGCCGCAATCAGAGGCGTGATCGGCACGATGCGCACAGCGCGCGGATGCGCCGTCGCTTCGAACCATTCTTCGAGCGGCACCGCAAGCGTCAATCGGCGCCTCTCAACGAGCATCGCCACTTCCCACAAACTGATATCGGAGAGAAACGGACGGTTATCGGCCGGCAGCGCATCCAGCGCCTCGAGTGCGGCGCGGCCGAGACGCCGATCGTGCTCCACCCACCAGATCCACGCTTGGGTGTCGAGAACCGGCGCCGTGCTCACTTAACGGCCTCGATGTCCCTCTCGTCGACGGCGGGCTCGAACGGGTCACCGTGCCACGTCACTGTCCCTCTCACGCGCATCCAGGGTTGCTCGTCGGTCTCCCCCGCCGGCACGAGCCGCGCGACGACGCGCCCGCGCTTCGTGATGGTGATCGATTCGCCCCGTTCGTGGACGCGATCGAGTAGCGAGAGGCACTTCGCCTTGAATTCTGCGGCAGGCATATTCATATGACTAGTCTACATGACCAGTCCTATCGGTGTTCATCATGTGCCGGACGCGCACCCGTCGATGGAACCCTCGTCGTCCGCCCGCGGATCCAGTCGCAGCCTGGCGAGAATCTTGAGCAGCCCCTGGCGTGACAGCCCGAGACTCCGCGCCGCGCGCGCCCGGTTTCCGCCTGCCCTCGCCAGGGCAACCTCGACGAACCGCCGCTCGAACTGCTCCCTCGCGTCCGCAAGGCGCCCAGAAGAGACGCTCGTCGCCGCGCTGATCACCGG
>JBGOTP010000393.1:0-4719 GCA_041476545.1 Vicinamibacteria bacterium | reverse complement strand
GCGTGACCGTCTGGAGATCGACTCCGCCGAGCTCGACGGCGCCCTCTAACGGCGGCTGCATCCTGACCATCGTTCGCAGCAGCGTTGATTTCCCGATGCCGTTCGGCCCCAGCAGGCACACGAGTTCTCCTGGATGGACCTGGAGGTTCACACGCTCGAGCACGGCCCGTCGCACCCGCCGTGTCCGATAGCCCACCGCGAGTTCGCGGGTGCGAAGCGCAATCGGAGACTGACCGTCGTCAGACGTCGCGGCGTGGAGCGTCATCCGGCAAACGCCCCGCGGCGACTGCGCAGCAACACCGCCACAACAACGGGGGCTCCAAGCAGCGATGTCACCGCATTCAGCGGCAGCACACCCGCGCTCCCAGGCAGGAGGGATACGATCTGCGCCACGAGGGCGACCGTTGCACCCATGCACACCACGGCCGGAACAAGGACGCGGTGGTCTGAGGTGCCGAGTAGACCCCGGCACAGGTGCGGCACCGCAATCCCGAGAAACGAGATCGGTCCGCAGAACGCCGTCACGACGGCACCCAGCACCGAGGCCCCGAACATGGTGAGGAGTCGCGCACGTCTCACCGCCAACCCCATGGATCTCGCGTAGTGTTCGCCCAGCAGGAGCGCATTGAGTTGCTTCGTTGTGGCCGACGCGACCAGCACACCGACGAGCGTCACGGGACCGAACACGCGCAGCCGTTGCCACGTGACGCCCGAGAATGACCCGAACCCCCACTGTGCCCACTGCTGGAGCCGCTCGGGCTGGCTGGCGCCCACGAGTACCGTCACCAACGCAGAGACCGCGTAGCCGAACATGAGGCCGAGAATCAACACGGTCGTCGGACTCTCGATGCGACTCGACACCAGCAACACCAGGCCCAGCACCAGTGCGGCGCCCACGATGGCCGCCACGGTGACCAGCGCATCGCCGCCCATCCCCATCGAGGTACCGAACACCGCAGCCGCGCCATAGCCCGTGCCGAGCACGACGAGCGCGACCCCGAGACTCGCGCCGGACGAGATGCCCAGGGCAAACGGATCGGCCAACGGGTTCCGGAACAACGTCTGCATCTGCAGGCCCGCGATCCCGAGCGAGGCACCGGCCAGCATGGCCGTGAGGGCTCTGGGCAGTCGGATCGCCTCCACGACCACCACCGCGGCATCACGATCCGGTGACGTCCCCATCAACGCTTGCAGCACACGCCACAGCGGCACCGACGTCGAACCCACCGCCAGCGACAGCAGAAAGACCACCCCGAGCAGCACGACCAGTCCCAGCAGGATGGCGACCTCACGCGGGCGCCGATGCAGCGCGGGCGAGCGTGCCGCACCTTCATCGAGCGGCCGAGGCGCAACAGGCTGGTGCAGCCGAGGGGGTCTCATGCGTCTACCGCGCGGGCACTGGCATGTACCACTCGAACGCGTGCGCGGGCATGAGCGTGGGATGAAAGATCTTCACGAGGTCTGCCAGCACGAGATCCGGATGCGTCACGCTCCGAGCCCAGTAGTCGTTGCTCCCGGATGACGTGACTCGACGTTCATAGACCCACACCTGACCCTGCCGATACGCCTTGAACTCGGCATACCTGGGTTCGTCCTTGGGCATCGCCCCCAGATTGGTCCAGCCCCCGCCGTTGATCCAGATGTCGGCGAGGGCTGCCCGCCGGATCTGCGCCTCGAGATCGACCGATGCATACCCAACGGACGTGTTGTCGGCCCACGCGTATCGCCCCCCGGCGTCCCTGATGAGGGCCGCGACGTACGAGCGGCCACCCGCGATGGAGAACTGCCCTCGGGCGCTCTTGCCCGTCATGACCAGCGGACGCTCGGCCTCAGGTCGTGCCGTGGCACGGGCACTCAGCGCCAGGTATCGGTGCTTCATCGCGCCGTAGACGGCTTGCGCCTTGCGCTCCTCGTTGAGGAACAGCGCCATGTACTTCAGCCATTCGGCACGCCCGAGCGCCGTCGGCTCGATCCATTCGCTGTTGGCCACGACCGGCACGCCCGCGTGGCGGATGACCGCGAGCGTGGCATTGGCGGTGCCGCCCACCATCAAGAGCGACGGTCGAGCGCTGACCACGCGCTCGACGTCAATGACGAGGCCCACCTTCGCGAACTCCACCACCTGCCCAGCCTTCATACGGGCCTGTACCTCGGGGCTCGTGACGGCGTCGCGCTGAGCGACCCCCGTGAGGACGTCGATGCGGTCGAGATCGACCAGCAACGGCAGATGTGTGGTTGAAAAGGCGAACAACGAGGTGATGGGAATGCTCACGACCTGCGCGCCCGCGAGCGCACCTGTGAGCGTCGGCACGGGCGTGCCGCACTGCACGAGGACGTACTGTTCCGGCGGACCTCCTGGATACGCCTCCTTCAGCCGGACGACCTTGTACGATCGCCGATATTCGACACTGAAGGTGGTGGCGTCTTCGACGGCGGCCTTGTCGGGGAAGTAGTCCGTCGTCGCGTCGAACCGCTCGACACAGCCCTTCGTGACATTCGCGCGCTGGGCGACGAGCCGCTGAGGTGGCGCCGCAGCGATCAGCCCGCACGTGAGGATGAGACCGACGCATACATGCCGCATGCGCCGGCGGGTGGTCCACAACGCACGGGCCTCTAAGACCATGGCTAAAAGCCCAGTCGGTACGACAGCTTGAACGACGCGCCTTGCAATGGAAACCCGAGCTTCTCGTAGTAGAAGGTGTCGAGCAGGTTGTTGATCGCGACGACGACCGCATGCTGTCGCGCGAGGCGGTACGTCGCCGTCGCGTCAACGACCGTAAAGTTGTCGTAGTCGATGATCGGGAAACCGGGGGCGTTGAAATTGTTGTCCTTGCGACCCTGCACGTAGCGGCCTGTCACGCGCGTGCTCAGACGTCCGAAGTCCAGGTCCACGCCAGCGCGGACGGTGTTGAGGGCCACATTCAGAATGTCCTGCTGCGCCCCTGACGCGAGCCGTTCTTGGCGGTTGAAATAATGCGTCGCGTTCGCAAACAGCCCGACGTGACCACCCACCCGCTGTTCGGCCTCGAGATCCAGCCCGCTGATGTGCGCGTCCAGTCCGTTTGCCACGGACACGATGATGGGATCGGGTGGAGGCGGACTACTCACGACCACGTTGGAGATGAAGCGGTCCTTCACGACCGTCCGGAAGACCGTGGCATCGAACCGCGTCGTGGCCGACGTCCACTCGGCGCCGGCGTCGACCGATACACTGCGCTCCGGCTTGAGGTCGGGATTGCCCTGGGAGATCTGCGTACGCCCGCCGACGGTGGTGGTCGTGAACCCCGTCAGCATGATGGCCTCCGCAGGAATGAACGCGCGACCGACGGTGAAGTGGGCGCGTAGACCCTTGGCCAGCTCGTGCTTGACTCCGAGACTGGGATTCAACACGGTGAACGTGCTTGCCGATGGCGTGAAGCTCGTCTTGAGCGGCGTGTCTATGGTCTCATTGGTAATACGGTCGATGCGCCCGCCCACGGCGACGACGGTACCTCCATCGCGTAGCTTGAGCGTGTTCTCGAGGTAGACACCAGCCGTACGCTTGTTGCTATCCGCCGAGAACGGAGCCGTTCGGTCGCCCGCGCGCGTGTAGGAACGGCTGACGCTCGTGACGCGTTCGTAGTCGACACCGTAGACGACGCTGTTGCGGCTCGACCACTTCCACGAATCTTTCGCCTGCAATCCGGCCCACGCGATCTCGCTCTCGAACGAGAGATACGGCAGATACGGCTGATCCAACGGGTTCGTCGTCGTGACGTTGAAGGTGTGACCCGCCTCTGTGGCGCCGTACCCGGTGAACGAGAGATCATGGGCACCGAGCCGACCCGTCAGACGCGCGTCCTCAGTCGCCCGCTCCAGGTTCTTACGGCCCTGGGAATTGACGCCGGTGGAGAGGTCGCCCGGGGTCATGATGTCGCGACCACGATAGCCATCCGCGCGGCCATCCACGCGCCACGCACCGCTGAGGTCGACGCCAAGGCGCACCGTGCCGTCGTACGTTTTGTAGCGCGTCGCCGGCCGGATATCCCCGTTCCCCATCCGGTAGTCGTCGCGTTGGTCGAAGGCCGCGCCAGTGGCGTCGACATCGACACGTGGCGAGACGCTGCCGCCGATGCGTCCTCCAAACTCCGACGTGCCGAAGCTCCCGCCGCCGATGCGCGCACTCCCGCCGATCGTGCCGTGCGATTGCCTCGTGATCACGTTCACGACACCACCCATGGCCGACGACCCGTAGACGGCCGACGCGGCACCCTTGAGGACCTCGATCCGCTCGACATTGTCCAAGAGGAGCGTCGCCAAATTGGTCACGCCGGACGGGCGCCCGTCGATGAGCAGCAGTGAGCGCTTGTTGATGCCGGAGGTCTGTGGGCGAAATCCACGGATGCCAATGCCCGAGAGTGCGCCGCTGTACTGCACGACATCGACGCCGGCGTTCTTCTTCAGCACGTCCGTCAGATCCGCCGCGACCGATCGTTCGATGTCCGTGGCGTCGATGATTTCGACCTTCTGAGGGGTCTCCGCCATGCGGGTTTCCACGCGCCGCGCGGTGACGATGATGCTTTCCGCGAATCCACCAGCCGTGAGAA
The DNA here is from genome assembly GCA_041476545.1 of Vicinamibacteria bacterium. Lineage (GTDB taxonomy): Bacteria > Acidobacteriota > Vicinamibacteria > Vicinamibacterales > CAVVIG01 > JBGOTP01. The sequence goes on along the minus strand of JBGOTP010000393.1, from coordinate 133 downwards.
CGGCACGCAGGGGCGTGACCGACCCAGAAGAGGACACGCTTACGCTTTGCGTGACCGGCGCAAAGAGCGTCATCTCGACCCGCACCGAGTACGTGCCCGGACCGAGATCGCGCAGCAAGAAGGCGCCGGCCGC
>JBGOTP010000392.1:0-4735 GCA_041476545.1 Vicinamibacteria bacterium | reverse complement strand
TTCGCCGCGATGAAGGTAAACCTCATCGGCTCTGCTTCGCGAAGAAGGCCGCCGCTTTCCTAAGAAACTCCTTCCGTCGCTGGGGGAGCGGCCACCAGGGTGAAGCCCAGGCTCTTCGCTCGACGATGCAGGTTATGGATCACCCGCTGGCGGTAGCGCTCTTCATAGGCGGAAACGCCGGGGTCGACGTAGGTCATGCCGAAGCGAAGGGCGTTGTAGAAGAGGATCGCGAGCTTACGAGCGGTGGCGGTCACCGCCTTGGCTTTGCCCGTGCGGGCCGCGAGGCGTCGGTAGAAGGCGCCGAGCGCGGTCTGGGTCTTCCCCATATTGACCGCCGCGATTCTCAGCAACGCGGTCGCGCGATTCGATGACCGGCGAGTCTTCGAACTGAGGAGGCGGCCGCCAGAGATCTTGTTGCCGGGGGCCAGACTCAGCCACGACGTGAAGTGCTTGGCGGTCGGCCATTTCGTCATGTCATCGCCGCACTCGGCCACGAGCCGCAGGACCGTGTACGGGCCGAAGCCGTGGATTTGACTCAGGTCGGCGCCCAAGAGCGTGTACAACGCGGGCCGCACATCGAACGCCGGCTCGTTCCGGCCCTTCGCGTGACGCACGGACGGGAGCGGGGCGTCGGGCGTCACACGCTGTTCGTTCAGCTCGATCAACACCGCTTCGATCTCCACATCACACGCGGCCACCTTCACCTGATGGAAGTCGTATAGCTCCAGCGCCTGCCGAAGCGCGAAGACGTGCTCGGGACGGTAATTGCCGATGAGCGCCTCGCGGATGGTGTCCTCCGAGGCGTGGCACCGGCGGTCGCGGAACTCGGCCAGCTGCTCGGGCGCGTGGTTGCCAGCGACAATGGCCCGAATGATGCGCATGCCGGTGAGCCCCGTAATGTCGGTGACCACATGGTGCAGCTGCACGTTCATCTGCATGAGCGCCTTCTGCATGTGTTGAATGTGCGCGGCGGCATAGTCGACCAGCCGCTCGCGATGACGCAGGTACGCGCGCAGCCGCACGACGCTGTCGCGCGGACGGAAGCTCCCGCGCAGCAGCCCGTGCTGGTGGAGCTGCTGCAACCACTGCGCATCGTTCACATCCGACTTGCGGCCGGGGACGTGCTTGACGTCGCGCGCGTTGACCAGCAGCACCTCAAACCCGCGCGCGTCGAGAATCTCAAAGACCGGAATCCAGTACACGCCGGTCGACTCCATCGCGACCGTCGTGATGCCCACCTCCGTGAGCCAATCCGCCAACTGCTGGAGATCGCTGCTGAAGGTGCGGAACGTACGGACCGGCCGGTCATCGCGGTCGCTCGGCACCGCGACCACGTGAAAGGTCGATCCGATGTCAATGCCGGCGGCGTCTGGATTGATCGTCGAAAGGCGCCCTGATGATGTCCCGCGCGTCTTTTTCCCTGGCATCTGAACCTCCTGTTGAGGAAGCCCGGGAGCAGGGGTGGCGCGTCAGATCACTTTCCTAAACGGGATCGCCTCGGGGGCGTCACCAATATCAAATGCGCAAGCCACCCCCGGACCATGTTTTTTTACGGGTTCGCGACAGCGTCACCAAAAAGCAAACGGCCACTCCCCCCGGGGTGATCGCAGCGTAGCCGCACTGAGAGTTTCTGGTCCAGCAGGTAGTGCGGCGACAGCCGCGCAGGATGGTTTTTTTGGAACGCGAGGAGCGCCTCGACTTTCTGCAGCCGCGACGTCAAGCGACGATTCTCCTGTTCGAGCGTCTTTCGCTGGGGATCCACGGGCATCGACTTGCGGCCGCGTTTCTTCGGCGTCAACCCGGCCTCGCGCTGCTGGCGCCACGTGACGATGTGCGAGGAGTACAGCCCCTCCTTCCGCAGGAGCGCCCCGAGCTCGCCGTGCCGCGTACAGGCGTCCGCCCGCCGGAGGATCGCCAGCTTGTAGGCGGTCGTAAACCGCCGTCGCGCATGGCGCGCGGGGACCTCGGCATCCGGCGGGCCGGGCACCACGTCGGGCTCGAGTGTGGACGACCCTCCGCTACGGGCCGTCTCGCTTCGCTCGTCGCCCCTTCGCTCCGGCTCTTCCACACTCGACGGGTTGGCCAACATCGAACGGATCTTGCTCATCAACGTCCTGACACCTCCCCGCCCTCTACACTAATTTCCCTGGGGTAAAGTGTCTCAGCTATCTTGGCAGGGAGGGCAGAGCCTTATCAGCCTGGCGTTCGGAACGGGGGCCGTTTCGCTGCGTCCCTCGCAGGTTGTGGGCGGTCCTGACTGGATGGCCACCTCTCAGTTCGACATCATGGCCACGACTGGCATGGACGTCAGCGACGCGACGTTCGCCGAGCAACTGCCCGCCCTCCTGCGCTCACTCCTCGAAGATCGTTTCAAACTCAAGACCCACACTGAGCGTAGGCCGTTTCCGGTCTACGCATTGGTTAAGGCACGCAACGACGGGCGTCTCGGTCCGCAGCTGCGTTTCCAGTCCGTGACGGATTGCCAAGCCGTCACGCAGGCCGTCGCAGCTGCAGCCCCACCTCGGACGATGCCGTCGCCGTCGACCGGAAGACCGACGTGTTCACTCAGAGGCGGACGGGGCACTCTCATCGCAGGCAGCATCACGATGGGCAGGTTGGCGGGCTTCTTCGGTGTGGCCGGTGCCTTGGATCGAATCGTGTTGGATCGAACCGATCTCGTTGGCGTGTTCGATGTTGACCTTCAGTGGTCGCCGGAAAGCATGCGTATGGCGTTGAGTGCGAATGCGCTGTCCGACGTGACGTCGCTGTCAGATGGGCCGTCACTGTTCAGGGCAGTCCAGGAACAGCTTGGGCTCAAGCTCGAACCACGCGACGAACCGATGGAGGCGGTCATTGTCGACCACATCGAACGACCTACTCCGAACTAGAGGGTGTCTAACCAGGCGCTGCACCCGACGGCTGATCTTCCCTCGATAAAGTAGACACTTCCACCTAACGCCAGGAGGTGTTTGATGCCCAGAGCAGGTCCACGGAAAGTCCAGCGCTATAGCCTCGAGTTCAAGCTCAAGGCGGTGAAATTGAGTCGGCGCAAGGACGTCGAGGTCCAGGCCGTCGCGAATGCCCTTGAGATTCACCCGTTCATGCTGTCCCGGTGGCGGAAGGAAGCGCGGGACGGCGCGTTACGCGGTCGCGTATCCGTGGCGAAGGCGGTGAAGACGCCGGGGGCCCGTGATATGAAGCGATTTCAGGCGCTGCAGCGAGCTTATGCGCGGCTCCAGGAGGAGCATGCGCTGCTAAAAACACTCATCCGGTTCACCTCCGCACGAAAGCCGACGTCTTCGCGTTCATCGACCAGGAACGGAAGACGTTCGGCGTGACGCGGCTCTGCCGGCTCTTCGCGGTCACGCGCCCGGGGTTCTACGCGTGGCGGGTCCGACCGGAGAGTCTGCGTCGGAGGGAGGACCGGGTACGACTCGAAGACGTGCGTGCGATCTTCGAGGGCAGTACGGGCACCTACGGGAGTCCGCGGGTGTTGCGGGCATTGCGGGCGCAGGGCCACCGCCTCAGTGGACGGCGAGTCGCACGCCTCATGCGGGAGGCCGGACTCCGGGGCCGCGTGGTGCGGGTGTATCGCCGAAAGGCCGGGACGCATCTGGGTTGGGGATCTGACGTACATCGCCGTGGGCGGCCGGTGGTGGTATCTCGCCGTCGTCCTGGATCAGTGCTCGCGCCGCGTCCTGGCCTGGCGGCTCGGAACGATCCGGGATGCCCGGCTGACGCGGGCCCTGGTCGATGCGGCGCTCCGCCGCCGCCGACCCAGGGCCGGATTGATCTTTCACAGCGATCGCGGCAGCGAGTTTCTGGGCACGGTGTTCCGGACCCGCCTGGTGGCCCAGGGCGTGCGCCAGAGCATGACGCGCGGTGGCGCGCCCGGCGAGAACGCGCACATGGAGTCGTTCTTTCATTCGCTCAAGGCCGACGTCATCCACGGGCGATCGTTTCCGACCGTGACGGCGCTCCGCGACCAGCTGCGTCGTTACATGCGGTACTACAACCATCAGCGCCTGCATTCCGCGCTGGACTATCAATCGCCCGTTGACTATGAGCGTACAGCCGCGTAGAACTTGGGGTGTCTACCGAATCGAGGGAAGATCCCCGCGCCGAGTAACGCAGGCGTCGCGGCTCAGCGCAGCGTTAGACGGGCGGTGATACAGCGCGTTTGTGCATCGATAGACATCGGGTTCGTAGGCCGATCGAAGTCTGAATGGGAGGACGACATGGACATGAAGCGGTTCGTGACCGGAACTGTGGTCGGCGGTATCGTCTTGTACGCGGCGGGGTACCTGATCTTCGCTCTGGGCTTTGCGGGCTTCTACGCAGCGAACGCCGGATCAGCGACGGGCGTGGAACGAGTCCCGCAATTGGTGTGGGCTGTTGCGCTGGGGTCTCTGGCGTACGGTGCGCTCGTTACGCTCGCGATCGGGAGCCGGGCTGGCTCCTCGAACGTGGGAGCTGGCGTCAAGATCGGGGCTGTCGTCGGCTTCCTTCTCTGGTTTACCGCTGACTTCATCTTGTATGGCATTCAGAATGTCTCGAATTTGACGAGGACAGTGGTCGACCCGCTACTCGAGTTGGTCCGCAGTGGAATTGCTGGCGGCGTCATTGCAGTGGCGCTCGGCAAGATCCGGTAGTTTCGCCGAGCGAGGATTACCCAAACGCGGACCACCTGCGGGAATGTCCCGATAGCTGTTGAAATTTGAAAAGCGGCGACTCC
>JBGOTP010000391.1:0-4760 GCA_041476545.1 Vicinamibacteria bacterium | reverse complement strand
GTCACCACGGCGCCGCCACGAATGCTGGTCACAGCCTTGCCGCGGCCGAAGCTGAAGAACCCGACGTCTCCAAGCGTTCCGAGCGCGCCGGATCGCGTCCGCACGCCAAACGCTTGCGCTGCGTCGTCTACCACGAACGCGCCGTGGGGCCGGCAAATCGCTTCCGCGCGACGCACATCGGCATGAAAACCAAACAAGTGCGTCGATACCACGCAGAGGGGTTCAGTTTCCGACACCAACGCTTCCAGCTGGTCGTGGTCGAAGTCGAACGTCGTCGGGTCGATATCGCACGCGGTCACCTTCAGTCCGGCTCTCATAACTGCAGCGGGCACCGAGAAGCAGGTATACGCGGGAACGACAACGTTCCGGCGCGGCGAAAGGCGTTGTAGCGCGCGCAGGATCAACGCCAGCCCGGCGCGTCCGCTCGAGACCAGGAAGACGTGCTTCACACGGAGTGCACTCGCCAGCTCGCACTGCAGTCGTTCGACCGCTCGGCGTGACTGCAGGAGGCCGACCACGCCAGACCACAGGTCCGTTGCGGATAACGGAGCGGCCGCCGGGGGAAGGTGGCGAAGCCTCACGGCAGGTTCCTGACGATGGAAGGCCCGATCACACGTGTGAGCGCCACGGGCAGGTGTTGCCACATCCGTACGGCGAGCTGATAGCGAGGATTCTGCGGTGTCAGCTCCGGCAACGGACCGTCCTTGGGCAGCCAGTAGTGCCAGTTCAGCGCCACCGGCGTCGCCCCCCACTGCGCCTTGAAGCGATAGGGCCCGCTGTCGGGGCTCGACCGCCCAAAGTCAAACACGGCAAAGCCGCGCTCGCACGCGAACTTCAGCGCGCTCCAGTACAGCAGCATGTTCGGGCTGAGCTTGTTGTACCGCCGCTGTGACGACGCCCAGGGGATCTCGATGGTGTTGCGAAAGCCCACAAGAAAGCCTGCCGCGACAGGTTCACCTCCGAAATACACCGTGCAGATCCAGGTTGAGTCTGGCAGCTCATTCAGGATGGACCGGAAAAACGACTTCCCGTACACCGGTGTGCCCAGGTCGCGCATGTTGATGGCAAAGACCCGGTAGAACGCATCGAGCTCTTCTTCACGTCCGATCCGAACCGTCATCCCTTCCTGCTGTGATCGCTTGATCTGGCTGCGGAGCTTGGAGGGAAACGCCTTCAGGAGATCCTCGGGCGAAGGGAGGAGAGGTAGACGCATCGAGACTTTCGCCGATCGGACCCGCAGACCGAAGTCGTCCGGCGTCTCCATACGCACTTCCAAATGGTGGACGCCTTCCGCCGCGGCGAAGCGAACCGCCTCCGTGAGAAGCTCACGGACAGTCGCCTCATCGTCCGCACAGGGGCCGCCGTAGTTGACGTATGGCACCGAGACGAGAAAGTCGCCGAACATCCGGCTGCGAAGCCGCACGAGCGGGAGCACCCCGTTCACCCGACCGCTCTGGTCCTCGGACATCAAATAGCACGTGCGATGCCCGAAGCTGGCTTCCACAATCCGTTTCCAGGCCGACAAGTGGTATCCGTGGGCGTGCGGGCTGGCGGCGACGTACGCGTCCCAGCGCGGATCATCGGCGTTTGTGGTGAGCGTGATCACGTTCAGGCTCGTTGCCATTGTCGCTGACGGCTCCGACCGGCAGCACCAGCGGACCGGGATATGGGCGCTGGCTGCAGCGTCACTTCTTCGGGTAGATGGCGAGAGGCGATCTGCGCAGTGACGACCGTGAGCGCGGTCAAGACCCAGATGTGCGGATAGTAAAGCACCGAAATGAACGCACCTGTCGAGAGAAACCCGACGAGTGAGACATCCATGCAATACGAAATCTGAAGAAGCCATTGCGTGCGCTCTCGATCTTCATCCGAGAGGGTCGCATTCTTTAGATGGGTTCTACACCTGCGAGACAGGCGGCGGCGCACTCTTACACCGAGGATAACCATTGCCGCGAACAACGCCGTGCCGATGAAGCCATTTTCCGGCAGCAGCGTGAAGTACAGCGAGTGCGCGACTCGTCCCCACACGTGCTGGCCGCGTCTCAGTTCGTGAGTGCTCTCATAGTTCGGTGCGTTGACACCATAGTTGCCCGGACCGACCCCGAGCGGGCGAGCAAGGAACATCCGCCAGGCGATACCCCAGAAATAGAGGCGCTGATGCCCAGTGTCGTCTTCTGAATCGGCCGTTTCAATCGTTCCCATCTCCTTCAAGAATGACGGAGGGGCAACTGCCAGAAACCCCATCGCGAGTGTCAAGACGATCGCAAGTGACAGCATCTTCTTTTGCGATCGAAACCAGAGCGCTATGGCCACACAAACCAGACCGATGAACCCGCCGCGCGATGTGTTGCCGCTTCCGGCAGCGGGCGACGTAATCGGGAGCAGAAAGAGCAGGCTAGCTCCCAAGAGGAACAGCTTTCGCACTGTTCCACGCTCGACCATCAGCAGACCGAACCCATACGGCAGCGCGATGTTCATCGCAAGCGCGAAGTCGTTTTCGTCCCCGAGGAATGAGCCAACGCCCTGGCCTCTATGCGTGATGCTGAAGAGCGCCAGTGCCACGTGGATCCAGATCCAAAAGCGGAGGAGGATTCGCAGACGTTCGAAGGAATCCACGAAAACCATGATTGGTAGAATCGCACCGAAGAGAAGGAGTGCGAAGTCCCACGTTTGGTTAAAGGCCCTGTGCGGATTGAATGCGAAAGGAATCTGCACAACCATGAGCCCAAGAAAGGCGAGCATGTATTTCACGAGCGGATTGCTTGGGAACGCCCGGCAGATGATCAACGCCAGAACCCCGCCGCCGAGTACCAACATACCGGGCTTTATCACGCCGAGGACCGGCACCCAGTCTTGCGGGCGACCGTAGTCGATCAGCAGATACGTCAATACCAAGACAAAGGGCAGGGAATAGACGCTGGCCCGCGGATTCTTCGCGCTTGCCGACGGGAGCCCGTCGCGACGAGGTGTCGTCTGCCGCGCGACGGCCCCCCAACCCGTTTTCAACGCAATCGCTCTCAAATCAAATCCAACCTTGCCACCAGTAATAGAGGAGGCCGCCGTACTCGTGCAGGGCGCCCTGGAACTTGCGCAACCGGTCGTAGGGCTGTTCCCACCCCAGCTCCCAGAGCATGCTTGGCGCGGGCGACACGGCAATGCCTTCTCGAACGAAGGCGGCGCGTGCACGGCGCATAGCTGTCGCGTCGGTCACGAGCGCAATGCGCGTCCAGCCACGGATCCGCGCCAGCTTCGCGACATTCACCGCACTCTCGTGCGTGCTCAGGGACACCCGTTCGAACTCTACCGCTGTCTTCGGGATGCCCAGATCGTTCAACAGGGTGGCCATCGCCGCGCTGGAATCGCCGACCAAGCCTTCGCTCCGCCCACCGCTGACAAGAATCACGGGCGCCGTCCCTGCCCGGTAGAGCCGAGCGGCCTCCAGCGTCCGCCAGATGCCTTCCTCGTTCAGGATCCGGTTGGGCGTCGCATACGACGTGAGCAGGACAATAGCGTTGGCCTGGGTTACTTGTGGCCACACAAAAAGAGGCTTCACCATCCAGTCGGAAGCCGGCGTGTACATCACGATGAAGAAGAAAACGCCGTAGGCCGCAGCCGCCACCGTTGCTGTCTTCGCCAGCCGTACTAGCCATGAATGGCCCGCGTCGCGTGTCACGCAACGCTCAACCTAGCGGGCATGGCCAGTTGCCGGTAAAGGTCGACGTATCGGCCGGCCATCGCAGCAGCCGAAAAACACGTCGCGACCGCGGCCTTGGATTCCGTTCTAAACCGCTCACGCAACGTCGCGTTCGTGAGCACCCGGGCGCACGCGGCGGCAAAAGCCGCCGGTTGAGGTTCGCGAACAAGGAGGCCGTTCACGCCGTGTCGAACAATCTCCGGAATTCCACCGACGGCGCTCGCAACAACAGGCGTGCCGAACGCCATCGCCTCGAGAATACTCAGAGGAAGGCCCTCAGCGTGCGACGTGTTCACATACACATCGAGTGACTGGTAGTACGCCGACGGATCCGGCGTGGGTTCCACGATACGGAAACAGCCGTCGAGGTCGAGCGCGTGCGCCATCCCCAGAAGTGCGTCGCGATCGGGACCATTGCCGAGCAGGCTGAACGTCAGGTTGGAAAAAGACTGCCGGAGAACTGCGGCAGTTTCGAGGAACAGAGCAAAGTTCTTGACTGGCACGAGACGACCCACGGAACCGATGTGGTGGACACCGTTCGAGCATGGCCGAAGTGCCCTCTCCTTCGGTATGGTTACGCCGTTGTGCACCACATCTACAACGCCGCGCCGAAATCCGTGCTCGTTGACAAGCGTTTCTTTCATGACGTTCGAGACGGCGGCGACCCTGTCGAACCGGTGCCGCAACAGCCGGTGTGTCGACCAGGTGCGCACAGCGTCACGGACTCGGCCGGTGGGCGTGGGCTCCGGAAGGCCGTGGACGGTGGCGATCAGGCGAGAACCGAAGAACTGCGCGAGCAGGGCTGCGATCACATGTTCTTTGTACCGATGAGAGTGCAGGATGTGGACGTCAGTGCCGCGGAGCAGCTTCGCGGCCCCTCGTACTATCTCGGTCAGAGAAAGGGTGTCCTCCCTAAGGATTCGCACGTCGATGCCATTTCTTCGCAGCCTGTCGACGAGCACGCCATCGTTAAGGCAAATAGCCGTCACGACACAGTCGTCCTGTTCAGCGAGATGCGTGAGGAGGTGCCAGGCCATTACTTCCGCACCGGCCCACAGATCGCCTG
>JBGOTP010000390.1:0-4770 GCA_041476545.1 Vicinamibacteria bacterium | reverse complement strand
TGAGCGGGATCGCGACGCAGTCGCTCAACCGCATCACCTTCGACGGCAAGGGCGGAGCCACGCCCGCCGAACGCTGGAGTGTCGGCCACCGCCTTCGCGACGTGGAAGTCGGTCCGGACGGCGCGCTGTGGATGCTCGAGGACGCCAATCCCGGCGGGCTATTCCGCGTGACGCCGAAGTAGGTTATCGTTCAGCGCTCCATGGGCCGCCATTCTGCTGACACCCTCCTCACGGTTGCGTAGTCTCCTCACGTCGCTACGTCGAGCGAGCGAGCCCGGGGAGATTGCACTGGCCCCGTATCTTTTTTTCGCCCTTCTCGTTCGAATCCCCGCTGTCTTGTGGAGCCGTGGATATGAGTTCAAGGATCACCAGTTCCAGTACGTGGACCCTGCCTACCATCTCGGGCTCGGAGGAAGCTGGTGGCGGCCCCACGACTACGTTCAGGGTTTGCGCTCCTGGGTCTATCCAGGCTTTCTCGCCGGAATCTTCCGGGTGCTCTCGGGCTTGGGGATACACGACGCCGGCACCATGATGGCAGCGACTCGGCTCGTTCACGCCTTCCTAGGACTCATCCCCCTCGCGAGCCTCTGGATGTTGCTCGTGCGCTGGAAGGGTTTCTCCCGACCGCGAGCTGTTCTCCTCTTCGCCGCCATGAACCCCATCATGGTCTACAGCAGCGTCCAGCCAACGGGGCCGACCTTCGCAGTGGGATTGGGCCTGACCGCGGTTTTCTTGTTCGAAGGCCCCGGGCGGCTCTGGCCCTTGGTATCCGGCGTGGTGCTGGGGCTGGCGTTCTGCTGCCGATTCCAGGACGCTTTTCTGGGTCCGGCGCTGCTGGCAGCGGGGCTCATCGAACGACGGTGGCTCGCGAGCGCGATCTTTGCTGCCGGAGCCGCCATCATGGTGACCTTCCAGGGTTTCGTTGACCTCGCGACCTGGGGCTCGTTCTTCCACAGCCCCCTGCGCTACGTGGCCTGGAACGTGTTCGAGGGCGCGGCGGCGCGATACGGCCAGCAACACTTCTGGTATTACGTGCCGTTCATCCTGCTCGTTCTAGTCCTGATTCCGCCTTTTCTCAAAAGCGGATTCGAAGCGATCGCCGCCGGGAGTCGGCGGTTCCCGCTGTTTGTGGGCGCATCCGCACTCTATCTGCTCCTTCATTCCCTGGTGGCGCGCAAGGCCTTGCGGTTCGTGCTGCTGCCTCTCGTGCTTCTGGCCATCGCCTGCGCCTCCGAGCTCTTGTACCGTCGTGTCAAAGAACCCATCCTGCGCCGCCTTCACCGCCGCCTTTTCATCGGCGTGCACCTTCTGGCCTTGGTGTTCCTGAGCTTCTGGTATCCCCATCGCGGATCCATTGAAGCCGCCCGTGCCTTGGCTCGCCAGGGCGATTTCGTTGATCGCCTGGTGATCGTCGACGGCCAGGAGGACTCTCTGGGCGGGCACTACTACCTGAGGCGCGGGAGGCTTGACGTCTCACTCGTGGAACGACAGAACCTATCCGTTTGGCTAGGGGAGACGAAGCCGCCCGTCCCGCTCTACATCCTAGTCGTCGGGGAGCCCCTTGGGCCCCTCAGCCTCTCCGAGCCCTACGAGCTCGATCAGGTGGGAGATTTCCTCGATTGGCCTGACCTTCAGAAGGACGCGAGACGTTTCCTCTACCGGCTGCGCGCAAGGGTTGCTTCAACAAAGGCGCCGCACGCTGCAACAGAAATAGCGCAGGATCAGCGGAACGACCGGGCCCGCGCTCGACCGTGGGATCGTTTCTGAGGTTTCGCTGCCGCGCCGTCGGCCGGCGACCCCACCGGGCGAGCCGGATCAATCGGCAGCACCGTTGAATACTTGACCTGTTTCAGGGCGAAGCTCGACTTGATGCCGGCCACCCCGTCAACACGCGTCAGAAAATCCTTGAGGAACCGCTCGTAGGCGGCGACATCCGGCACGACGACGCGCACGAGATAGTCGGCGTCGCCCGTCATCAGATAGCACTCGAGCACTTCGGGCCGCCGTATGATGGCGCGTTCGAAAATCTCCAGCCGATCCTCCACCTGCAGATCCAATGAGATCTGCACGAAGACCGTGACGCCAAGGTCGAGTGCCGCCGGATCGAGCAGCGTCACGTACCGGTTGATGACGTGACGTTCCTCCAGTGCGCGGACGCGGCGCAGGCAGGGCGCCGGTGACAGCCCCACGCGGTCCGCCAGCTCCGCGTTGGAGATCCGCGCCTCCTCTTGCAGGTGCGTGAGGATCTTCCGATCGATCTCGTCAAGGTCTCGCATGAACGCCATCATGCTCAGATCTGTGTCGTCGCGCAACTATGTTGCGCAACCGGCCGTGATCGTTCCCGCAATCGCAATACTGGACCCGCCGCGTTTCGCTACCATCAAGAGGAGCCATTCAGGTCAATATGCCCACGTCTGTCAGGCCGACGGCCCCATCCGACCCTCTCGACAACGCGGCGGCCGCCCACATTCGCTGCCTTCGCGCCCTCGAGCAGAAAGTGCTCTGGCTGGCCGTGTGGATGATCCATCACGCGAACCACATCCGCCCGAAGCGCGACGGGCTGAAAGTCGGCGGTCACCAGGCTTCGTGCGCCTCGGTCGCCACGCTGATGACGGCGCTCTACTTCGATGCCCTCCGGCCGGAGGATCGCGTCGCGGTCAAGCCGCACGCAAGTCCCGTGTTTCACGCGATCCAGTATCTCTTCGGCCGCCAGTCGCGGGAGCGCCTGGAGCGGTTCCGTGCCCTGGGCGGCGCTCAAGCGTATCCCTCGCGCACCAAAGACGCCGACGATGTCGATTTTTCCACGGGGTCGGTCGGCCTTGGCGTGGCCATGACCACCTTCGCGGCGCTCGCGCGCGACTATCTCCGGCTCAAGGGACTCACCAATGGTCCGGTGTCCACGGGACGCATGATCGCGGTCGCCGGCGATGCCGAATTCGATGAAGGCAACATCTTCGAGGCGCTGCTCGAGTCGATGAAGCACGACATCCGCAATGTGTGGTGGATTGTCGACTACAACCGGCAGAGCCTCGACGCCGTCACTTCCGACCGATTCTCCTACCGACTCGACAACATGTTCCGCGGCATGGACTGGCGCGTCGTCACACTCAAGTACGGCACATTGCTGGAGCGGGCGTTCCTGCGACGAGGCGGGGATGCGCTCCGCGCCTGGATCGATTCCTGTCCCAACTCGCGCTATTCGGCGCTGGCGTACAAGGGAGGGGCTGCGTGGAGAGAGCAGCTGCTCCGCGATCTGCGGGACACATCAGGCATTCTCGAACTCCTCGACGAGCACGACGATGACGGCCTGCACCGCCTGCTGACGAATCTCGCCGGACACGATCTCGAAGCCGTGCTGGACGCGTTCCACGGCACAACCGACGACCAGTCGACCTGTTTCATTGCGTACACGATCAAGGGCTACGGGCTGCCGTTTGCCGGCCACAAGGACAACCACGCCGGCATGATGACGGTGGAACAGGTCGAGGCATTCAAGAAGAAGCTGGCGGTTGCCGAGGGACAGGAATGGGACGCGTTCGCCGGCCTCGATGTGGCCGAGAGCGAGCTTCGCGCGTTTCTCGCGGCGGTCCCGTTCGCAGCGACGGCACCGCGCCGCTATCAGGCGGAGCGCGTGGCTGTGCCGTCCGCGTTCGAACCGCCGATGAGCGCGGAGATGTCCACACAGCTCGGCTTTGGGCGGCTCCTTGCCGACATCGCTCGCACACACCCGACGCTCGCGGATCGCATTGTCACCACGTCGCCAGACGTCACCGTGTCCACCAACCTCGGGGGCTGGGTGAACCGGCGTGCCATCTTCGACGCGCGCGATCGCAGCGATACGTTCCGCGACGAGCGCATCGTGTCGGCGCAGAACTGGACGATGTCTCCGCAAGGGCAGCACATCGAGCTTGGGATTGCGGAGAGCAATCTGTTCCTGCTGCTCGCGGCGCTCGGACTCACGGCGCCGCTCTTCGGTGAGCGGCTCCTGCCGATTGGCACCGTCTACGATCCGTTCATCAATCGGGGACTCGACTCGCTGAACTACGCCTGCTATCAGGATGCGCGGTTCATTCTCGTGGGCACGCCCTCAGGTGTCACGCTGTCGCCGGAAGGTGGTGCGCACCAGTCGGTATTCACACCGCTCATCGGCATGGGCCAGCCGGGACTCACGGCGTTCGAGCCGGCCTATGTCGATGAATTGTGCGAGATGCTGCGATGGAGCTTCGAGCACCTGCAGGCGGAGGATGGCGGAGCGGTGTACCTCCGGCTCTCGACGCGGCCGCTGACGCAGCCCGCGCGGACGCTCACGCCGGAGTTGCGGCGTCAGGTGATCGAGGGCGGCTACTGGCTGATTGAGCCGGCTCCGGACGCGGCAGTTGCCATCGTGGCGTGCGGCCCTGTCGTGGCCGAGGCGATCGAGGCTCACGGTCAGATCGTGGAGGACATCCCGGGCGCGGGGTTGCTCGTGGTGACGTCGCCGGATCGGCTGCAGCGCGAGTGGCGGGCCGCCCTGGCAGCGCCGGCATCCCTGGCATCCCTCGCATCCCCGTCATCGACGTCGAGCGGATCGGTTCATCGCGCGGTCGCGTCTCTGTCGCACATCGATCAACTGCTCAGTGCGTTACCGGCTCAGGCGGGCCTCGTGACAGTCATCGATGCACACCCGGCGACGCTGGCGTGGCTTGGCGCCGTCCGGCAGCATCGCATCATTCCCCTCGGCGTGGACCGGTTCGGTCAGTCTGGCGACATTCCCGACATCTATCGGGCGTA
>JBGOTP010000389.1:0-4770 GCA_041476545.1 Vicinamibacteria bacterium | reverse complement strand
GGGCGGCCGCGCGAACTGATGGCCTAAACTACTTCTTCGTCGCGAACTCGGGGCACGAATTGGACTTTCTGGGTGCGCGCCTTTTGCATGAAGCGCACCTCGCACCGCCTCCGGAGAAGACGCGCGCCTGGCTCCACCTGGGCGCGTCGATTGCCACGCCACCGTGGCGCGATGTCAACGGCACGCTGCGGCCGACCGATTGGGTGACGACGGGCACGCTGCAGGCGAGCGAAGCACTGGCGCCCATCATGCGCCGCGCGCTCGCGGATTTGCCGATGTATACCCTCAGCACCGATACGCGCATCGGCGAGTTCCGCGACCTCATCCTGAACGGCTATCGCGGGCTGGGCGTCGTGAACGGCAGCGACCCCTGGTTTCACGTGCAGCGCGACGACCCGAGCGCCGTGTCCGCAGCCACCTTGGCGACCGTGTCCCGAGCCATCGCCCAGGTGCTCGAAGGGGTCGAACGCTAAGGGCGCGTTCGAAATCAGGGCTGAGGGCGAAGGGCTAAAGGGCTGAAGAGGAGACCACCGTCGCGCAAACGCCGCCACCCGCCGTTGATGTCAGCGCCGCCGCCATCAAGACGTTCATCGACAAACTGCCGAAGGATGCCATCAGTGATCAGCATTACACCATTACACCACTGGATCATATACCATGGTGCAATCATGGCCCTGAACATCAAGAACCTCGAGGTTGAGCGGCTGGCGACTGAGCTCGCGCGCCTGACGGGCGAGTCGAAGACCGAGACGATCCGGCGCGCCCTGCAGGAGCGCCGGCATCGCCTTAGGGGGATCTCGACGACCGAACGGCGCGCCCGCGTCCTGCGGTTTCTCGAAAACCGAGTCTGGCCGACACTGCCGAAATCCCAGGTCGGCCGGCGGCTGTCTCGCGCCGACGAGGACGAGATTCTTGGCTATGGTCCCGGCGGTGTATGACGCTCGATAGCTCCGCCCTCATCGCCATCCTCTTCGCGGAACCTGGGTATCTCGGCATCGTGGACCGGATCCTCGAAGCCGACCACGTGCGCATCGGCGCACCGACGCTTGTCGAAACGAGCCTGGTGCTCGCGGGGCGGCGCCGTGCGTCGGCCGTTGGAACAGTCGAATCCCTCGTGAAAGAGCTCGCGATCATGGTCGTCCCGTTCGGCGAAGGCGAGTGGGGGACGGCAGTTGACGCGTTCAAGCGGTTCGGCCGGGGACGACATCCCGCCGCCTTGAACTTCGGCGACTGCCTCGCCTACGCCAGCGCCTCGGTGGCCGGCGACTCGCTGCTCTTTGTGGGCGACGACTTCGCCAGGACAGACATCGTCCCGGCATAGCCCCACACGCGGCGACATGGCCACATGATCAAATGGCCCTCGACGCGAAGAACCGTGCCATCATGTCGACCGAGAGTCACCCCATGATTGATCGAAGGTCGTTTCTCACGGCGGCGCTCGGTGGCCTGGCGATCGTGCCCGCGCGTCGAGCGATGGCACAGACGCCTGCCGGCCAGCAGCCGGTGTCGCCGGTTCCGACGCCGCGCGACTGGTCGGGACAGCCGCCACTCCAGTATCCCGACCCGGACGTGGTCGCCCTGGACAATCGCTTCCGCCGGTACATCTTGGCGAGCACGCCGATCAGGCGGCTCTACACCGGCACGCTGTGGGCGGAAGGTCCCGCCTGGAACGGCGTCGGGCGCTACCTGGTCTGGAGCGATATCCCCAACAACGTCCAGATGCGGTGGATCGAAGAGGACGGCCGCGTCACGGTGTTCCGCAATCCGTCCGGCTACAGCAACGGCAACACGTTCGACTACGAGGGCCGGCAGCTCTCGTGCGAGCACGGCGGCCGCCGTGTGGTCCGGTACGAGCCGTCCGGAAGCGTCACGGTCGTCGCCGACAAGTTTCAAGGCAAGAGGCTGAACTCGCCCAACGACATCGTCGTGCATCCCGACGGAGGTATCTGGTTCACCGATCCCATCTACGGCATTCGCGGAAACTACGAAGGGTTCAAGGCCGACTCCGAGACGAAGGAATCGGTGTACCGGGTGGATCCGAAGACCGCGCAGATGGACAAAGTCACGGACGCCGTCGTCCAGCCGAACGGCATCTGCTTCTCGCCCGACTACAAGAAGCTCTACGTCGCCGACACCGGCGGCGCCCCGCAGGACATCAAGGTGTGGGACGTCGATGGAAAAACCCTGCGCAACGGCAAACGGTTCGCGGTGCTCACCATCCCGGGGACCGGCGCGCCCTCCTTCGCCGACGGCATTCGCTGCGATGTGGATGGCAACATCTGGGCCGGCGCGCGGCCGGGCGTGCAGGTGCTGGCGCCAAACGGCGACCGCATCGGGATGATCCGCATGCCGGAAACCTGCGCCAACATCTGCTTTGGCGGGACGCGGCGGAACCGGCTCTTCATGGCCGGCAGCCAATCGCTGTACGCGGTGTACGTCGAAACCGTGGGCGCGCACATCGCGTAGGGGGCGGATTTCGCTGGCGTTATTCGGTCCCCATCACGCTCCTATGCGCGAGCGCAAACACGCTGTCGCCGAACAGCGCCGCGTCTCCAACAACGCTTGGCAACAAACCCTGCTTGTTGGCCCGTCCATAGAAGACGCCGCTGTAATCCATGCCCAGATACACGGCTGTTGCACGGAATGGCACTTCGAATCCGTCTGGCAACTGCGGTTCAGACCCACAGGCCAGCAGGAAGACGTTGCGGCCCTTCAATTGTCGGCCCAAGTCCTTGCGCACCGTGACGAAATCAGTGAACCGATCAAAGAGCGTCTTCAAACGGCCGCTCATGGCATACCAGTAGACCGGCGTCGCGAGGATGATCACCCCGTGAGCGGTCATGGCTTCGGCGACCTGGGCAAAGTCGTCCCGCTCCATTGACTGCCCGTATTCGTACGGCTGAATGTTCAGGTCTCTCAGGTCGATCCGCGTGGCGGCCCTTCCTGCAAGCACCGCCTCGAGTAGCGCCCGTGTGTGGCCGTCACCGCGAGCGCTGCCGAGAATCGTCAAGACATCCATTGTGGTCCGTGTCTTGACCTACTTCTGCTTCTTTGCCGCTCTGACCGCCGCCCAGCGCCTTTTCTGAGCGTCGGAAATTGCCTTGCGCGCCTTCGCCGACAGTTTGCGTCTGCCGCGCGCGACGGCTGCGACACCGGCCCCGACCGCGGAAGCCGCGCTCGGCCGTCCACGGCGCCGCCGGCTCGAAGCCGCCGCCGCGCCCAGCTCGGTCAGCAACGCAGCGGCCGCGTCTCGAATCTGCTGCAGTTGCTTCGCGATCGTGTGCCGTTGTTCGATCCAGCCATGAGCTTTTGCCTGAGCCGTCCCAAGGAGCCGTCCGAGATCTCCAGCGAAGCCCTCGATTCCCGCGCGTTTTCCTCTTCGTGCCATCCTGATGCCCTCACTCGTGAAGATGAAGCCGTTGGACCAATGACAAACCGCAGCCAAGATTAGGCGATGCTTCCGGAGACTGTCAAAGCATCTCAGGGATAGGAGCGCGCGCGCGCACGAAGGACACGAGCAGCGCCTGGAGCCACTCCGGCGAGCCAGTTCTTGATGAAGGAAGCTCGGTGGCTTACTCTTGGTTGGTCTCGAAAGTTCGTGAGGCAAGGAGATACATACATGAAGACGCTTTTGAATGCGGCGCTGCTAGTGACTCTGGTGTCGGCCCCGGCGCACGCACAGATCAACGCGGGAGCGCTGAAGCCGGAACCGAGCCTGCCGTTCACGATGACCCCGGTAGCAACGTTCAAACTGCCCTGGCGCATTGCCTTCCTGCCCGATGGACGCATGCTCATCACCGAGAAGGTCGGCCCGGTCTGGCTCGTGACCCAGCAGGGGGCGAAGACGCCAGTCGAGAACGTCCCGGCTGTCCTGTACCAGGGTCAAGGTGGCATGCTGGGCGTGTTCGTTTCGCCGCGCTACGCGACCGACCAGAGCGTCTACCTCACCTATGCGGAGCCGGGCGACCCAGGGACGTCAGGCCTGGCCCTCGCACGGGCTCGGCTGGTCATTGGCCAGAACACGGCGAGCCTGGAGGGACTGCAGGTGCTGTGGCATGACATGCCGAAGGGCCGGGGCGGGCAGTTCGGCGCCCAGATCGCCTTTTCTCCCGACGATCAGTACCTGTTCCTGGCGGTCGGCGATCGCCAGCGCATGACGCCCGCGCAGGATCCGAACACGGCGGTGGGGAAGATCCTCCGTCTGACGCTGGACGGCAAGCCCGCGCCGGGCAATCCGATGGCCGGAAAGATGGGCGCGGCCAGTATTCCCCTGATCGATCCGCCGCGCGATACGGAAGTGGCCAAGACGGCGCCGGTCGTCAGCACCTACACGCTCGAGGGGCCGAACCTGGCGCCCGCCGAGACCTGGACCACCGGTCATCGGACGCCCTACGGTCTGGCATTCGCGCCTGACGGCCGGCTGTGGGAAGTGGAGCACGGCCCGAGAGGCGGCGATGAGCTGAACCTTGTCGAGCCCGGCAAGAACTACGGCTGGCCGCTCGCGTCCTACGCGACCAACTATAACGGCGTGCCGATCCCAAGTCCGGATACGCGGCCAGATCTGGCCCAGCCGGTGATCTACTGGACGCCCATCATCGCGCCGGGCAATCTCACGTTCTACAACGGCACGATGTTCCCCGAGTGGCGCGGGTCAGCCCTGGTGAGCGGGATCGCGACGCAGTCGCTCAACCGCATCACCTTCGACGGCAAGGGCGGAGCCACGCCCGCCGAACGCTGGAGTGTCGGCCACCGCCTTCGCGACGTGGAAGT
>JBGOTP010000388.1:0-4774 GCA_041476545.1 Vicinamibacteria bacterium | reverse complement strand
TCAAGGCGGGCCTCGCGCGCGTGCGCGCCTCTGGCGGGCGCCTGGGCCGTCCGGGGCGCACCGTGGGCTTCGACGCGCTCACGCGCACAGCGCACTTGTCGGTCCGCGACGCGGCGCGTGCCTTGGGCGTCTCCCGCTCGGTGCTGCACAGAGCGCGGCTGTCCCTAAAACCTGTCCGGCTGGCGTCGTAGAGAAGGCCGAAAATCAGGGCTTCTCGACGTCTTCGCCGCTGTCTCAGAACCATCTGTTTTCGGGACAGGCGCGAGCGCCTGCACTCGCGCTACACTTCGACGCGCCGCCTAGCTCTGGCCTGATCAGTCGGAGCGAACGCCGGGAACCCTGCCCGGTGGCGGCGACTTTCCCTTTCAGGGCCTCGTCGAGGGAACGATGGACACGCCCGGCCGCTTCCGTGCGCTGCGCGACGACTGCGAGACCCTCCTTCCCAAAGGCCGTCGTCAGCCGTTCGAGGTGTTTGTAAGCGACGCCGACGCCGACCCAGACAGATTCAAGGGCGGTCCCCTCGATCATGTCGAAAACCATCTCCAGCGCGAGCGCCTCAAGACACTGATTGTGCAAACGGTCATTTGTGCTGGCTTCCAGGTGCCGAAGGACTCGACGCCGCTTGCCGTGGGAGTGAGGCGCCTGGCCGAGTTCGGCGTCCGTACGCATAGTCAGTTGATTGCGGACTATCAGCAGGACGACGAGGGAGTACCTCAGGATCGCGATCAGTCGATCACGAACATCGCGGCACTGCTTCTGACCTTCCTTGCCTCGCTCGAGAGGGAGGCGCCGGACGCAGACCCGGCGAATCAGAAGCGCAGGACCGATCGTGGTGTCGTAACTGTGCAGCAGGCCGCGAAGTTTCTTCACCTCCACGAAGACACCATCCGACGAATGCAGGATAAAGGGACGATCGAGCTTGTAAAGATCGAGAGCCGGCGACGGGTTCTCCGGTCGGATATCGATCGGTTGCTCAATTCAGGCGACTATCCGAAGCGGCGAGACTGACGCCGCGAACGTCCGCACACAGCCGCAGAAGTCCGCACACGGCCGCAAATCGCTTGCGCCTGGCGTAGGCGTGCTCTACTCGCCATTGACGTGCAGGCACCACCAGCGGTACTCCCTCGCGTGCTCTCGTGTCGTGAGTTGCGGGCCATCACGGGCCTGTCTCAGGCGACGATCACCCGCCTGCGACGCCGGGGTGATTTTCCTCGCGCGATACGGTTGTCTCCCGGTCGCGTCGGCTGGTGCCTTGTCGATATCGAGGCATGGCTGGCGCGGCGTGCGGAGGGCAGCCGGTGATCGACGCCCGAGACATGGCGCTCGAGGCGCTGGCCGATAGCGAGGCCGCGCTCGTCGAGCAGATCGGCGAACTCCGGGCCGACCGCGATGCGTACCGAGCGGTCGCTCAGCAGGCAATCCACGCGCTCCACGCGCTCACCGTCGAGTGTCACCGGCTGCGCGCGCGACACTCTCGGCTCATCGATGAATACCGGTATCTCCGCACGCAGACCATCCGCCAGGCGGCGGTCACGTGACGCGCCGTCGTGGACTGACGGCTGACGGGATCGCCTGGGCCGCACCACGGAAGACACGTGTCGGCTCCGCCTTGACGGAGGCTGGCGCGGCCGAGTCCTTCTGTGCGGCGCGTGGTGATGACCTTCGATACGACCATCGCCGCGGCCGGTGGCTGGTCTGGCAGGGACATCGATTCATCGCTGATGCTGATGGAGCGGTGACGCGGTTGGCCCTCAAACACGTCCGCGAGCAACAGCATCACGCACTCGATATCCCCGACGGCGTTGAGCGGCAAAAGCAGACGGAGCACTGGGCGAAGTTCGATCGTCGCGCGGCCCTGGACAACATGCTCGCGATCGCCAAGGCGTTGCCGCCAGTTGCGGACGCGGGCGACCGATGGGATGCCGACCGGTATGTGCTCGGCGTCAGCAACGGCGTTGTCGACTTGCAGAGCGGTGCACTGCGACCAGGGCGTCGCGAGGATGGCGTGATCATGAGCGCAGGCGTGCCGTTCGATCCGATGGCGACGTGTCCCCGCTGGACGCAATTCCTCACGGAGATATTCGCCGGCGATGAGGAACTCGTCGGCTTTGTCCAGCGTGCCGTTGGGTACTCGCTGCTCGGTCTTACCTCGGAGCAATGCCTGTTCGTGCTCTACGGCACCGGGGCGAACGGCAAGTCAACGTTTGTCATCACGGTCAAGTTCGTGCTCGGCGACTACGCCTGGAACATGCCGTTCTCGACCATCGAACTCCGGAATCGAGCAGCGATCCCGAATGACTTGGCAGCGCTTGTCGGCCGGCGGTTTGTCATCGCGAGTGAAACGAATGACGGCACACGGTTGAATGAAGGCCGGGTCAAGGCCCTGACCGGTTGCGACCCGGTGACGGCGCGCTTTCTTCATCAGGAGTTCTTCACGTTCGAGCCCGTCGCAAAGTTTTGGCTGAGCGTGAATCACAAACCGGTCGTCCGTGATGACTCGCATGGATTCTGGCGTCGGATTCGCCTGATTCCATTCACGCGGCGCTTCGCGCCCCATTTGGGGCTCCTCAACGAGCTACGCCACGAGGCGCCAGGAGTCCTCGCGTGGGCCGTTCGCGGCTGTCTTGACTGGCAGCGGCGCGGACTCCAACCGCCGGCCGTCGTGACAGCCGCAACGGCGCAGTACGAGTGCGAGAGCGATCCGTTGGCCGACTTTATTGACGAGGCGATCGACCGAGAGCCCGACTCAGTAGTTACCGGGAGCGACCTGTATCAACACTACAAGGTTTGGGCAGACCGGCACGGCCTGAACGAGCTGGAGCGGCTCTCGGCGACCGCGTTTGGGAGTAAGGCAGGAGAGCGATTCGAGCGCGTACGCAGCAGCCGTGGCCAGCTGTACCGCGGCATCACTCGACGGTCTATGTAGGGTTTCCATCGAATGATTGTAGGGTCCTTCACGAATTCCTGGTTTTTCTTCCATATGCCTCTCGCGAGAGAAAACATGGAAATGGGCTCCAAACCCTACACGAACCCTACACGCTCACAGGGGGTTCCCCCCGTTCCAGATGCGCAGACGAGGACGGAACCTGGGACCGAGGGCCACGGAAACGACAGATGAGGAACTGCTCCCCAAGCCGGGCGTGGGCGTCGAAGGCGGACCGCGAGTTGGCGGCGATGTCGGGGCGCGTGGCGGCCAGTGCCGGTGCCGTGGTCCGCGTGGACGATGCGTACCTGTCCCTCAAGACCCTGGCTGTCTATGCGGGGCTCAGCGTCCGTACCCTGCGCGGGTATCTCACGCACGCGGCGCATCCGCTCCCGTCCTACCGCATCGGTGGCCGAGTACTCGTGAAGCGGTCCGAGTTTGATGCGTGGGCCGCGCCCTTCAGGCGAGGTGGGCAGGGGCAGGGCGACGGGTTCAAGGCGATGGTCGAGGATGTCCTCGGCGCCTTGCAGTAGAGTGAGCGAGCCTGATGGGTGTGCGAGTGCGATTCTGGAAAGGCGCCTGGTGGGTGTTCGTCAACCACCAGGGACGCCGGAAGGCCAAGCGCGTCGGCGATCGCGACACCGCCCTCCGCGTGGCGCAGGCCCTCCGCGAGCGCCTGGCTCGTGGGGAGTTTGCGCTCCCGACGAACTCGACGGAGCACAACCTGCGCACGTACGCGACGGCCTGGCTGGAAACGATGCGCGGCAGCCTGAAGGCATCGACCTTGCGATTCTGCGAGGGGAATCTGCGGCTCCACCTCTTCCCCGCGCTCGGGACGCGCCCGGTCTCCTCGCTCAGCAGACAGGACTGTCGCGCGATTGTGGCGGCCTGCCGCGCCAAAGGCTTGCGGCGGGAGACGATTCGCGGTGTCGTGCGAACCCTCAGCACCGTCCTCACGCAGGCCGTCGAGGACGAGCTGCTGCCGGCGAATCCCGCCCTCCGGCTGGGTCGGTACCTGCGAGCGGGGGACGAGGCCGAGCCGGCGATTGACGCGCTCAGCCGCAACGAGGCGGCGGATCTGCTGGAGACGGCCCGCGTGCATTTTCCTGACTGGTATGCGTGGCTGCTGTGCGGGCTGCGGACCGGGCTGCGACTGGGCGAGCTGCTGGCCCTCCAGTGGGGTGACATCGATTGGCGGGGGCGCTTCGTCCACATCGAGCGGAATCTGGTCGATGGCACGCTGACCACCCCGAAGAACCATCAGCAGCGCCGAGTCGATCTCTCGATGCAGCTCCGGGCCGTGCTCAGGCTTTGGCGGCGCCAGCAACGAGCGGCGTGGCTCGCGGT
The DNA here is from genome assembly GCA_041476545.1 of Vicinamibacteria bacterium. GTDB lineage: Bacteria > Acidobacteriota > Vicinamibacteria > Vicinamibacterales > CAVVIG01 > JBGOTP01. The sequence continues at coordinate 504 of JBGOTP010000388.1, read as the reverse complement.
CGGCCGACCACTGCCGCCGTGGGTCTTTCCGTCTGTCGCAGGCACGGCGCTTGATGGGTCGAACGCGCGCAAGGTCCTCAACCAACTTCTCGACAAAGCGGAGTTGCATCGACGCGGTCCGCACCAGATGCGGCACACGTTCGCGTCGTTGCTGCTGCAAGCGGGCGCGCCCATCACGTATGTCAGCCGCCAGCTCGGGCACAAAGATCCGTCGATCACGCTGCGTGTGTACGCGCACTGGCTGCCAGAGGCGACGAGCGAGCGGGGCGTCGATCGGCTCGACGAGACGCAACCATCTGCAACCCCCGCGCAACCAGCGGCGCGCGCGGTCGGCGACGAACGCAGGCTAAGTCATTGGGGAATAATGGTGAGCCGGGACGGAATCGAACCGTCAACCCGCAGATTAAGAGTCTGCTGCTCTGCCAATTGAGCTACCGGCCCAATCGAGGATCGAATTGGGGAAACCGTGGCAAGCGAAAGAAGCGATTCTAGCACAGCCGATTC
>JBGOTP010000387.1:0-4774 GCA_041476545.1 Vicinamibacteria bacterium | reverse complement strand
GGCCGTCTTCGAGCAGATGCGTCGCGAACGAATGGCGGAACGTGTGTGGAGTCGCCCGCTTGGCGATCCCGGTGCGGTGCACCGCGTCCTTGACGATTTTCTGGAGCACGGTCTCGTGCAGGTGGTGCCGGCGGACTTGACTCGTGGCCTGCTCCCGATAGAAACGCGTGGCCGGGTAGACCCTGTACCATGCCCAGTCGCGGCCTGCGTGCGGATACTTCCGCATCAGCGCCGTGGGCAGCTCGACCCAGCCCGCGCCGAACTGGAGGTCAGCTCGGTGCTGTTCCCTCACGCCCTCGAGATGGCGGGCCAGCGCGGCCTTGACCGCTGTGGGCAGCATCGTCACCCGGTCCTTGTCACCCTTGCCGCCTCGCACCAGGATCTGATTGCGCGCGAAGTCGACGTCCTGGACACGGAGCCGGCAACATTCGAGCACCCGCAGACCCGCTCCGTAGAGGAGGTACGCCATCAGCCCCGGCATACCTTCGAGCCGCTGCAGCACGGCGCGCACCTCTTCGCGGGTCAGGACCACCGGCAGTCGCTGCGGCCACTTCGCGCGCACGATGTCGTCCAGCCAGGGAACGTCCAGATCGAGCACCTCTTGGTAGAGGAACAGCAACGCGCTCAGTGCCTGGTTCTGGGTAGAGGCGGCCACGTGCCGGTCGACCGCAAGCCAGCTCAGGAAGCGAGTGATCTCGGGCGCCCCCATCTCTGCGGGATGACGTTTGCCATGGAAGACGATGTAGCTGCTTTCGTGGACGGCATCGACAGGCTGGCGCCGACTGCCGCGTGAGAGGACACACGTGCTCGCGGGATACCGGTGAACGCTGACCATGCCCGACGCCGCCTCCGTGCGCCGGCAGTGTAGAGCAGGAACTTTGGCGGCACAACGTCGAAGTTCCGACACATCGAAACGGAGCTGGTCAGCCGCGGTCAGCGCAGGTACTTCTCCAGCCAGCCGAAGGGTCAGCTTGCCCGTGCCCTCGCCGACGTGATGCCGCGGGCACTCGCGCTCCCGCTGGCCGCCTGACCGCGCGGCGGCGTCCGTCCGGGCAGCGCGAGGGCGGTCACGGCCTGGGGGCGCGTCCAGGCAATCCTCAAGACGTTCCGCAGCTTAGAGACGAGGCACCAGCCAGGACACGAAGGGAAGCCTCGGCTAGAAGAGGGCCTTTGAACGGGCTACCCTCTCCCCCTTGCGCTGGAAGTGGTGCTCGGCGAGCCAGATCGCGTAGTAGCCGAGCTCGTCCATCGTCTTCGCCACGGCCTCGATCTTCGTGAAGACGGTGGCCAGGTACTCGTTGGAGTAGTGCCGCTCGTTGGCCGGGGTGGCCGCTTGTCCCATGTCGGGCAGATCCATGTGGCCGGTGTACACCGTGGCGAACTTGCTGATCATGGTCGTTGTCCTTTCTATGTTCAGCATGGCCGTGCGACGCGCACCGACGCTCATCGTCGCTTGACACTATTGATCACGATCGCGTAATGTCTGGCCTCGTTGCAAGGAGCCGATAGGTGATATCTTTGTAGCCGCGCGGTGCCTCCGCGCCGTCTGGCGTACGTCCATACGAGGTGAGGCCATGAAAATCGCGTTCCAATTACGAGGCCGACCCACGACGCTGTCCTGCCTGGATGATGTCGTTGCCATCCGACCCGGAGAAGACCTTCGTCGCTCCGTGGCGCCACGCATGCTTCTCAGTCGGTTCGAAACCGCGGTGGCGGCCGACGATGCGAAAGGAGGCAGCTTTGGCGAGAGGCTGCCGGCCTCCAACCGAAAGCTCTTCGAGAACGCCGGATGGCTGTTCGCCGAGTCCCGGGGGCCGCTCGCCAGGGCGGCCCACACGCGGGCGGTGACCGGAGACGCCGCGGTCCGACTCGTGTTCATGGATCGCGGGGGCAACACGATGATCGGCACAGAACTCGCCACGGTTCAGTTCCCCGCGGACATGAAGGACGCCCGCGTCCAGGGGGAATTGACGAGATTCGGGCTGCGTCTCGTGCGACAGCTCAGGTTCTCGCCGAACCTCTTTGAGGTGAGGCTTCCGTCCGAGAAGATCTTTCCCGAGGCCGTGGCTGATCTCCAAGCCGCGAAGAGCTTTACGTTCGCGGAGCCGACGTTTCTCCAGATTCTGGGCCCGCGCATGCGACCGACAGACCCGGGATACCCCAATCAATGGCAGCACCACAACGATGGATCGAATGGGGGAAAACCGGGCGCTGACCTTAGCTCCGAGCAGGCCTGGAACCTCACTCGAGGGGCCGGAGTGCGCATCGCGGTCATCGATAACGGGATCCAGGTCAGCCATCCCGGGCTGAAGGACGGCCTCGCCGGTGGCGGGTATTTCGCGTCGGATGGGACAGGTGCCGCGACCTTCGTCAAGCGCGCGACCGGAGCCTCCGGCTTCCCTGGAGGCAATCACGGCACCTTCTGCTTGGGCATGGCGGGGGCACGAATGAACAAAAGGCAAGGCGGGTGTGGGTCGGCTCCCGAGGCCAGCTTGATTCCGGTGGCCTGCATGGGCGACCAGGTCCTCACGCAGACCACGCTGGCCAGGGCCATCGCCTATGCGGCCGATCCGAACACCGAGGACGGTGCAGCCGCGGCGTCGGACGGGGCGGACGTGATCGCCTGCAGCCTCGGCCCCAACGGGGGTACCTGGGATCTCACCTCCGTGCTCGAACTTGCCATTCAGAACGCGGCCCGCACCGGTCGAGGCGGAAGGGGCGTCCCGCTGTTCTGGGCCGTCAGCAATGGCCCGTTCGAAGTTGCGTTAGACGAGGTCTGCTCCCACGCCGACGTGATCGCCGTTGGTCGATCGAGCCGCCTGGATATCGAAGACGGGTCGGCGTTTGGCCCGAAGCTCGAATTTCTGGCGCCAGGCCGAGACGTTTACAGCACGCAGCAGGGCAGCAAGTATGGCTTCGGGACCGGAACCAGCTACGCATGTCCGCTGTCGGCCGGAGTCGCCGCCCTGGTGCTTGCTCGGTATCCCAACTGGTCGCGGGATGAAGTCCGTGCGAGGTTGCGGGAGTCGTGCGATAAGATAGGCAGCGTGACCTACGATGCGACCGGACGTCATCCCGAGTATGGTTACGGGCGGATCAACGCGGGGCGGTCGGTAGCATAGAGGTTGCCGCATGATGGGGTTGAAGCATGTTTAACATGAGGACGTTCCATCTACGTGGTAAACCGATTCAGATCAAAGAGTCGACGGACATCGTTGCCATCAAGCCTGGCCACGGCGCGGCGGAGGCGACGCAGCGCGGCGGGAAGAACGCCGCCGGCCGCCGGGCACGGATCGCCTTCGAGGCGATGGCGCCGGGCGTTCCCCAGCAGGACGTTCGGGCGCTGGAAAATGCTGGGTGGAGGTTCGTGAGGTCGGAAGAGGCGACCCAGTACGGTAAAGGGACCGTGGCCGCCAAGGTGTTCGTCAAGCCAGGCGGACGGCTCGCACTGGGAACCGATCGTCTCACCGTGAAGCTAAGGGGGGCGGACGACACGAAGACGGCGCAGACCGTCCTCGATAAATACGGAGTTCGGGTACTGAACGCCCTGAAATTCGCGCGCGGTCTGTATCAGGTCGAAATCGATGCGACGGGAACGACGAAGGACGCGCTGGATGTCGCCGACGAACTCATGAACGCTGGAATCGTCGAGTTCGCCGAGCCTGAATTCGTCGAAGTCCTGGGCCCACGCTAGCTCTCCAACGAATTCCGACCCCGGATACGCCCAAGCACCGTTCGCGCACGGTGCGATTCTTCTGCGCTCTCACACGGACCTGCCGTAGCGGCCTGTCGACTCGGCGCCGGGGCAGCCAGGCGCTACAGCCCGCCGGACGAATCCATGAACGGAACACCTCGCGGCGCCCGGAGGGATGACGATGCGAACGTTGCTGCAGGGGCCGTTGCCCGTGACCGCGCCGCTGGTGCTCAATCCGCTGATGGCGAGGATGGTCGAGGCCGCCGGGTTCGGCGCCGGCTATCTCGGCGGGGGCGCGACGGGCTACCAGAAGGCCGCTCTGGAGGCGAATCTTAACGTGACCGAGATGTGTCAGGCCGCGCCTTCGAGCCGTTGCAAGCACGGCCCGCACCTCTTCACGGGTCAGGACCACCGGCAGTCGCTGCGGCCGCTTCGCGCGCACGATGTCGTCCAGCCAGGGAACGTCCAGATCGAGCACCTCTTGGTAGAGGAACAGCAACGCGCTCAGGGCCTGGTTCTGGGTAGAGGCGGCCACGTGCCGGTCGACCGCAAGCCAGCTCAGGAAGCGAGTGAACGGAGCTGGTCAGGCGCTCAGCGCAGGTACTTTTCGAACCAGGCGAAGACCTTTTTCCGGCCGTCCACCGCCGCCGCCTGGCGGTAGTTCGGGCGGTCGACCGCGAAGAACGCGTGACCCGCGTTCGATGCCGAAGAGTCCCAGCAGCGGAACCGGAAGATCCTTCGTGAAGTCGATCGGCGCGACCGGCTGGCGTCACGTCAGCTCTTCGGGCTTCGCGACGACACCGCCGCCATAGCAGTCGATCGCGGCGTCGAGACCGCGCAGTGTGTAGGCGGCAAGATACGACTGACGACCGCCCGAACAGTAGCCGATCACGCCGACCTTGCCGGCGTCCGCCTCGGCCCCAGGCCCCCCACACGCTCGGCCCCCAGGCTCCAGCGCGGATAATTCATGAACGAACAACACGCGCGCCGACACTGGTACAGACGTTCATGAATCATGCGCGCGGATCATCGATGAACGACCGAAGCCGGGGACAGCGTGTTGCCGCGGGCCGGCCGGGT
>JBGOTP010000386.1:0-4780 GCA_041476545.1 Vicinamibacteria bacterium | reverse complement strand
TCGCGTGCCGCGTGACGACCGCGGGATCGGAGGAGCTGATTGCGCGAGGCCACCTCCACCAGAATCGCGATATTCCGGCCCGGCGCCACCGGCATCCTGATGAGCGGCACTCGCAGTCCAAGGATCTCGTAAAACGCATCGTCCAGCCCAAGCCGATCGTACTCGTGGTTGGGATCCCAGCGTTCGAGTTGCACCACGAGCTCGACCCGCTTCGACGACCGCGTCGATGCGATGCCGAACAGGTCTTTGACGTTGATGACGCCCAGGCCACGCAACTCCATGTGATGCCGCGTCAGCTCAGGGCAGGCGCCGATGAGGATGGTCTCGCTGCGCCGCCTCACCTCCACGGTGTCATCCGCCACCAGCCGGTGGCCGCGGACGATCAGGTCGAGGGCGCATTCGCTCTTGCCGGTGCCGCTCTCACCGACGATGAGGGTGCCGAGGCCGAGGACGTCCATCAGCACGCCATGAATCACCGTCCGCTCCGCGAGGCTGTCCTCGAGGAGCGAGCTGAGCTTCGCAATCGCCGTGGCCGTCGAGAGTGCCGTCTGCAGGACCGGAAGCCGTGTGTGTTCGGCCTCGGCCAGAAGCCCGCCCGGCGGCGCGAATCCGCCGGTGATGAGGATGCAGGGGAAATCGAACGTCAGCGCCAGCCGTATGGCGCGCGCGCGGGCCGCGGGATCGAGGCTCTCCAGGTAGCGGATTTCACTCTCGCCGAAAATCAGCACCCGTCCCGGTTTGAGGTACTCCTGGAATCCAGCGAGAGCGAGCCCGGTCTTCTGGACGTGCGGGCTGGTGATGAGCCGCTCGAGACCCTGGCCATCCGTCAATAGATCCAGCGTCAGTCCGAAGGCCTCCGTCTGGCTCTTCAGCAGCGCGTCGACGCTTACACCAAGGGGTGACGGCATGAATGTAGGCTCGAGCTTCAGCTCGGGCGCTCAGTACAGCACCTTCCTCTGATTGGATGTCGAGATCTTGAGCTCCTCGCGATACTTCGCGATGGTGCGGCGCGCGAGCACCAGGCCCTCGCGCTGCAGGATGCTGACAATCTTCGAGTCGCTCAAGGGCTTCCGCGGGTCCTCGTTCTCGATAATCTTCCGAATCCGCTGCTTGATCGTCACCGACGACACGCTCTCGCCGTAGGAGCTGCTGATGCCGCTGTGAAAGAAGTACTTCATCTCGAACACGCCTTGCGGCGTGTGCATGTACTTGTTGGTCACGACGCGGCTGACCGTCGACTCGTGCATCCCGATGTCGTTGGCCACATCGCGCAGGACCAGCGGCCGCAGGTGCTCGATGCCGTGATCCAGAAAGTCGCGCTGGAAATTGATGATGCTGTTGGCGACCTTGTGGATGGTCTTCTGGCGTTGCTCGACCGACTTAATGAGCCACAGCGCCGAGCGAAACTTGTCTTTCACGTACGCGCGCGTCTCGTCGGTATTCTCGACCGCGCCCTTGTCGAGCAGCCGGCGGTACACCGGACTGATCCGCATCTGCGGCAGTCCATCCTCGTTCAGCACCGCCACGTACTGATCTTCGACCTTCACGACGTAGACGTCCGGAATCACGTACTGAGACTGCGAAGGGTTGTAGCGGCTGCCCGGCTTCGGGTCCAGATTCTTGATGATCTCGATGTGTTCCTTGATGTCGTCGATCGTGACCCCGAGTTTGCGCGCGATCTCCGGCACCTGATGGTTCTTGAGCAGCTGGAGATGCTCCAGGATGATCTTCTCGGTCGGCGTCCCCTCGAGACCCAGGTGGCGCAGCTGCAGGAGCAGGCATTCCTGGAGGTCCCTCGCCGCGACCCCCGTGGGATCGAACCCCTGCACCATGCGAAGGGACCGTTCGACATCCGGCAGGGGCCACGGCCCCATGCCCGCCAGTTCCTCGAACGACGCAACCAGATAGCCGTCGTCGTCGAGATTGCCGATGATCGCCGAGCCAATCTCCCGCATCAGCGGCTCGTCGGACTGCATCGACAGCTGCCACATCATGTGGTCGGCCAGCGAGGTCGATGTCGAGAGCGTATTCTCGATCGGCGGGAGCTCTTTGACTTCCTGAGGAGCCCGCGGGCGATAACCGTCGTCCAGGTAGTCGCCGAAGAAATATTCGTAATCCTGGTCGTCCCAGGTGTCAGTCTTGTTGGTTTGTTGCTCGGCGTCCGGCTTTTCCGCGGCGGCGGCCGCTTCGGCGGGCTGCAATTCCTCGGTCGGAACTTCCTCGAGCATCGGATTTTCGACCATCTCCTGATTCAGGAGATCGGACAGCTCAAGGGTCGACATCGGCAGCAGCTTGATGGCCTGCTGGAGCGATGGTGTAAGGATTAGCTTCTGGACGAGCTTGGTGTGAAGTTTCTGCTGGATACCCATCGGGCGCGAATGCAATTCCCACGCCTATTTTAGTCCAAACGGAACTCAGTCCCCAGATAAATCCGCCGAACCTCCTCGTCGGCGGCGAGAACCGTGGGCGTTCCGCTCTTGAAAATGACCCCGCCGTGGACGATGTAGGCACGGTCCGTGATCCGGAGGGTCTCCCGGACGTTGTGGTCGGTCACGAGGACGCCGATGCCGCGATCTCGAAGGTGGAAGATGATCTTCTGGATATCGGTGACCGCGATCGGATCGATGCCGGCAAAAGGCTCGTCGAGCAGCATGAATTTTGGGGAGACGACCAGGGCACGAGTGATTTCCGCGCGCCGGCGTTCGCCGCCAGACAACGTGTAGGCGGGCGCCTGCGCCAGCGGCGTGAGGTTCAGCTCAGCCAGTAGTTCACGAAGGCGGGTTCGCCTGTCGGCGGCATTGAGCGGCATCGTCTCCAGAATCGCCAGGATGTTCTGCTCGACCGTCAGCCCTCTGAAGATCGACGGCTCCTGCGGAAGATAGCCGATGCCCTTCCGCGCGCGCAGATACATCGGATCCTCGGTGACGTCGCGGCCATCGAGCTCGACGCGCCCCGAGTCTGGCGCCGTCAGGCCAACGACCATATGGAACGTGGTGGTCTTGCCCGCGCCATTGGCGCCGAGCAGGCCGACGATTTCGCCGGACGCCACCTCGACGTTGACGCCGCGCACGACCGTGCGCCCTCCGAAGGACTTCGTGAGATCGATTGTGCGGAGGGTCGCCATCAGGGTGACGTCTGGACGCAGTCAGGCTACGGACACGTCGACCCGTCGCTCTTTGTCCGTGTGAGGCCTTGCGGACCGCTATTGGCGATGATCTTATTGGTGCCCTTGAACAGGGTCAATGTGCGAGCCGTTGATTCCCGCTGGCAGGCGTCCTGGTGATGGACCGGCTTGCCGGCGAGGTCATAGCGTTGCTCGGCGCTGAAGTACTTGAGTTCGTCGCCGGTCGTCTGTCTCCCGTTCTCGACGAGCGTGACCTGTTCGTGCGCTTCGGCACGATCCACTTCGTCGCCAGATGGCTTCAGGTAGAGTTCGATCGTCGTGGCATTCAAATCGCCCTGCGGGTCCACCAGATGGGCACGGCCCGTGTATGTAGCGCGGCGGAACGACTCCTCGTACCGGAAATCCTGTGCCGTCACCGTGGAGAGGACACGTGCCTTCTTCCCGTCCTGCCCTTCCTGCACGAGCATGGACGTCGTGGTCACCCCGCCGGCGGCTGTCAGGTCTCCGCTCGTGTCGTCGATGACCATCGACGCGCCTTTGATCTTCGTCTCTCCCTGCCAGAGCAGGGCGCTGCCGGTGTAGGTGGCCTTGGCGGCCGCGCCATCGTAGGTGAGTCTCGTCGCCGTCACCGACACCGGCTGGTCCTGCTTCAACATCGACGGCACCTTCGGGTCAGCCTTGTCGGTGCCGGCGCGCCCGGACTCCTTCTTCACTGGCCGCAGCGTGCTCTGCACGTTGCCAGATGCCGTGACCACCGGACCCTCGAGGATCACGTCGATGCTCCGACCATCAATCTGGATGCGTTCATTCCACATGCGCGGCACAAGCGACCCCGGTTCGCTGCCGCCGAGCGTCAGTGTGCCCGCCTTCGAGTCATACCGCTCGGCCGCGGCCGTTGCCGTCATGGTGTCGGTGAGCGTGCTTCGCACGCCGCCCGCGGCTGTGACGACCGGGCCGTCGAGGTCCACGTCGATGCTCCGGCTGTCCATCTGGATGTGCTCGTTCCACATGCGCGGCACGAGCGACCCCGGTTCGCTGCCACGGAGCGCCAGTGTGCCCGCGTGCACGTCATACTGCGCGGCCGCAGCCGTCGCCGTCATCGTGTCTGCCTCGAACCGCACCGCATGCGCGAAGCTGGCTTTCTCGATCGTGCTCAACCCGGCCGCCGTCGTGACATCGAGCATGGCCGATCGCACCGTTCGGGACACGTTGGCGCCACGCTCGCGAAATTCCACGTTGCCGGAGAACCGAGCGCCCGTCAAACCCTGTTGGTCGTTGCCCGTCCCCTCCATGGCGGTGGCGGTGACCGTTCGCGCGGCTTCATCCCCCCCAACCTTGTCGGCGGGCATCTTCAGCTGCACGGTCTCGCGCGCCACGACCTTCGTCAGGACCGAGCCGTCCGGCGCCAATGTGAGGTCGATCGTGTTCGCGAGGATCTGGCGCCCGCTGTGTCCGGACTCGGCCGACACCTCGATGACGGCGTCTCCTCTGATCGCGGCGCCCTGGATGGATCGCCCGTCGGCCGCGTACAGGAGATCGACGTCACGGCCGGTCAGCAATTTGAGCGCGCCTGGGGCGCTCCGGGAACCGGTCACGCGCGAGCGTCCGCGAAGGTCGAGTCCTTCGAGGTGCTGCTCGTCGTCGCTCAGGTGCGCG
>JBGOTP010000385.1:0-4821 GCA_041476545.1 Vicinamibacteria bacterium | reverse complement strand
GTTTTTTTGCGATGGTCTGCCACTCCACTTTTCAACGGCAATGAACGGCAATCTCAATAGAATTCCCATTCAGCGTCCATCTAGACACTAAGACTAGAAGTCGCTGATCGGTTTAACGTATCCCGGCGTCTATCAGCGCTAAGGGACGTACACGCAGAGGAGGTCTTCCATGGCCAAGTCGAAACCCAGTCAACCAACCCGTCCGGATGCTCCTGTCTCGAACCAGCCCAAAGAGGCCGTGGCGCTGCCGACGAAGGCGGTCACGAAGCCGCCCTCCGAAGGAAAGGATCCGAAATCGTCGCCTCCCAAGCCGGGGGGAACCGAGGTCGTGCCCGGCCACCGGCACTCGGTGAAGCCCCTGAACGAGACGTTCACAGCGCCTTCCTCGCCGCTTCCCGACATTGGCGAGGCATCGTTCGGCCCGCCGCCGAAGATTACCGAAACCGTTCACGGTCCGGATGATCGGGTGCAAATCACCAATACGTCGGTCTACCCATGGCGGGCGCACGCATCGCTGCTCATCACGGCGGCGGACAACTCGATGTGGATCGGCACGGGATGGTTCATAGGCCCACACACCTTGATGACGGCCGGACACGTGGTGTTCATCAAGAACAGCGGGGTGGCCGGTCGCGACGGCTGGGTGAAGAAGATTCAGGTGATGCCAGGCCGCAACGGCCCGACGCTGCCGTACGGTTCGGTGACAAGCTCCAGCTTCCACTCCGTCCTCGGATGGACGAACAACGGAGACGAGAACTACGACTACGGCGCCATCATCATCCCGACCGATCTGGGAAACACGGTTGGATGGTTCGGCTTAGGTGTGTGGTCGGATGCCGACCTGAAGGCTTCGGTCGCCAACATCTCCGGATATCCTGGTGACAAGCCGGCCGGCACGCAGTGGTACGACCATCGGCAAATTGCGGCGGTCAACAGCCGTAAAGTCTTCTACGACGTCGACACGGCCGGAGGGCAGAGCGGCAGCGCGGTGTATCGCATCATCAACGGCGGGCGCTATGGCGTGGCGGTTCATGCCTACGGAGGCGCTACCACGAATTCCGGTACGCGGATCGTGACCCCCGTGTTCAACAACATGGTCGCCTGGAAGGCGTGAAGCCGGCACTGTGCTGAGGGAGATTTGATGCCACCGAATCCGGGGATCATCGCCGGCGTTGTGACCGATCGTGAGGGAGCGGCGGTGCCCGCGGCGCGCGTCTCGTTCGTCGCGGGTCCAACAGCCCTGCCCGACATCGCGGCGTTGACCGACAGCCGTGGCGCGTTCACGCTCTCCGCGCCGGTGCCGGGCGACTACACGATTCAGTGCGTGGCGGACGGCTACGCGCCGAAGTCGATCCAAGTATCGGTCGGGAGCGGACAGCGCATCGAGGTTCACTGCCGACTCGAGTCCTGAATTTTCACGGAAGGAGCAACCATGTCTATCAACTTCATTCCGAATGACCCATTGGCCGGATCGAGCGCGCCCGGTGAGCGCGTCAAGACCAAGCGCAAGAATCGGCCCGCCAGCCGCGCCAGCTTCACCTTCTCGAATCCGTCAGCCGACGGCACCTTCGCACCCGGCACGCCAGGGTTTCTCTTCTGGCAGTGCCGCGAGGCCGGCCTTGCGGCACTCGAGGCGTGGGAGACCTTCGCCGGGCAGTTGACGAGGTGGCAGGGCAACCGAAAGAAGCTGCCGCTCCTGCAGGACGTCGGCGTGGACGTCAACGCCTTTTACGATCGCGACAGCTTTTCCTTCTTCCACCGAACCATCGGGACGAAGACGTTCTTCTCGGGCGCCAGCACCGACGTGGTGTCGCACGAAGTGGGCCACGGACTGCTGGATTCGATCCGGCCGGAGTTGTGGGATGCGCCATTTCTCGAGGCGGGCGCGTTCCACGAAGCGTTTGGGGACTGCACGGCGATTCTGACCGCGCTCAACGATCTCGACACGCGGAAGAAGCTGCTTGCGGCGACCAAGACGCTGCGGAAGCGGAATTTCGTCGAGTCCACCGCCGAAGAGCTGTCCGACGGCATTCGCCGTCTTCAGGCCACGCACAACGCCGCCGAGCCCCGTCACGCGTTCAACACCTTCAAGTTCCAGATCCCCGAGACGCTCCCCGACGACGGCGGCCCGGGCAAGCTGATCGACGAGGTGCACAGTTTCGGCATGGTGTTCACCGGCTGTTTCTACGGTCTGATCGCCGCGATCTTCGCGGACCAGTCGGCCAAGACCGAAGCCAACTTGCTCGCGTCCGCGAGAACGGCAGGTGCTCTGCTGGTGGAAGGCGCCAAGACCGCGCTGATCACGCCGCGGTTCTTCCAGGCGGTCGGCCGTGCGATGGTCCTCGCCGACCAGCAACGCAATGGTGGCGCGAATCGCGATCGCATCCGCGCCGCGTTCCAGAAACACAACGTCATGCTTGGCGCGAACGCGATGCTGGCGCCGGCAGCGGCCCTGGCGGGCGCGGCGCCGCGCCTGGGCCGAAGGGCTGCGATCGGCGCGGCGACGCGCAAGGACCTGGCGGCCCGGCTCGGCGCGGTTCGTGGAGCGCGGCTGTCGGTCGAAGGAGCCGAGGTGGCGGGCCAGCCCTTCGCGCGCGTTGTCCACGCGCAGAAGGTGGCGCTCGGCGCCTTGGACAACCGCCTCAAGGGCGTGACGATTACCGCGGACGTTCCCGTGATGGTCGGCGAATCGGGAGGGCGAGCCGCCGTGATGGGACACATGCCCGAGCCGGTGTCCACGGAGCGCGAGGTCCACGCCTTCGTGGACTCGTTGCTGAGCCACGGCCAGATCGAGTTCGATGGCGGCGGCCCTCGCGCGAGGGCTGCCGTGGCGAGTGCGGCGGATACGAAGAAGCCCGTGTCGCGCGAGACGCATCGCGTGAAGATCGTCGGCGGGAAAAAAGTCCTCGCGCGCGTGCGGTTCCACTGCCGATTCGATCGATGTCCGGCGTGCGAGCGCTGACGCGCTCAGATCGCCCGAAAGCGCTTGCGGACCAACTTGCGGCGGCCCTGATCGTCGGTCTCGATGTCGTGGGTCGCCGCGCCAGCACGCTGCGGGCCGGATCCTCGGATCTGGCCGTGTCGCGCCAGGCTTCGAACCAGCGAGGCGGCCTCCGTCACGTCGGTGGACGTCGGCTCCGCGAGGCGAACGGCGCGAATCTGTCCTGCGGGTCCGCGCGTCACCTCGCCCTCGACCGAGAACGGCGCACGGACGTCCGCCAGTTCGTCACCGGCGGATTTGCCCACCGGTCTCCACAACGTCCCGCGAACGGTCGTCGTCGCGCCGCGCTCCGGTCCTTCGACCGCCTGCAGGTCGAAGTCATGTGAGTGGCTCAAGTGATCCCGGATGGCGACTTCGGCATTCGAACCGCCAGCCGCGTCAATCAGGTGCGCAACCATCGCCGGCGCCTGGAGCCAATCATCGAAATCGAACGTGGTGGACGCGCTGCTGCGGAATTGCAGTGCACTCATGCGCAGCGCAGTACGCGCGACCCGGATGTGGTCTTGGTTCTCCGTGATGAACAGGCACTCCTTCAACGAGGCCTTCGGGCGCAGACGCGCGAGGGCCGTCTCGAAGATCTTGCGGTTGGGTTTGAGCTACCGAAGTCCCAGCAACGTCGCAGGGTTCTGTTTCGACATGCGACCGAGCTCCGGATCGGTGAAGCCTCGCGCCTGCAAGGCCGCGATGAACGCCGCGAAGCCGTCGGCTGGCAACGGATTGCCTTTCTGGCCGAGGTCGCTCGACAGGATGCAGAATTGCGGTCCGACGTTTCGGATCGCGTCCGCGAATCGATCGACCCTCGCCGCGGCATCGGCCGTCCGCATCGAGCCGCCGACGAACTCGATAAAGGCGCCCTGCGCCGCCGCATCCCGCATTTGGGAGACGGTCATCAGGACCGGTGCGTTCATGGCATGCGTGACGACCATGTGCGACACGCCCTGCCGTTTGCCCTCGCGAAGCAGCATCAACCCTTCGTCGGACGAGACATGGCCGGTCGCGAGCACGAGCCCGTGCTTCGCGATGACCGCGACCACATCCTTCGTCGCCTGAAGCAGCTCGCCGTTGCGCGACACGCTGACGAACGGCCGGTTCTCCTTCGAATAGCGGACCTGGTTCTCGGCGTCGAATGTCGACATCCACACCACGCGTCCGTAGCCTCCCGATACCTGCGTCAAGTGCTCGACGGCCGCGGCATTCATGCCGCCGACCGGCAGATTCAGATCGACGCCGCCGAACACCTCGAGGCCGGCCACCTGTTTGCGGACCATGTACGCGAGCCCTGCGGTCGGGTCGTAGTGATTCTTGAGCACGATCGCGCGCATGCCGTGTGCGCGAGCCAGGATCGCCGCCTCGAGCCCGTCAACGGAACGGTCGGTGTTGTCGGGAGAGCTGTGGACGTGAATGTCGATGGCGCCGGCAAGGAATCGATCCGGATCCGCCGCGCCACCGCGGGCCGCAGCCTGCTGCCCCGCACGGCTGGACCAGGACGAGGCCGCGATCATACCGGCCGCCAACACCGCAAGACATCGCATCATCGTGAGTCTCCTCAGTCAACGGAGGTGACGAAGGCAACGGTTTAACACAGAGCAACGAAGCACCGAAGAAAAGATTTCGTGTCACGCTGCGATTGCGCTGACGACATTGAACGCAGAGCACGCAGAGTCCGCAGAGACAGATCCGACGTCACGCTGCGATTGCGCCACCGAATCAAACCACGGAGACACCGAGACACAGAGACAATGCCACGTGGCTGAAGCGCGCGCACCGGTTCGGCGGGTCGGCCTGCTCTGCAGGCCGACACACACAGCCGGATCGGGACG
>JBGOTP010000384.1:0-4823 GCA_041476545.1 Vicinamibacteria bacterium | reverse complement strand
GGTCACGATCGGTGACCCTGGCGTGGCCTTCAGCCGGTAAACCTCGGCCGCCGCCGTACGCGACTTCATCGAATGGACCGTCTCGGGACGGGCCTGAACGATGAAGAGGTTGCCCGTCAGGCCGTCTTTGGCCCACTCGATGTCCATCGGCTGCGGATGGCCGGCGCGCGTCGAATAGTGCTCTTCGATCGCGCACGCCCAGCGCCCAAGTGTCAGCACGTCGTCATCGCTGAGACAGTACTGAACCCGCTCACCCGGGGGTGTTGGCTCGCTGCGGGTCCCCTTGCTCCCCCCCGCATAGACGAGCCTCACCTCTTTCGTACCGAGCCGCCGTCCGACGATCGCCCGATGTCCCGTCAGGAGCGTCGGCTTGAAGACGGTCCATTCGTCAGGCGTCACGACGCCCTGGACCACGAACTCGCCCAGGCCGTAGGCGCCTGAAACCGTGACGACATCGCGAAAGCCGGATTCGGTGTCGAGCGTGAAGATCACGCCGGAACTCGCCAGATCCGATCGCACCATCGGCATCACACCAACCGACAGCGCGACTTTGAGCTGGTCGTATCCCAACCGGGCGCGATAGCTGATTGCTCGATCGGTGAACAGCGAGGAGAAGCAGGACTGCACGGCACGGAGGAGGCCCTCGCGGCCGCGAACGTTGAGAAACGTTTCCGCCGCGCCGGCAAAGGACGCCTCGGGCAGGTCTTCCGCCGTCGCCGACGACCGGACCGCCAGGTCGGGTTCGCGTCCGACACGCGCGCACAACCGGTCGTACGCCTCCAGAATGGCGACCCGGACATCGTCGGGCAGCGGGGTCTCGAGCACGGCCGTCCGCGCGGCCTGCCCGCGCCTGGCCAGCTCGTCGAGATTCTCCGCATCGAACGAACTGAAGATGGGTCGAAGGGTCGCCAGAAGGCCGCCCGTCGCCAGTAGTCGCCAATAGGCAGCGGATGTCGTCGCGAACCCATCCAGCACGCCAATGCCTTTCGGCTTCAGCGCACCAAACAACTCCCCAAGTGACGCGTTCTTCCCTCCCACACGGGCCACGTCACCCAGTGTGATGTCCGCGAAATCCAGTATGTAGTCCGTGCTCACTTGGCTGGATCGCGTTGCAACTCTGGCGCCAGCCCAGTCCGCTGTTCGCTTCCTGAAGGGGTTGCGGCCCTCACGGTTTTGCCGCCGTGTAGATTGGGGAACGCGTGGACGTGATATGAGTAACCAGATATGACCAACCAGGGCTTGACGTCGACCGAAGCCGCGCGCCGACTGGCAAAGTTTGGGCCGAACGAGCCGGTCGTCGTCCGTCATTTCTCGACGGTGCTGCAGTTACTGCGGCTCTTTGCCAACCCGTTGGTCGTGATTCTGTTCGTCGCAAGCGCCATTTCCGCCCTGCTCGGCCAGGTCACCGACGCCACGATCATCGTGACGATTGTCCTGCTCAGCGTGGGGATCAACTTCTGGCAAAGCTATCGCTCTCAGCAAGCGGCCGAGGCCCTGCGCTCGATGGTGACGCCGACGGCGACGGTCTGTCGCGATGGAACCTGGCGGGAGATTCCGGTTCGATCGGTCGTGCCCGGAGACCTCATTCGGCTCTCGGCTGGCGACCTCGTACCCGCCGACAGCCGGCTGATTGAAGCGCGCCATCTGTCCGTCCAGCAATCGATGCTGACGGGAGAATCGCTGCCGGTCGAAAAAACGCCGGCGGCGGGAACCGGCGCGGCCGAGACCGGCCCGGGAGCGCCGGACCTGGTGTTTCTCGGGACGTCTGTGATCAGCGGCACGGCGACCGCTACCGTCCTCGCGACAGGACTGCACACGGTCTTCGGCGAGATTGCGGTGCGCCTGAGCGTGCGGCCGCCAGAGACCGAGTTCGAACATGGCCTCCGGCGGTTTTCCATCCTGATCCTGACGACCACCGTTACTCTCGTGCTCTTCATCATCCTCGTCAGCATCGCGTTCAAACACGACGCTTTTGAGTCCTTGCTGTTCGCGGTTGCGCTGGGCGTCGGGCTGACGCCGGAGTTTCTCCCGATGATCAGCTCGATTACGCTCACGCAAGGTGCGCTGCGCATGGCCCGCGAGCAGGTCATCGTCAAGCATCTGCCGGCGATTCAGAACTTCGGCAGCATCGACGTGCTGTGCAGTGACAAGACGGGGACATTGACCGCGGGAGTGATGCAGTTTGATCGCACCCTTGATCCATCGGGTACGACCTCCCCGCGACCCTTCACGCTGGCCTACATCAATAGCCATTTCGAGACCGGCATTCGGAGTCCGTTCGACGCCGCCATCCTTCAGCACGAGGCCGTGGACGTGACAGGGTATGGGAAGGTCGACGAAATCCCCTTCGATTTCGAGCGCCGGCGTCTATCAATTGTGGTGACGCCGCCCGGGGACAGTGAAGGGACGCCACTGCTCGTGACCAAAGGCGCCCCTGAATCGGTGCTCGCCGTATCAACGGCATTCGAAGTCGATGGCCGCGTCCAGCCGTTGACCGATGGTGCCCGACAGGCCTGCACGGCGGTTCACCAGCAGCTCGGCGCCGACGGATTCCGCGTACTGGGGGTCGCGTACCGTCGACTCAAAACGCGGGCCGCGGACTCGCGGGAAGACGAAGCCGATCTCGTGTTGGCCGGGTTTCTCAGCTTCGCGGACCCCGTCCTGCCCGATGCCGCCGACACACTGGCGCAGCTCAAGGCAGACGGCGTGCAGGTGAAGATCCTCACGGGCGACGGCGATGTGGTCGCGCGTCACGTGTGCCGGCAGGTTGGCGTCGGCGACGAGGCCATCGTCACGGGTGACGATCTCGATCGTCTCGACGATGCGGCCCTTGGGCATGTGGCTGAGCAAGCATCGGTCTTCACACGCGTGTCGCCCGGGCAGAAGACTCGCGTCATCCTCGCATTGAAGCGCCGCGGGCACGTGGTGGGCTTCCTGGGCGACGGCATCAACGACGCCCCGTCGCTGCACGCCGCCGACGTGGGCATCTCGGTGATGAGCGCGACTGACGTCGCGAGGCAGGCCGCCGACATCATCCTGGCCAAGCCCGGCCTCAAAGTACTCCACCGGGGGATTCTCGAAGGACGTCGCGCGTCCGCCAACATGATGAAGTACCTGTTGATGGGTACGAGCTCGAACTTCGGCAACATGTTCAGCATGGCGGCGGCATCGTTGTTCTTGCCGTTTCTGCCGATGCTGCCGACCCAGATCCTGCTGAATAATTTCCTGTACGACCTGGCGCAGGTCACGATCCCATCCGACAACGTGGATGCCAACTATCTTCGACGACCGCAGCGCTGGGACATGCGAGTGGTCAGAAACTTCATGATCTTCATCGGTCCTATCAGCTCCATTTTCGATTTTCTGACGTTCTACGCCATGCTACGGATCTTTCACGCCAATCAGGCCTCGTTCCACACCGGGTGGTTCGTGGAATCACTCGCAACGCAAACGCTGGTGCTGTTTGTGATCCGCACGATGGGCAATCCGCTGCGGAGCCGGCCCAGCCGGCCGCTCGCGATCATGACGATTGTGATCGTGGTCATCGGCGCTGCGCTACCGGCGACTCCGCTGGCACCAATCCTCGGGTTCACCATGCTGCCAGCGCGCTATTTTGCGCTCCTGGTTGCGGCGGTGGTCGTGTACCTGCTCCTCGTGGAAGGCGCCAAGCGTCAACTCGTGCGACGCCTGCGACTGTGAGGCGCCGGACGCCCCCTCACCTGGCAGTGGCGATGCGCTGATTCTTGACGTAGCGGTGACACTGGTAGCAGCTCATCGTCAGCGACATGTAGTGCATCGCCGCCAGGTCGAGATCATGTGCCTTCGCCGCCGCCAGCAGATCCTCGGACGCTCGCAGGAATGCATCGCTCTGCCGGCTGTACTGGGGCGTCTTCAAGACCATCCACCCGAGCTGCTTGGTGGCCTGCGAGAGCGCCGTGCTTTCACGCTCGAGCAGCGCATAGTCGCTCGTCGTGAGCGCTTCGAGCACTCGTTGCGCGTGGCCCAACTTCTCGCGCATCAACCGGCCGGTCGCGGCCGTCTGCATCGCAGCCGATCCGGAGGAGCCCGCGGCGAGAATCGTCACCAAGAGCAGCACAATGGATCGTCCGGCGGTTTGTTTCGTTGTCATCACGCCTCTCCTCGTCGGATGCCGGAATTACGACGTCTTTTTATCTCCCGTACCGCCGGGAATCCGGCAGACACCTGCGAAATGAACCCGCGGGAGACGCCCTCACTATCTGCGCGACGCCAAAGTGCAATCGCCTCGCCATACCCTACGGCTGATTTTGAAGCGTGCCGACGTAGTCCACGACGTTCGCGATCCGCACCTTCGCCTCGGCCGCCGAAGATCCAAGAGCCCGAAACGTCGGTCCCCAAATGGGCATCTGACTGGACCCGTGCGCGGGCGCCTCCGCGCTGCCGCTCGTCACGAACAACTCGACCCGTGCCCGAGGAAACACTCCATTATTGCGTACCGCCAACCTGGTCAGATCGGGTGGCGGCGCCTTGAGCACCCGCGCCACCGGGCCGCTGCCCCGTCCGTCGAGCCCGTGACAGGGGGCGCAGTACAGCTCAAAGATGTCGCGTCCGTAGAGCGAGGGTGGCATCATGGGCGACGGCACGGGCAGCGTCGTTCGCTGACCGCCGATGGCAAGGCCGATCGCGGTGAGCAACAATCCGGCAGCTAACGATTGATGTGTCATGCTGGGGCTGTTTGCAAATGTCCTGCTCAGTCCGGTTACGGCCCGCGGACGCGTCTCCAGCTTCTGGAGCTGGGAGAGCACATGGCACCCTGCTTGCGAGCTGTTCAGTATGATGTTCCG
>JBGOTP010000383.1:0-4849 GCA_041476545.1 Vicinamibacteria bacterium | reverse complement strand
GGAGACCTTTTCCGGCGGCTGGCAGATGCGGATTGCCCTGGCCAAACTGCTGCTTGGACAGCCGAACCTCCTGCTGCTCGACGAACCGACCAACCATCTCGATCTCGAGGCGCGCAATTGGCTCGAGGAGTACCTCAACGCTTATGCGCACGCCGTCATTCTCGTCTCCCACGACCGCTTCTTTCTCGATGCCGTCGTGACGCGCATCGCCGACCTGACGCTCAGAGTCCTGACCGACTATGTCGGCAACTACAGCGATTATCTCGTGGCGCACGAAGCACGCATCGAACAACTGCGCAAGGCGAAGCGTGAGCAGGACGAAGAGGTCGGACGCGTCAGGATGTTCATCGATCGGTTTCGCTACCAGGCCACGAAGGCGTCACAAGTGCAAAGCCGCATCAAGATGCTCGAGAAGGTGGTTCCGATTGAGGTCCCTCCAGAACGAAAGAAGATCCATTTCAATTTTCCGGCCTGCGCCAAGAGCGGCCGCACCGTCCTCGAACTCAAGCAGGCACGCAAAGCCTATGGCGATCTCGTCGTCTTCAGCGCGCTGGACCTGCACATCGAGCGCGGCGACCGCATTGCGCTCGTCGGCCCCAATGGGGCCGGCAAGTCGACGCTGATGCGCATGTTGTCCGCCGAGGAACAGCCAGACTCAGGAGAACGTGTGGAAGGCCACAATGTGGTGCTGCAGTACTTTGCCCAGGACGAGGCGACGCGCATGGATCCCGCGCCGACGGTGTACGAGACGCTGGCCTCGGGTTCGCCGAACCAGATGATGCCGGCCATCCGGAACATCCTCGGCGGTTTTCTCTTTTCGGGCGATGATATCTACAAGCGCGTGCGCGTCCTGTCAGGCGGCGAGCGCACGCGCCTGGCTGTCGCGCGCATGCTCCTGCAGCCGTCAAACACGCTCCTGCTCGACGAGCCAACCAACCACCTGGATCTCGACTCGAAGGATGTGCTGCTCGACGCGCTCATCGAGTACGGCGGCACGTTGATCTTCGTGTCGCACGATCGATACTTCGTCGAGCGACTCGCGACCAGGATCATCGAAGTCGGCGCGGGTGGTGTGGTCGTGTATCCCGGAACCTACACCGAGTTCCTCTGGCACAAGGGACATCCCGGGGCACAACACGCGACGCCGGCACCACAGAAGAAGGCGGCGGCGCCGCTCGCGTCACCCGCCCGGCCGCCCCGGCAGCATAAGAAGCTCGCGGACGCCGACGCGCGACGACGGTCGCGCGCGGCGGAGGCCGTGCGCCTCCGGATCGAGCAACTGGAGGGACGCATCGCCGAGACCGAGAACGCGATCCGCGACCTTGAGCGCTCGATGTCAACGCCCGGCTTCTACGACGACCGTGTCGCCGCCCAGCCGCTCGTCGACCGACATCAGACGCTGCTCTGGGAACTGGGCGATCTGATGCATCAGTGGGAAGGACTGCAGCGCACCCCAGATGCCCAATTTGGCACCAGTGACTGACGAATCCGTCAGTTGATTACAGTTTTGTTATAATACCCACCTGCCGCAATGCTCTAACCGACTGATTTTGGGCGGCTTTTGACGATGAACCGGCTCTCCCATGAGGGCATACGCTTTGCCCTTCCTGGAGCGCCGATGGACATGTCCCCCATGCCTAGACGCCCCGAAGTGCGCGTGACGCGGCGACTCGTGCCGACCGCGACCGCCACGCGCGCCGTACCCATCCAGGAGGCACCACCAGACGATCGTTTCTTCCGCCATGTTGTCAGCAGCATGCGGAATGGCGTCATCGCCATTCGCCGCGAGGGCACCCTCGCGTTGATGAACGACGAGGCCTACCGGATCTTTTCCCTGACTCGGCAGCCCGGGGACATCGGCCGGCCCCTCGGTGATCTGTTCGGCAACAGCCCGGACCTGCTTCGGGTGCTGTCGGGCGCCTTTGAGCTCACGACCCTTCCCAACCGCGCCGAGCTGCGATTGAAGGATGTCGACCGTGTTATCGGCTACACGCTGTCCCTCGTCAAGGATGATGGCGGCCGCGCCATCGGCGCCGTCCTGTTCTTCAAGGACTTGACGCAGGTGGAACAGCAGGAAGAACGGGAACGACTGCGAGATCGCCTTGCCTCCCTTGGAGAGATGGCAGCCGGCATCGCGCATGAGCTGAAGAACCCGCTGGCCGGGATCGAGGTGATGGCGGGCCTGTTGAGGCGGCAGTTGCCCGAGTCTCCCGATGCCCTTTCAATGCTCGCGGACATCATCAGCGAGGCGAAGCTGGCGAATGCCATCGTCGTCGAGATGCTCGAGTTCGTGCGGCCGCTGCGCCTCCAGGTGGAACGCACCGACATCGGGAACGTCCTGCGTCAGGCGATGACACTGGCGGAGAACAAGGTGGCCCGCGGCGAGACCTCCGTCCGGCTCGATGTTGTTCCCGAGTTACCGCCGATCGACGGCGATGAACATCAGCTCTGCCAGGTGTTCACGAACCTGCTGATCAATGCGTTCGAAGCGCTCGAGGGACGCGGCCATATCGACATCACGGCATCCATCGAGTCGGTTGAGCAGGATCCGGCGTTTACCAGCGAACCGCACCCGCCGTCGCTCGTACTCGTGGTCGATGTCAGCGACAACGGCCCCGGAATCCCGACGGAGCTCAACGACAAGATTTTTGACCCATTCTTCACGACGAAAGTACAGGGTTCGGGCCTCGGCCTGCCAATCGTGCGGAAAATCGTGGATGCACATGACGGTCGCATTGATGTGAACAGCACTCCCGGCGGAGGCACGAGATTCCGGGTGACGCTGCCGGTGTCGAACACCGCGAGCTGGTTCAGTCGAGCGGGCGGACGGTAGACGACGAAAGGCAACGAGGTTTATGGGTCGAATTCTCATCGCTGACGATCACGACGCGCTTCGCCGGGGGCTCGTGCGCGGCCTGGGCGAGGCCGGACACGAAGTGGAAGAGGCGTCGAACGGCAACGCCGCCATCGAGCGCCTGCACGACAGCTACTTCGACGTCGTCCTGAGTGACCTCAAGATGGGCGGCAGCGACGGGCTCGACGTCCTCCGCACGACGCGCGCCATGCACCCGACGACGGCGGTTATTTTGATGACGGCGTTTGGTTCGGTGAACACAGCCGTCGAAGCGATGAAGATCGGCGCCTTCGACTACGTCCAGAAGCCGTTCGAAATCGAAGAGATGGAGGTCAAGATCGAAAAGGCGCTCGAACTGCGGCGCCTGAAGCACGAGCTCGAGTACCTCCGCGGAACCCAGCAGGACATTTACAATTTCGACCGGATTGTGGGATCCAGCACGGCGTTACAGAAGGTGCTCGACATCGTCCGAAAGGTGGCGAAGAGCAATACGACCGTACTCGTCAGAGGCGAAACGGGCACTGGTAAAGAGCTGATCGCCGGCGCGACCCATCACAATTCGCTGCGGGCGGCGCGCAACTTCGTCAAGGTGAACTGCGCGGCGTTGCAAGAGAACCTTCTCGAATCGGAGCTTTTCGGGCACGAAAAAGGCGCATTCACCGGGGCGGACAAACAGCGGATTGGGCGCTTCGAGCAGGCCGACGGCGGCACGCTGTTTCTCGACGAGATTGGCGACATGAGTCCGAGCACCCAGGCCAAGATCCTCCGGGTGCTGCAGGAGCACGAATTCGAGCGCCTGGGCGGTACGCGCACGCTCCGAGTGGACGTGCGCCTGATTGCAGCGACGAACCGGGATCTGTCGGACATGGTGCAGGTCGGCGAGTTCCGTGAGGACCTGTACTACCGGCTGAACGTCGTATCGATTGAGATGCCGCCCCTGCGCGAACGCAAGGACGACATCGTGCCCCTGGCCGCTGCATTCATTCGTAAGTTCTCCGGCGAGCTGAAGAAGAAGATCGATGGGGTCGACCCCGATGCACAGAAACTGCTGATGCGGTACAACTGGCCGGGGAACATCCGGGAACTCGAGAACGCCATTGAACGGGCCATGCTGCTGGCTGAGGGGCGGGCGATTACCGCTGACGACCTGCGGCTGGGTGACACCCAATCTGTCGGCACCGGGCGCGACCAGGCGCCGCTCGTCAAGATTCCTCCGACCGGCATCGCGCTCGAGGAGATCGAACGCCACGCGCTGGTCGAGGCGCTGAAGATGTCCAACTGGGTCCAGAAGGACGCCGCTGAGCTGCTGGCGATCAGCCCGCGCGTGATGAACTACAAGATCAAGACACTCGGCATTGAGTTTCCGCGCGGCCGGCGGGCCGCGCTCGCGCCGCCCATCGCCGCCGCCTCATAGTCCACGGGCGACTGGCGCGTCGGCTCCAAGCCGTGTTGGGCGGCACAATGGCGCTCTTGAACACGGTTGCATTCCTACTGGCGAACGACACGCACTCGTGCGAGGTGGCCGATCGCGCCAAGAGTCGTTCGTGCCGCAGTCATTCCCAGGGCGAAATCCGCCTCTGCCACCGTACAGACTGTTGGCGGCGTGTAGGACGCCCGCCAGCTTGGCCGACTCGATGGCCATCGCGGAACCGGCTTGGTATTCGATATCCAGCGCTCCACCCAAGAGGCCGAAGATACGTCAGCAGTCTGATTCGGTGCCAGTGCGTGACAACTGGTGCATCCCGAGCGACCTGCTCCCGTAGGCCCTCGTCTTGGACCTCCACGGAACACAGATCCCCGCAAGGCCTGCTCCGGAGCCGCTACGAGGGCGATTTTGTCCGCTACTCAGTCTCAACCGACATTAAGAGGGGCCGGTCGTTGAAAGCGTTACTTCGAGACGATGGTGGGGTTCACCCAGCCGTTCTTCATCACGCCATGCGACGGACGGAAGCTGAGATAGTCCACATGATCGGGAATATCGGCCCAGCCATGTAT
>JBGOTP010000382.1:0-4852 GCA_041476545.1 Vicinamibacteria bacterium | reverse complement strand
GGAACGGGAGTCAACTCGCAGGAACCCGTGGCGCCCTCGTCATCCTCCCGCGTCTTCCTCGGTCGCCCTCCGGCGGGCCGCGTGCCGGATGTGAAGGACGGTGACCATGTCCTTCCGGATGACGAAGAGGACGCGGTAGCTGCCGACAACGAGGTGACGGACCTCCACGCCGAGGGCGACGCTCTCGGGGGCCACCGGGCACCGCTCGGGGAATGTCGCGAGACTTCGTGCTTTCTCCAGGAGCATCCGGCGCCATTGCGCCGCCCGGCTCGGGGAGTCCTCGCGGATGAAACGGTAGGCTTCGTCAAGCTCTTCTTCGGCCTCGGAGAGGATGACGACGTGATACGTCACGCCCGCTTCCGCGGACTCTCATACTTCCGGCCGAGGTCCTCGAGGACCTCCGCCAGTGGTCGGCTTTTCGCCCTGCGCGCGACCGCCTTCAGCCGCCGCTTCAGAATCTCGACCGCCTCGGCTTCCGCCGCCTGGTTGAGGAGCTTCTGGTAGGAGCGCGCATCCTGCACGACCAGTTCGGCTTTCCCATTCACGGTCAGTACCTCGGGGTCGCCCGACCGCTTCAGCCGCTTCAGGTGCTCTTTCGTATTGCGCTGAAAGTCACTCAGAGAATGGATGTTCGTGAGCTGAACCATGGTGCTGTCTCCTGTCAATTCGCAGTAAATTGCATGATGCCATGCGATGGCTGCCGGCGTCAACGAAGCGCTTGATGGCGTCCCGAGGACCTTCCTGGACGGTCGCCCGGCAACCTATCCGTCTTTCCCTCATTGGTGACAGTGAAGAACCTGTCATCCGTGGATCATCGGGTGGCGCCTCTCGCACTCGGGGATCGCCCGCGTGGCGGCGAGTGCGCTCGAGGATGCCCTGCGCGAGCGTCGGATCGACGCGAGCACCAACCTGGCGCTCCGATCGGACAACGGACTCGTGTTCGGAGCGAAGGCCTTCGTCCGTGTCGCCCGACGCTACGGGGTCAACCAGGAGTACATCACGCCGTGCACTCCCGAGCAGAACGGTATGATCGAACGTTTCTTCGAGACGTTGAAGGAGGAGTGCGTATGGCTGCATCGCTTCCGCGATCGGGACCACGCGTTCGGCGAGATCGCGACGTGACTCGATCGCTATGACCGGGAGCGGCCGCACTCGGCGCTGGGATACCTCACGCCGAAGGAGTACCGAGAGAAATTAGCCGCATGATCTGTACGAAGACCCGGGGAGCACTACAGTTTCATGTACACCCCAAACCTCAGCGTGGAACGGCGGTATCGGGTGGTCCCAGGCGTTCCCTGGGTGCAGTTACCGATCTGCGTTTCTCCGTAGGACGGCCGTGGCCACGACCTGCGCGAAAGGGGGGGTGTGGCGCATCCCATTCGCTTGGTGGAAGCGGACTCCGAGCACTCATGCGATGAACTCGGCATCAGGGGCACGCAACATCCTGCGAAGCCGTCTTGATTCAGGGATGCTGTGGCTCCGGGTCTGTCTGCCGACGACTCTCAAGGCTGGCAGCATCTACGAGGGACGCGTGCGATTCGACGGTCAATATTGAGTATGCGAACAGCGGTCAACGCCACATCGCATGTGTCAAAATGGCGCATCTCCGAGACGGAGCATCAGCGGCTCTTGAGTCTTGATACGGACGCGACTAGCAAATCACGATGCTGTGAGCCGAGTGTGCCAGTGGCTGATATGTGGGTGTTCCGCCAGTGAATGCGAAGTTCGCAACCAAAAGGAGGAGAGCATGTCGAGTCAAGTTGTTGGGAAGCGATCATTCCGCAGCGCTGTTGTTGTGAGTCTGTGCATGGTGGTGGCATCCGGATGTGCGCTGCGAGAATCCTATAGGGTGAACAGATTACTCGAAGAACGTGAAGTATCCCGTGGGATTCTCGGAAACGAAATAGTCGACCCTCTAGATCTCTCCACGCTCTGCTTGCCGGAAGATCAGGAGGCGACTGGCGGCTCCTGCTCGGCCGGTCCTTCGGCGGCGCGTCCGCCTGCTTCGAAACGCCGATCATCGGCGTGTATCATGTCATGTCGGTCGGGCGCTCTGACTGCCTACGTCCGCGCCATCAACGACCAGAAAGCGTTTGATCGTTTGTTTGCTATACTTGTTCAACGATCCGATCGGATCTGCGAAGTACACAAGTCCGACATTGTGGCATCATCATCGATATTGAATACCGCACTCGGATTGGCGGTGACTGGCCTCTCTGGGGCGGGTACGGTCGTTGCGGGAGCCGCGGTCAAAGCCGCGGTGGCCGCAGCGACGACGGCAACTAGTGGCTCCAAGTCGCTGATCAACGAAGAAGTGTACCAGAAACTCTTTGTGGGAACGATCGTTAGTGCAATTGACACAAGTCGCAATGAAATGCTGGCGACGATCGCCAATCACCGCAAGGAGAATGTCGAGTATACCGTAGATGATATGGTGCGGGACGTTCAGGAGTACCATCAACGCTGTTCTTTCTACAATGGGCTGGTTGTCCTGAGTGAGAAGATCGAGGATGCGCGTAAGGCGTCGGCTATAGACAAGGGGGATGTGGTCGTTGGTGCGGCGACTCAACGCAAAGACAACAACAGCGACAACGAGTCCAAGAGTAAAGATAAAGTCACAAACAAAGACAAGCTCAAAACGAAACACGCTGAGGCAGGGGCGAATCACTGATTGACTACGTACGCAATACTGGGATTGGCAGAGCGGAAGATGATAGAAAACGCAGCCAGCGAGCCGCGTCAGATCGCCGTCGTCAACGTGCGCGATGGAGCGAACAGGAAAGATGTGCCTGTGTGGACAGCGGGAGGCGCGATTTACTATCGGGGTCGGATGACGATCGATCTCGATGGTGCTCCGAATGCGTATCATCCCCCTACACCGAGTGCGCCGCATGGAAAGGGGCCTGGGCTCGGTCTCGACGACCTCCGTAACGCCACGCGGAATCTGGATGACGGACCGAATGCCGTCTGGGTGGGGATCGTGACGGATGACCAAGGGAAGCCGGTGGTGCAAACGAGCGGCCCGTTCGCGGGGTTCTTCGTCTCTACGACGTCGTTGGAGGACCATCGTTTCAATCAGACCGATTCGCGGCGCTACGTGGATGCGACGCGTGTGCCCTATGTCGTCCTCAATCTGTTGTTGCGGGACCTCGCCTCAGATGCGCCTGCCCTCGGAGATCTCGCGGTCGTTCTCGCTCCGGGTCCTCCATTGCGCACCGTGTACGGGATATTGGCCGATATAGGTCCGCGTCACGAACTCGGCGAATGCTCGCTCGCGTTGGCGCGCGAGCTTGGAATCCCGAACGGGACCGCGAAGGAGCAAATTGACTACGTGTTCTTTCCGGGGAGTGGTGACGGTTCGCTGAAGAGCAATGACGAGATCGCTCAACGCGGTGAGGAGTTGTTTCGCAAATGGGGGGGACTCGCGAGGATCACGTCGATCAGAAACTCCGATCCTTCGCCGTGACCGGCAGCCGCGATCCGGCGAACGTTCCGAAGGTGCGCGAATCCTCCGCCGATGCCAACGTCGTCGCCGATGCCATCACCGACCTGAGGAAATCGCTGCCCGCGGAGATTCCTCGCGACCACCATCCCCGCCGGGAGAAGCAGATTGCCCAGAAGACCCTCCCTCCGTACCTCGTCGATCCGCCGATGGTCTTCTTCGCAGCGCGCCCGAAACTGCTTCCACCACTCGGGAGTTGCCTCCTCACCTGACCCACTGTCGAGGGCCGCCTGGAGTTCCTCCGCAAGCTCCCGCCGTACCGCCTCCCGGCCCGTGTTCCGTGCTCGCATCTCCCAGAGCGCTCCGTGAATCACCGTGGTCCAAACCGAGCCTTCGTCAGGTGCCTCGTGCGCTGCGATCAGGGTCTCCACGTCTGCTGGGAGATCGACCGCGACCGATCGCGGAAGCTGGTCACTCATCGCGCTGCTCCTCACCGAGCCGACGCCGCTTCCCGTGCCGCACGTGCAGGACGTGCACCGTGGTGCGACGAATCTCGAAAAGCACCCGGTAGCGGCCACTCCGTCTCCCGTGGAGCAGCTGTCGAACCTCTCGGGCACCCGTTTGTGGAGCCACTCGTACGCCTCGTCGATGTCTTGCCACGCGGGGCGCTCGATGACGACGCGGTATCTCATGCCTCACGTGGAATCCGGTGCTTCCGACGAATCTTTGCGAGGATCTCGGCAGCTGGCCGACCTTCTCCACGCTCGGCGGACGCCAGACCTCGGCGGATGCCCTCGACCGCGTCGAGTCGGTCCTGGGCCTCCATCAGCTTCTGGTACGACGTCGGAGAATCGAGCACGGCCGCCACGCGGCCGTTGACAGTCAACACCAACGGCCCTCCCTTCTGAAGTCTCTTCAGGTGAGCCTTCGCGTTCCGCAGAAAGTCCGTGAGCGGGTGAATGTTCGCAAGCTGAACCATGATCGACCTCCTTAGAAGCAAATAATTCTCTGCTCCCGCTATGATGCCATCCGTGCCCCTCTTGCGTCAAAGTTCCCGATCGTACGATGCCGGCGGTCCGCGCTTGGCTTTCGCCGCGGATCACCGTCAGCGCATCAGGTGCGAGAGAAGCTCGCTGAGCGACACGGTGGCGATGCTGCTGTAGCTGTCGGAGATTGCGAAGGGGATGACGAGCTGGTCTTCGTGGCACATCCCGCCGCAGGAGTAGACGACGTTGGGCACGTAGCCGTCGCGTTCGTCCTCGTTGGGCACCAGCAGCGGCTCGCGCAGCTCGCCGATCACGCGTGACGGGTCGTCGAGATCGAGCAGCAGCGCGCCGATCGAATACTGCCGCATCGGCCCCACGCCATGCGTCAGCAGCAGCCAACCCTTCTCCGTCTCGAGCGGAGATC
>JBGOTP010000381.1:0-4860 GCA_041476545.1 Vicinamibacteria bacterium | reverse complement strand
TCGCGCGCGTCCTGGGTCGCACCCTGC
Source organism: Vicinamibacteria bacterium (assembly GCA_041476545.1). Taxonomy (GTDB): domain Bacteria; phylum Acidobacteriota; class Vicinamibacteria; order Vicinamibacterales; family CAVVIG01; genus JBGOTP01. The sequence continues at coordinate 4,833 of JBGOTP010000381.1, read as the reverse complement.
AGGCCCGACGCGGCCGCGAAGTTGACGCCCTGATTGGGACTGATCTGGCCGCCGCGGGCACCGAGGTAGCCGAAACGGATCTCGTTCAGCCAGTTCGATCCGAACGTGTGCGTGTGACCGATGGCGAGGTTCTCGCTCTCTGTCGTCACGGTCCTGCCGAAACCCGGGACGAGCGCCTCGTTCAACGAGCCGGTGCCGAAGGGTTGCGTGTCGTGCACGCGAAGAGTGCTGAACCGGCTGTACAGGCGGTCGCTGGCGCCAATGCGGTGGTCGATCCTCAGACTGAACTGATTCATCGGGTTCACCTCGTCTTCCACGCCCAGCAGGTTCTGGACGAGGCCGGCGCTCGTCGGCAACGGCACTTTGGCCAGCAGCGCCAGGGCGACCGGACTCAGGCGGCTCGCGGGAATCTGATTGTTCGCAAACGGTGTGCACGTGGTGGCCGCGCGAGTCAGCGGATCGCAGAGCGCCGCCAGCCCTGAGAAATCTCCCGACCGGAGCGCGGCCGTCGGCACGGAAAACGTCTGCGTCTGCGCCTTGCGGATCCGCTGACCCTCGTAACTGAGGAAGAAGAAGGTCTGGTCCCGCTTGATCGGACCCCCGACGTTGAAGCCGAACTGGTTCTGGCGCAGCGGCGGAATGGGCTTCGCCGGATCGTCGAAGTAGTTGCGCGCGTCGAATTTCTCGTTCCGCACGAATCCCAACGCAGTGCCGTGGACCCTGTTGGAGCCCGCCTTCGTCACGACGTTGATGAGCGCGGAAGCTTTTCCGCCAAACTCCGCCGGATACATCGTCTTCTGAATCTTGAACTCCTGAATCGCATCGACCGAAGGGTTGATGACGAGATTGTTGAAGTACTCGTCGGTCACTTTCACGCCGTCAACCAGGTAGATGTTGTGGCCGCCGCGTTGTCCATACACGTTCGGAAGGGAGCCGGCCTGGCCGAGCGCGGCACCACGCGTCCCTCCGGGAGGAATCGTGACCCCGTCGGTGAGCTGGGCGAGCTGGATGAACTGGCGGCCGTTGAGCGGCAATTGCTGGACCTGGCGATTGTCGATGATTTCCGCGATCTCGGCACTCGCCGTCCGTAACAAGAGAGCCGTTCCCGTCACGGTGATGGCGTCGGCCAGTGCGCCAATCTGCAACGTGATGGGCAACTCAATCTTCTGACCGACGCGGAGAACCAGCCCCTTCTCACTGAACGGCCTGAACCCCGTGAGCTCGGCCGTGATGGTGTACTCGCCCACGGTCAGCGCGGGCAGGAAGAACCGGCCCGCGCCATCCGAGACACGTTCGACCTTCGAGCCGCTCGCAACGTGGGTCGCGACCAGGATCACGCCGGGCAGCACGCCGCCCTGGCTGTCCTTGACCATGCCGGAGATCTCCGCTGTGTTGTACTGGGCGGAGGCGGTACCCGCCGTCAGCAGGAGTGCGCAGAGACTCGCCAACGAGAGAACGATCGAACTCCGACCGCTGCGCGACGTTTGCCGACACGTAGCAAGCTGAGGCATGGCGACTGAGTCTGAGCCTAGCTTGGCTTCTCAGAACCCGATGTAATGGTCTTGTAAAAGCCCGAGGGCGTGCGGACCGGGACCCATGCGGCACGTCGCGTAAGATAGCCACGCATGCGCCCCAATGTGCTGCTCGTCGAAGACGAAGATGCTCTTCGGATGACCGTCGGCGACCGGCTGCGTGGTTCGGGCTACGACGTGGACTATGCGATAGACGGCAACGAGGGGTTCGAGAAGGCCACTCGACTCCCTTTCGATCTGATCATCCTCGATCTCATGCTGCCCCATCGCGACGGTCTGTCGATGTGCCGCGATCTCCGGAAGGCGGGACTGATTACGCCGATTCTCATGTTGACGGCGCGAGGGCTGACCGAAGACAAAGTGTTGGGCCTGAAGACAGGCGGCGACGACTACCTGACCAAGCCGTTCGACATGCAGGAACTGGTGGCGCGGGTCGAGGCGTTGCTGCGGCGCGTACCCGTGGGGTCGACCGGCCCGCGAGGCGTGTACCTGTTCGGGACCATCCGTGTGGACCGCCGCGCCACGGAAGTCACGCGTGACGGCGCGCTCGTGAATCTCTCGATCCGCGAATTCCAGCTTCTCAAGTACTTCATCGAGAACGCCGGCGTGACGCTCACGCGCGAACAACTCCTCACCGACGTTTGGGGCTACAACGCGAATCTCTTCACCCGAACCGTCGACGTGCACGTGGCGAGCCTCCGCCAAAAGCTCGAGAGCGATCCAAAACAGCCGCTGTTCATCCAGACGGTCCAGCGCGTCGGCTACAAGTTCATGCCGACAGTCACGACATCATGAGAGCCGCGTGGAGTGAACGGGCGCTCGCGACCTGGCTGGTCGTTCCGACCGCGATCGTCGTGCTCATGCTCGCCATCGTGCAATATCGGTGGAGTGAACAGGTGAGCAGTACCACCAGCGTCAGACTCGCCGACAGTCTTCAGATGTCGATGATGAGCTGGCACCTGAATTTGTTCAGGAATCTGTCGGACGTCTGCCAACGAATGGTGCTGACGTCAAACCTCGAACTCCGGCAGCTCGAAGACGCCGCGCAGCGATTTGAGGAACAGGAGGCGTCTGGCGAGTATCCAGACCTCATCTCCGCGCTTGACGTCGTCCCGTCCGACACACAGTTGCCCTGGGTGCGATGGAACCGCGGAACCCATCGCTTCGACCCCATTCGAGACACGCCGCCCTTCGAGAGTGTGCTGGAACAGCTCGCCCGTTCCTCGGTGAGTGCGCTGCCCAGAACCGCCATGGCGCGCTCGGACCTGCCAATCGAACCAGCCCGTCCGATCGGCCTGCGAGACTGGCAGTTCGCTCCGGACGACACCCTCCTGCTTCATCCCGTCGTGACGAGCGCGTCGTTGTTCGACAACCGATCGCACTCGACCCGCATGATTGCCGCCTGGATGATCATGCGGCTCGATCTCGCGGTCCTGGGTGAACAGTTGCTGCCTGAATTGGCCCGCCGGCATTTCACAGGCATCGACGGCCTCGACTACCAGGTGGCGCTCGTGGCGGGAACACACCCACGACGCGTGATCTACTCTTCCGACTCGGCCTTCGCCTCCGAGGATGTCAGCGATGCCGACGGGAAGATGAATGTGTTTGGACGCCCGTTGGACAACGGTGGCGGATCGTCGATTCACGTGTTTCACGCCCCCAGTCTGGGAATGGTCCCGCCAATGGCGGCCAGCACCGCGTGGTTCCCGCTCGTTGGCACGACACGACCCGCGGATGACTGGCAACTCGTCGTGCGTCATCGGCGCGGCGGCGCCCTCGGTGCATTCGTGGCCCAGACACGGCGGCGCGATCTGGCGATCAGCTTCAGCTTGTTGCTGTTGCTCGTGCTGAGCATGACGGTGTGGCTCATCGTCGTCCATCGCGCGCAACGTCTCGCGAGACTGCAAATGAACTTCGTGGCGGCGGTGTCCCACGACCTGCGAACGCCGCTCACGGTCATCGCGTCTGCCGCGGACAACATCGCCCACGGACTCGTCCGCGAGCCGGCGCAGCTTTCGCACTATGGAGCCACCATCGGCAGACAGGCCAGAAAACTCTCGGAGCTCGTCGATCGGGTATTGCTGTTTGCATCGAGCCGGGAATCATCGCATCGGTACTCGCCGCAACCGATTGACATCTCGGTCGCAATCGACGCTGCCCTGGAGGCCACCGCCGAACTGATTCAGACGTCCGGCGTCGTCGTGGAGCGCAACGTCGAGAGCAGCCTTCCATCGGTGACAGGCGATCCGGTCGGCCTGCTGCAGTGCCTGCAGAACCTCGTGACCAATGCCATCAAATACGGGGGCCAGCGGCCATGGCTGGGCGTCGCCGCTGCGCTCACCGAGCATGAGGGCAGTTCAGAAATACAGGTGAGCATTCGCGATCGTGGGATCGGCATCTCGGCATCGGATCTGCGACACATCTTCACGCCGTTCTACCGTAGCCCATCCATCGCGGACACGATCCGAGGGACCGGTCTCGGCCTGGCGGTGGCAAGAAGCGTGGTCGAGTCGATGAACGGTCGACTGACTGTCGTCAGCACGCTCGGAGAAGGAAGCACGTTCACGCTTCACATCCCGTTCCAATCTACGGAACCTTCTTGATCGAGAGGGTTCGTTGCATGGCGATGTCTTCCGGTACACCACCAGCATTGATCGCCGCCCGATTCATATTGAGGAGAAACGCGGCGAGCCCCGCGTACTGGGAGGCGGTGAGACTTCCTGGCGCATCTGCAGGCATGGTGCGAAGCCGCTCGACGAATGCCGCGAGATCGGACCCGACCCAGCGGTCGATGAACACGTCCCCCTTCAAGGAAGGATTCCGGTCTGCACCCTCGAGTTCGGCTCCGTGACAGCCGGCGCAGCGCTCACCGTACACCTGCCCGCCACTGCTGGCCTGGTCCGAGAGATCCTGGCGTTGATTGGATGACTCCCGATGGAGGCCAGCCACTGGTTCAGCGGATACGGTCGCGACTGAGGCAAGAATCAGCGCGGAAAGCAGCCTGCTCATGTGAATGCGAGCCCCATCGGGATATGTGGACCACGTTCAGGGCAGCCCAAGCGCGAGGACGCTCGAACCGGCCACCACCGCCACATACTGCTTGCCTCTGGCCGCATACGTCATCGGACTGGCGCGCATACCGACTCTCCCCGCCGAATACTTGAACACCTCACGGCCGGTGCTTGCATCAAAGCCATAGAAATCTCCGGCGCCGCCCCCTTGAAATACGACGCCGCCAGCCGTGACGAGATTCCCGGCATTCGTGGCCGCTGGAATGGTGCTCTGCCACGCCACCGCACCG
>JBGOTP010000380.1:0-4869 GCA_041476545.1 Vicinamibacteria bacterium | reverse complement strand
CGGCTTCGCCGGCCTCGGCCTGGGCATCGTCTTGTTGTGCGTCGTGCTCGGTATCGGCTGGGGCTTGCTCGCGGCGGGCATTCACGCGGTGATGTACGTGTTCGTGCTCTCGTCGTCTATCAATGGCCTCTGCCATCATGTTGGCTACAGGAACTTCGACAACACCGCGACGAACCTTCGGCTGCTGGCGCTGGTCACCGGCGGAGAGGGCCTTCACAACAACCACCACGGATATCCGCGCAGCCCAAAGTTCAGTGTTCGCCCGAGCGAAATCGATCCCGCGTGGCCGATCATCAAACTGCTCATCTCGCTTCGACTCGCCAGCTCCTACAAGACCATCAAGGCTGCTGCGGCCTGAGGGACGCGACCGCGCCCGACCACAACGAGGTTCCGGCGCGGGAGTGCCCTTCGGCGAAGGACCGTTCATCGGTCAGGGTGCTGGACGAGGGCGTCTGCGGTGCCGCCGCCGGCGCCGGCGGGGGAATGGCGGCGGGGGAATAGTCAGGCCGTCTGCTCCTGTTTCTCCAACGGGCGCCGCCTCTTCGGCCACCAGCGCCCGCCAGTGCGCCACGATCTCCGGCGCCTGACCATGAATGTCCATCCAGCCGATCGCCTCGCCAAAGATGCCGCGATGGGTCACGGCGCGCTGCGCGCGGGGATTCGCGTCGAGATCGCGCAGGCGTCGCTGCAGTCCAATGATCTGCTGCAGCCGTTCGACGTCGCGCCGGGCGAGCGGCAGTTCCCCGAGACGCGGTCCCGCCGCCTTGTCTTCCCTGCGATGGGGCTGGGCGGTGAATCCGAGCGGCACGAGCAGGCTGCCGAGGAGGACCGCGTTGGTAAAGCCGTTCGGCGTCGACTCGTGCTGCCGGCGGTAGGTATCGAGTGCGGCCAGCGATCGCCAGAGCGCGTCTCCGGCGCCCCGGTGCAGTTCCGCGGAAATCGGCTCGATGAGGCCCGCGTCGGCCAGCCCCCTGAACACCTTCTCGGCGCAGCCGCCCCGCAGGATCTTGTAGTACTCCTCGAGCAGTCGCGGCGCCGAGCTGCGCGCGATTTCCTGGCGATGGGCGCCGATGGCGTCGGCGACTGGCGGATCGAGGGCGAAGTCGAGGCGCGCGGCGAGCGCCACGGCCCGCAGCATGCGAACCGGATCCTCGTGGAACCGCACGACCGGATCGCCAATCGCGCGCACGATGCCGGCACGCAGATCCTCCAGGCCGTTGACGTAGTCGATGATCGAAAAGGTCGCAATATCGTAGAAGAGCGCATTGATCGTGAAGTCGCGCCGAAACGCATCCTCTTCGGGCGTGCCGAAGGTGTTGTCGTGATGCATGAGCCGGGCGCCCTCGGTCGTGGAGGGATCCGGAGCGGGCACGCCGTCCTGCACCACTTCCTCGCCCGGCTGCACCTGACGACGGAAAGTGGCAACCTCGATAACCTTTGTCCCGAACTTGACATGGACCAGCCGGAACCTTCGGCCGATGATCCAGCAATTTCGAAACAGTTTCTTGATCTGCGACGGATGGGCTGAGGTGCCAATGTCGAAATCCTTCGGCCGGCGACCGAGCAGGAGATCCCGGACGCTGCCGCCCACGAGGTACGCCGTGTGGTCGGATTGTCGCAGGCGATAGAGAACTTTCAGGGCGTCGGGATCGATATCGCGGCGCGACATCGAGTGCTCCGCGCGCGGGACGACCCGCGGATCAGCCATGGCGTCGGCATTGTACCAAATGCCCCCTCCGCCGGGAGTAACAGCCTTCTATCTCAATAGGTTAGGGAGACATGGCGGCCGTGCTACCATCCCCTGAATGCGGTGCGCTCCGTGGGTGGTGAGCTTCGTGCTGGTGGCGGGGGTGGCGCAAGGCGCCGACAAGGCCGACAAGGTTGATCCAATTACGCGCGCGCGGGTCCTATACAACCAGCGCGACTACCAAGGTGCTATCAGTGCGGCCGAAGAGGCACGCCGGCTTTTCCCGGCGCGGGGCGACAGCGCGGATCTGATTGCCGCTCGCGCGTACCTCGAGATGTTCAATCAGGGTGCGCCCGAAGTGAACCTGGCGAATGCCCGCGACCGTCTGAGTCGTCTCGATGTCGATCGACTGGCCGCGGGCGAGCGTGTGGAACTGGTCGTCGGCCTGGGTGAAGCGCTGTACCTCGAGGGATCGGTTGGCGCTGCCTCCGACGTCTTCGACTCGGCGCTGGCCCGCGCCGGCCTGGCCCCGCAGGCGCGCGAGCGCCTGCTCGACTGGTGGGCAGGTGCCCTCGATCGTGATGCACAGCCCCCCCGATCGGATGTCGAACGACAGAGCATCTATCAGCGGGTCCGTGAGCGCATGCGTGCCGAACTCGGGACGAATCCTGCCAGCGCCACGGCGTCCTACTGGCTCGCGGCCGCCGCCAAGGGGCAGGGCGACTGGAGAGGGGCGTGGGACGCGGCTCAGGCCGGCTGGGTACGGGCGGTGCTGGCCGCCGATCGGGGCGTGGCGCTTCGTGGCGATCTCGAATTCCTCATGGAACAGGGCATCCTGCCGCAGCGGGCTCGGGCGCAGTCACAGTCTGTGGATGTGCTGCGCGGCGAGTGGGAGGAGTTCAAGATCAGGTGGGGAAGCCAGAATCAGAAGGAGTGAGGCTCTGTTCGCGGACCCTTAGTGTTTGGCGTCCCTCCAGTTGTCGCCAATCCCCACGTCAACCGTCAGCGGAACCTTGAGCACCGCCGCGGACTGCATCGCGTTCCGCACCGTGTCCGCGATCTCCTCAGCCATCCCCGTACGAACTTCGAACAGCAATTCGTCGTGCACGGTAAGAATCATGCGTGCATCCGGGAACGCGCGCAGAGCGGCGTGCACGTCGATCATCGCGCGTTTCATGATGTCGGCGGCTGTTCCCTGAATCGGCATGTTGACCGCTTCGCGCTCGGCTCCCGATCGTATCTGCACGTTCTTGCTCGTCAGGTCCGGCACGAGCCGTCGTCTGCCATAGAGCGTCTTGACGACACCCGAGACGCGGGCTTCCTCGAGCGTGCGGTCGATGAACGCGCGCACGCGCGGGAAACCGGTGAAATAGGCGTCGATGAACTCCTGAGCCGCCTGCGGCGTCACGCCAATGTCTTTGGCGAGCGTGAAGGCCGTCTTGCCGTAGAGCAGCGCGTAGTTGACGATCTTCGCGAGTCGTCTCAGCTCGTGCGGGTCCCGCGCGCTGTCGGATCCGAAAATCTTTCCCGCCGTCTGATCATGGATGTCCTCGCCCGCCTGAAACGCCCGGATGAGCGTGTCCTCGTCTGCCAGATGGGCCAGCACGCGCAGTTCGATTTGAGAGTAGTCGGCGGAAATCAGCACGTGGCCGTCTTCCGCGATGAAAGCGCGACGAATCTCGCGCCCCAGTTCGGTGCGAATGGGAATGTTCTGAAGGTTCGGGTCGCTGCTGCTCAGCCGTCCGGTCGCGGCAACGGCCTGGTTGAACGACGTGTGCACGCGTCCGGTCTCGGGGTTGACGAGTTGCGGCAGCGCGTCGATGTAGGTGCCCTTCAGCTTCTGCAGTTTGCGCCATTCGAGGATGAGGCGCGGAAGGTCGTGGGTGAGCGCGAGTTCCTCGAGCACGTCGACCGCCGTCGACGCCGTCTTCGTCTTCGCGTTGCGCTTGAGCGCAGGGAGGCTCAGCTTGTCGAACAGAATCTCCGAGAGCTGCTTGGGCGAATTGATGTTGAAGGATTCCCCGGCGAGCTCGAAGATCTGTGCGCTCCGTGTCGCCAGCTCCTGGTCCACATGCTGTGACTGGCGGGCGAGGGCTGCGACGTCGATGCGGACGCCGGCCAGCTCAATCGCCGCCAGTACAGGAATCAGCGGTCGTTCGATCTCCCGATAGACGCCATCGAGCCCCGCGCTTGCGAGCATCGGCGACAGGTGGTCGGCCAGCTGCAGTGCCAGATCCGCGCGCTCTCCCGCGTAGTTCAACGTCGCGTCTGGCGACGCGGCGGCGAGCGCCGTGGCCTTGACGCCACGGCCGCGAAGGTCCTCCTCGGTGAGCGCCTTGTAACCCAGGTGCTCGAGCGCGGACGTCTCCAGCGAATGCCCGGATCGTGTGGCGTCGAGCAGATAGCTGGCGAGCATCGTGTCGAGCCCCAGCCCCACCAGCTGAACGCCGTGGCGCGCGAGAACAATGGCGTCGAACTTGAGATCGTGGCCGACTTTCTCGATGGACGCATCCTCGAGCAGCGGCTTCAAGGCGGAGATCGCGTCCTTGAGATCGATCTGTTGGGCAGACCCTATCGGCTCCGCCGACCCGGTGTGCTGCGGAGCTCCCTCGACGTGCGTGGCGGACACTTCAGAGTCCGCCATGTCACTCCCAACCTCATCAAACAGATCCCCTTGCGGGACGGACGCAGCCGAATCCGTTGCCGAGCCCCCAGCCCTTGACCCTGAGCCCTGATTCCGCAATGCGCTCTCGGGGTCCGCCCGCTCACCCCCATGGCCGATCGGCACGTATCGCGCGGATCGCGCTCCCGCGGAGAACGCCAGACCGACGATGTGGGCGCGGACGGAGGCGGGTCCACTAGATAACACTCGAAGGGCGAAACGGCCAACGGCCGTGAGTTCGGTCACGAGCGCCTGAAGATCCGACGCCGTGGTGACCAGCCGGTAGTCCTTGTCCACCGTCTCCGCGGTTGGAGCGAACTCCATGACGAGCGACCGGAACTCGAGCTGTGAGAACAGCTCGTAGCAGGCGTCTCGCGACGGCCCCCGATAGCGGAATGCGCTGAGGTCGACATCGTCGAACGCCACCGGCACGTCCGTGTGAATCCGGAGGAGCTCGCGGCTGCTTCGCGCTTCATCGGCATGCGCCGCGAGCGCCTCGCGATACTTCTTCTGCGGTACT
>JBGOTP010000379.1:0-4885 GCA_041476545.1 Vicinamibacteria bacterium | reverse complement strand
TCTTCAGGGGCGACTTGTCGCCCTGCCGCCAGGCGCACTGGAGGAACACCTACGCGCGGATGGGAATCACGTTCCTCTCGCTGGCCGACACCCCACCCGTCACGCACGAGGTCCGCGGGTCGAGCTGGTTCTTGGAGAGGTCCTGGCGGGTGTTCAAGTACCTCGAGCGGAAATGCTACTCGCTCGTCCACTTTCAAGACTGGCACGCGAACGGATTCTGGTCGATCAAGGCGAAGCAAGTCGGTGTCGCCTTCGACCAGACCACGCTGACCGTCACGACGCATTCCTGCACCAAGTGGATCGACGAGGGAATGCAGCGGTTCAGCCCCGAACCGATCGAGACTGCGAAGCTGGTGTGGGCGGAGACGTACGCGATCGAGCGCTGCGACGTGCTCTTGAGCCCCAGCCGCTACATGCTCGACTGGCTGTCCCAGAACGGGATACGGACCCCGGAGTCGGTGTTCGTGACCCCCAACGCCTACACGGAACACACGGACACCGACCGGCCGCCACGGGACGTCGACAACGACCATCTGGTGTTCTTCGGACGCCTGGAGACGCGGAAGGGCCTGGACGTCTTCGGCGACGCGCTTCGCCAGCTGCGGCGCGAGGGCGGTCCTCTCCCTCGCACGATCTCGTTCTTGGGCACGCTCGACGAGGTGAACGGCCGCCCGGCGGCGGAGTACCTGGAGAAGTTTTCCCAGGACCTGCTGCCGATCGAGTTCTGCGTCGAGAACGGTCTCGATCACACCGGTGCCCGTGAATACATCGAGCGGACCCGAGGGCTGGTCGTCATCCCTTCGCGGGTCGACAACTGCCCCTTTGTCGTCATCGAGTGTATCGAGAACCGGTTCCCGTTCCTCGTGGCCAGGACGGGCGGGATCCCCGACATGGTCGACGCGAGGGCGACGTTCGAGCCGACCGCCGCAGCCCTCGCGGCGCGGCTCGCCGCCCGCCACGCCATCGACCACCGTGCCATGCGGCACCCGTACTCGGGGCGCGACGCTGCGAGGATCTGGCGCGATCTCCACGGCGAGCAGGGACGCTTCGGCCGGTCGGATCACCGTTCGCGTCCGTCGGCGAAGGACATCGGCCAATCGCCGCGCGTGTCGGTCTGCATTCTCTTTTTCGAACACCACCGGTATCTCCCCGCACTCGTCGCAGCGTTCGAGAATCAGAGCTACGCCAATCTCGAAGTCGTCGTGGTGAACGACGGAAGTGGCCCCGACGCCTCGCGGGAGTTCGACCGGGTAGCCGCCGGCACGCGAAATGGCCGCTTCCGGTTCCTCACCACCGAGAACCGAGGCCCGGGCGGCGCGCGCAACTTCGCGGCGGACCAGGCGACGGGCGACCTGCTTCTGTTCTTCGACGCCGACAACCTGCCGAAGACCCCCGACTTCGTAGTCACCCTGGTGCGTGCGCTCCAGCGCTCCGGCGCCGCGTGCCTGACCTGCTCGTGCGACATCGTGACGGGGGATCCGCTGCTGCCGGCGGAGCACGACGTGCTCGCCACCTACCGGCCATTCGGCGCTTGCCTCGAAGCCGGATTCTTCCAGGACGTTCTGGGCGACGCGACGATGATCCTGCCGCGCTCCGTCTTCTCACAGGTGGGCGGGTTTCCGACCGGACGCGCGTCGTGGGAGGCGCAAGAGTTCCTGCTCCGGCTGTGCTTCCAGGGGTTCAGGCTCGAAACGTTTCCGGAGGCACTCTTCTACCACCGGGAGAACCCATCGGGCAGGAGCTGGCAGGCGAATTACTTCCTCAATTTCCGGAGTCTCTTCGAGCAGCTGCGGGGGGCACCAAGTGGAGACCTGGCACGGATCATCGCGACGGTGGGGGGGCCCATGCTTGTGGCGCGTCTCGGCGTCGGGTCCCCGCGCACGGTGGGCCGCTGACCCGGACTGCCGAAGCGACGCCGTGAACGGGTCAGCACGCATCGGGAAAGAGCGTGTCTAGATCGAGCCCGAGATGCTCGACCATCAGCCGGCACAGATCGGTCGACGCCACGAGATTGCGGGAGATGTCGTATTCTTCGACCAGTCGCATGGCCACGCGGCGTGCCGCCAGTATCTCGCCATGGGCGTACAGGAAGTAGGCTACGGCGCTGAGCAGGTGGCAGCGGGCGCGCGGCCGAACGGAGCGCTCCACGGCGCGATAGAGCAGCGGCAGGTGTTCCATCCGGTAGTAGCCGGCCGGGTCTTCCCCTAGCCGGCGCCGGACCTCATCGGCGGCGATACGCCTTCGCGGAACGAAGACCGAAGCGGACTGCGTCGGCACGTCGTAGATGCGCTCCAGCAGGTCCGACAATAGCTCCATCGCGATGACCAGCCAGGGCTGAAACGCAAACAGGTAGTCCTGGTGCAGGACCAGAGAGTGACCTGGCATCAGACGCGGAAAGAACTCGGTCGCCACGAAGTGCATCAGCTGTGGGCTCTTGGCAATGTCGATCGACAGGATCTCGATGTCTTGGCGCTCGCCGTAGCCGATCGCGGTGACGTCGCCTCGGTGTACCTGCAGCAGGTGGCGGTAGGCAGCGGTGTTGCGCTCGAAGTGGGGCTGAAAATCGTAGGGTCCTGGTTGCGCCTCCTCGCCATACCAGCCTCGGATCGTCCGGGCGGAGTAGCCATCCTCGGCATCCTCGAACAGGTCGTACACGTGTAGCGGGGCGCCGGCTCGTGTCGTCGCCGGGTTGGCGAGCAGTCCCTCGGCCAGCGCCGTGGTGGTGGCGCCGACGAGCGCGCCACCATCGACGATCGTACCTCGCCCCGCGAAGAACCGACGCGCCGCCCAATAGTACAGCAGCCGGTCGTCGACCGACACCTGTCCGAAGCAAGAGATCACCTGCGGCGGCAAGGCGTCCAGCTCCAGGTCTATCGCCGCGTCACAGGGCAGCGCGGCGCCTTGGCCGGACCGGACCAATCCGTGCCCGTCTGCGGCGCGTCGACCGCGCGAGGCCCATGACAGCCAGCCAGGGAGCGCCATCGCGGGCGGGGATAGCACAGGGGTGCGGATGAATGCACGCAAGGCGCGCTCCCACGTGACCCAACCGGTGCAACGCTACCACGAGACACCACCGCATCAGGCCCCGCCCCGATTCCGAACCGCCGTCGCTGTTCGCTTCCTTGCGAGGCCCGACCTCGTTCGTGTACATCGACTCGACGCCGAAGCAGGGCGGGTCTTGGCAGTGGGGCGAGTTCATTGAGTCGGGTCCGGGAGCGAAGCGCGGCACTGAGTGCCCTCGTGTTCATCGTTCTTTGCGTCTCGGTGGCCGCGAAGAATGCCGACGTGCTGCGGTTTGCCGCTCCCTATTTCGAAGACGGCGCGTGGCTCTTCGGGCACCCTCGCTGGGATCCCAACTACTCCGTGTTCGACCCGATGGGGGGTGGCTACGTCACCCTGTTTCCGAGGGCGTTGGCGCTCTTCGTCGGGATGTTTGTACCGCTCGAATGGGTGGCGACGGTGTTTGTCGCGACCTGCCTGCTGCTCAAAGCCGTCTGTGCATATGTCGTGTACGCGTTCCTGCGCCGCGAGCTTGCGCTTCCGAACGCACGCGCGTTTCTGATCGCATTCGTGACGCTCTTCGTGCAGAGCGCGAATTTCACGCTCGATACGGTGCTGGTTAGCTCGATCTGGAACCTGACGACCATCGCGTTCTTCGCGGTGTTCATGCTGCACCGCCTGAGCCCCCTTCTGACGGCTCTCGCGTTTGGCGTGATCGCCATCTCGATCTGGTCGAGCGTTGCCAATGTGGCGGTCGCGATCGCTCTGGCCGCTATGATTGCGCTCTGTCTCGATCCCATCCGTCGACGGCTACGTTTTGATCAGAACTCGTTGGCTCCTGCGCGCTTGTGGATATACTGTGGGCTGTTGGCGCTGGTCGCGCTCTACCTGGTGTTTGGCGTGCACTACCGGATGCTGGCGGCCGGACCGAACTTCGGCGGTACGGCAAGCATGGCGGACCGAGCGCGTACGTTTGGCTTCGTCTTCTTCGAGCGTTCGGTGTTCGAAGCCGTCATCGGCCGGAGCGCTCGTGATCTGCTTGCCGCCTCGTCGATGAGGGATGTCGTCGACGCCTTCGGCGTTATCGGGCTCGAGGCAGCGTTGAGTGTTCTGATTGTCTCCGCATGGCGCCGCCGCGCGGCTATCGAGATGGCATGGTTGGTGGCGACTCTTGCCGCAGCAAACGGGTTGGCGTTGATGGTGGTCGCGTCGGGACGATACCACGACGGCTACGGCGCCGCGCAGCACTACTACATCCAGTCGGTAGTGTTGCTGGCCCTCGTCGGCACTCTCCTTGCCCGCGCGCGCGCCCCGCTCCTTGTGATGTTCGGCGTTGTCTATCTCGCAACAGCCGCATGGGTCCTACACGACATTCGTTACGTCGACGTGGTTGGCGATCCACGCACGAACCATCGGTCGCTCGAACGCTTCCTCGAACGCTACAGATCGGGAACGTGCAAATATCCGTGCCGCTTGACCGAACCTGACATTTGGGCGCCGCCGTGGACCGTCGAGATCGAACGTCCGTAGCCGAGGTGGTGGAGCTATCGCGGATGCTGTCCGGACACGAGTTGCGGGACCGGAGCGAGTCCATGAGGCCGCCTGACGCCGATCGCGCAGCCTCGGCGCCGTAGGAATTTGCAAATCCAGTGCCCGTATTGCAGAAAGTCAACCTCGGGCGCTGATGCGGCGGTTGTGGGCGATCGACAAGCGCGCCCGGTTGACTGACTTCGAGATTGGCGTAATTGCCACGGTACGATTGGTCCAGTGTTGCTCTTGTCTGCATCCATCATTCCCGGAGCCATAGCTTCCCATGCCAGCGCCTGAGACCGCCTTCATGCCATTTGCCCCCGCTGATCCGACCGCGGTCAACAGCCGCGCCTAC
>JBGOTP010000378.1:0-4890 GCA_041476545.1 Vicinamibacteria bacterium | reverse complement strand
GTTCCAGCACTTTGCGCGACAGCTCCTCGCCGCTGAAGCTGCCGGCAACCGTCAACTGGCGGCCATCGGGAAGCGTAATCGTAACCTGCTGGGCCGCCGCGGCCACGGCCACCGCCCAGGCAATCGATAGAGCGACGAGGCAGAGAGCGCGTCGAGTCATGCCTGCTTCGTCACATTAGACGCCAATTCCGACAAACGGGCTGGCGGTATTCCCGGGACCAAACAAATGAGGTCGATCAGGCCTCTTTTCGGGGAGGGGAGGCGCGGTGCCCTAACCTACGCCATATCGGTATAGAGTGTCACGGTACGCGTGCGAGTCCGCCGCGCAACCCAACACCGACAAGGAGCGAATCATGTGCGATCAGGATCATTTTGAAGACGACCTGCAGGAGTACGAGGCGCGCGGTTTGGTGACACGGCGGCAATTCGGCGTCCTCCTGGGAGCGGGCGTGATGATGATGCTGCCGCAGGTCGCCAACGCGGTCGCCGTCACAGAATCCGAAGTGAGCGTCAAGACGCCGGACGGCACCGCCGACTGCTACTTCGTGCACCCGGCGACCGGGACGGCTGCGGGCGTTCTCCTGTGGCCGGACATTTTCGGGCTGCGGCCGGCGATGCGCCAGATGGGCAAACGGCTCGCCGAATCGGGTTATTCGGTCCTGGTGGTGAATCCGTTCTATCGCGTCAAGAAGGCCCCGACCGCGGACGCCGGCGCCGCAACCCCAATCCAGCAGGTGATGCCGCTCATGCAGGCACTGACCGAGACGACGCATATGACCGATGCGAAGGCGTTCATCGGGTGGCTGGACCAGCAAGCGTCAGTGGCCAAGAACCGGAAGATCGGCACGCAGGGGTATTGCATGGGCGGCCCGATCGCGTTTCGCACAGCGGCCGCGGCGCCCGACCGTGTGGGCGCGGTCGCCTCGTTCCATGGCGGCGGACTCGTGACGACTATGCCCAACAGTCCGCATCTTCAAGCCGCGAAGACCAGGGCGCAGTTCCTCATCGACATCGCCGAGAACGACGATATGCGCTCGCCCAACGAGAAGAACGTGCTGAAGGAGGCGTTCGCCACCGCGAAACTGCCCGCGGAAATCGAAGTCTACGCGGGCTCCGCGCACGGCTGGTGCCCTCCCGATTCGACGGTCTACAACGAGCCACTGGCCGAGAAGGCCTGGAGCCGTTTGCTCGCGCTGTACGGAAAAGCCCTGGCCTGAACATCGAGTCCGACTTCAGATCGGCGTCCGCGGGGGGCCAGCAGATCAAACTGCTGGTCCGCCTGCTGGCGTGCCCGCGCAGCGGTACAAGCGCTTCGCGGGTTTCGACAAGGATTCGCTGAACCAGCATCCCCGTCTTGTGTGATACCTGCGGGTGTACACTGACGCGCTCAGGAGGCCACATGTCTCGTCATCGGCGCGACTGGCCCGACTTCGCCGCGATGCCCTGCGCCGTGAATCGCCGGCATGCCATCGGTTCGATGCTGACATTCGCGTTACTGGCACACCCGTTGGGCAGACGGCTGGGTGCGGCAGCGGAGGCCCAGCCGCTCATCGCCCACGTGGGCCGGCTGATCGAAGCCATGGCGTTCCTGGGCGAGCCCTTCAGCGATGCCGAGCGCAAGCGGTTTGACGCAGCGTCAGCCCTGACCGACGAGGCCGCCGCGATCGACGAGATCCAGCGGATCCTCGACGCACGATGCCTGCTGACTGTCCGCATCAATCCAGAGAGCCGGGTCTCGGTTGAGCGCGGCGCGGCGCAGGCACGGCTCATCGAGCAGGGGTGGCGCGCCTTCCTCATGAAGGTGCGGAACGAGGCCGGCGCCACTGGCGTGCTCAGTGTGGACAGCCCGCAGGCGCGTCCGGTCTATCGCCCTGGGACAGGACTCGCGATGGCGCCACCTTCGGTCACGCCAGCCGACGTCCGCGACCGGTGGCTCGCGCTCGAGACGTTTGCCCAGAAGCCGCTGGAAGCGCCGCTGTCGGGCCTCGATCTCGAATACCGGATCGTGCTTCTGTACAGCCGGGACCGCGGACGCCGCGAGGCGCAGATCGGTGCACTCCTGGGTCCAGGCACCGACGATCTGGGATTCCGGAACAGGACGGCCGTGCTGTTCGATGTCGCGCCGTCGCGCGATGTGACGTTTCGCGTGCGCGACGAACAGGCCCGGCCGGTCGTGGCGTCGTTCGTCATCAAAGACACCGTGGGCCGCGTCTATCCCACGCGGTCGAAGCGCCTCGCGCCGGATTTCTTCTTCCAGGAACAGGTATACAGAGCCGACGGAGAGACCGTGCGGCTTCCGGCCGGCGAATTTACCGTGACATCGGGCCGCGGGCCCGAATACCTTCCTGAGACTCGAACCGTCACCATCGGCGGATCGGCGAATACCGCGCTCGACTTTCGGCTTCGCCGCTGGATCGATCCGCCGGCACACGGGTGGTTTTCGGGAGACCACCACATTCATGCCGCCGGCTGCTCCCACTACGAGAGTCCGACGGAAGGCGTGCGGCCCGAGGACATGATGCGGCACGTACTCGGTGAAGCGCTGAGCGTCGGCTCCGTGCTCAACTGGGGTCCGAGCTACTACCATCAGCGCCAGTACTTCGAGGCGAAAGACAACAAGGTGTCCACGTTGTCCACGCTGCTTCGCTACGACCTCGAAGTGTCCGGATTCCCGTCGAGCTATTGCGGTCACCTCGTGCTGTTGCGACTGCGCGACCAGGACTATCCCGATACCCGACAGATCGAGGACTGGCCGGCCTGGGACCTTCCGATCCTCAAGTGGGCGAAAGCACAGGGAGCCGTCACGGGGTTCGCACATTCGGGCCTCGGGCTGCAGGTCGCCTCTCGCGATCTGCCCACCGAGGCGATGCCGCCGTTCAACGGCATCGGCGCGAACGAGTACATCGTGGACGTCACGCACGACGTGGTGGATTTCATCTCAGCCGCTGACACGCCGTTTCGGCACGAGTTGAATATCTGGTACCACACGCTCAATTGCGGCTTTCGGACGCGCATCAGCGGCGAGACCGACTTTCCCTGTATGTCCGACGGGCGCGTCGGGGCTGGACGCTCGTACGTGCATCTCTCCGAGAGCCTCACCTATGACGCGTGGTGTGACGGCATCAGCAAGGGACGATCGTATGTCTCCGATGGGTTCAGCCATCTCATGACCTTCACCGCCAACGGCCTCGAAGCCGGCACGAGGGGCAGTGATCTGGATCTCGAACGGCCGGGGACGATACGCGTCGCCGTCCAGGCCGCCTGTCTGCTGCCTGAACCGCGCGGATCGGCGGGTCCTCCGAACCCCGATCAGCGTCCGTACTGGACACCAGAGCATGCCCGAGTGGCCGGATCCCGCGACGTGACCGTTGAGGCGGTCGTCAACGGGCGGCCCATGGCGACGCAAAGGCTGACGGCCGACGGCACGCTGCGCGATCTCACCTTCGAGGTGCCTCTCGAGCGGAGCAGCTGGATCGCGCTCCGCATCCTCGGCTCCGCGCACACGAATCCGATCTTCGTGCGCGTCAACGCGCGCCCGATTCGCGCATCGCGCCGGAGTGCGGAGTGGTGTCTGAAGGCGGTCGATCAATGCTGGTCGCAAAAGTCGCCGCGTCTCAACCGCGCAGATCGGGAACTCGCCCAGCGCGCTTATGACCATGCCCGCGACCGGTACCGGCAGATCATGTCGGAAAGCGAGGGCTGACTCTGCGACTGTTCCAGCCAATGTCCCCTGATGTCACTTGCACCCCGATGCCGCCGACGCCGTGACCGGAACCCGCTTCATCAGTCCCAGCAACCCAGACGCTGGAACTCGCTGTCCTTCGCGACTTCATCGGGCGCCTTTGGGGTGTCCCCTCTCTCGATGCCAGACCTCAGCGCGCGGTCACACTCACCGGCACATTCATCACGAACACGAAACGCTGACCGTCGCGGCTGACGTTTTTCCACTGTCGCGGATTTCCGAACAAGGGGAAGGGGCCCGGTAACTTGAACAGAAGCCGGGGCGCCCCCGCCTGAAACGTCGGAGTCGTGGTCACGTCGAGCGCCATCACCTCCCAATCGGGTGTCAGGTAGTACATCTCCTTGCCGTCCTGCCGCCAGACGATCATGCCCCGGGCGCCCGCCGTGGACACCTTCACCGCTTTGGCGCCTCCCGCGCTGACATCGGCCTTGCCAGGATCAAACGGGCGCACATAGACCTCAGCTATCCCGCCAAGGATCTCGTCCGAGGTCGCGGACTCGGTCGACAGGTAGGCCATGAAGCGGGAGTCGGGAGAAAACCGGGCCTGGGCCACGTCGTACTCGTCGCGCAACCAGTCAATCGCTTTTCGCTCGAGCGCTTTCTGATCTCCACTGAGCGGCACGACGTGCAAGACGCCGTCGTCGAAGGTCAGGAACTTTCCGTCAGCGGACCAGTCGGTCAGCGAGATGAATGCGCCCGGCGTGTGCTGAAACAGTTGCTCTTCAGTGCCGGTTCCGTCCCAGGATTTTCGATAGATGCTGGAGAAACTCCGGCGCGTCGACACATAGGCCACCTGCCGGCCGTCCGGAGACCAGATCGGCGCATTGTCCGGGAAGGCATCGTTCGTGAGGGGCGTGCCCTTGCCCGAAGCGACGTCGAACGTCCAGATGTCCCCGTTGCCCGTCCGTGGATCGTTCCTCGTCACCGCCACCCGCGTTCCGTCCGGTGAGAGCGCCGGCTGGACATACAGACCGAGTTCCCCTACCTTGCTCAAAACCTTCCCTTGGCGGTCGAACACCGTGATCTGCTGAAGGGTAGGCGCATGGGGCACGGCGATGGCGACTCGCTCCCCGTCGCGGCTGACACTGGCCACCGTATCATTCACCGGGACCGCCTCCGACAGGCGGAACAGCAACTTCGGCTTGCCG
>JBGOTP010000377.1:0-4902 GCA_041476545.1 Vicinamibacteria bacterium | reverse complement strand
GACGGAACATTCGGCACGGTGATCAGCTGCAGGGTCCTTCAACATCTTCGGCAGCAAGAACAGGCGGTCGCGGAGATGGCCAGAGTGACCCGCGACAAGGGGAACGTCATCCTCGAGCTCTACAACACATGGAATCCCAAGACGCTGTACAAGCAGATCCGGATGACCAAGGGCTTGCGCAAGGTCCTCAATGCTCCATTTCATCTCGTCTTCAGATCCATGTCACCCTTCGATGATTGGGGGCTGGGATACGATCGGTACAACGGCTGGTTTCAGGTCAAGCGGTGGATGCGCCGCGCACACCTGGACGGTTTCGAAGGACGGGGTGTCGGCTTCGGCTACCACAAATACTTTCTACAGCCATTGCACATCGACGGCTGGCTGGCGAAGAAGGCGCCGAAGCTGCGCAAGCGATACTATGACGTCTGCTTTGTGGTCGAACGGGCAATCGGTTCGACAATACCCCTCAGATACGGGTTGGAGAAATTCGTTATCAAGGCATCGAAAGCGTCCCCGGAGCGAGAGCGGTCGTTTGCCACAAAAGTCGCTGACAAGATCACACACCTTTACAAGAGCTCGGCCTTCTACAATGCGGCGGCGCGAAGGGAACTGAACCGGGAAGTCCGGGGAGACGGTGTTGTCATCGATCGGAACCGCTTTCATGTGAATGAAGCGGTTGAGTGGCTCAAGCGGGCGCAGGACGTACAGCCGGACCGTGGCGTGTCGCGCGGCTACAGCGTCGGGTGGACGCCGCACCTGAATCGTCGCGGATGGCAGCCCTCGTATCCCGAAACGACGGGTTACATCATCCCGACCTTCTTTGATTGTGCCGAGTACCTGAAAGACGGGGAATTGCGCAAGCGAGCCATTGAGATGGCCGACTGGGAAATCCTCGTACAACTGGACAATGGTGCGGTCCGTGGAGGAACGATCGCGGATCCGCCTTCACCGGCCGTGTTCAATACGGGTCAGACGATGCTTGGCTGGCTTCGTGCCTATGCCGAGACCGCCGACGTCAAGTATCGACGTGCATCCGAACGGGCCGCAGACTACCTCGTCGACATTCAGTTGCCGGACGGGTCGTGGCGCACGGGCAACTCCGCGTTCGCCAGTCCGTCGAGTACCACCTATAACGCTCGCGTCGGGTGGGCGCTCATCCTCCACGGACTGCGTGCCAACAGCAAGCGCTACGTCGAGGCAGGCCGGAAATGCCTCGCATTCACCATGACGCAGCAGAAACCGAATGGCTGGTTCGCGAACAACTGCCTATCCGACGCGTCGGCGCCGCTCACGCACACCATCTGCTATGCGATGGAAGGACTGCTGGGTGGGTACGAGGCGCTCAACGAGCGCGTGTACCTGGATTGCGTCATGCTGGCGGCCGATCATCTTCTCGGCCGTATTCCCGCTGATGGGCGGTTGCCTGGCCGTTTCGACTCGAACTGGAACCCGACGGTCACGTGGAGCTGCCTGACAGGAAGCGCGCAGCTTGCCGGCACGTTGCTGCGTTTGTTCGCCATCACCGGCATTTCGACATACAAAGCGGGAGCGGACAAGCTTCTCGTCTTCTTGAAATCCACACAGAACTGCACGACCGAGGACCCTGGGCTGAGGGGGGGGATGAAAGGCTCTCATCCTTTCGACGGAGACTACGGCCGGTACGAGGTGCTCAACTGGGCGACCAAGTTCTTTGTCGATGCCCTCCTGCTGGACGAGACCGACGGCAGGACTGGAGGGCAATCCCGAAGGACAGTAGACAGTGAAACGGAAACGATTCTGAGGGCAAACTGAGGCACCGAGCACAAGCCCCTGTCGATTTGTTTATGCTGCAGTTGTACGCTCTGGGCGGAAATCGTCGTTGAGTTCACTCCGAGATTCGGCAGACATCATCCTGGTTGGGGCGGGCCTGGCGGGAGCGACGGCTGCAACACTGCTGGGCCGACAAGGTGTGCGCGTCACTCTGGTCGACCCGTGGCCCACGTATCCCCCGTGCTTCAAAGCCGAGAAGATCGAGCCAGACCAGGCCAGACTATTCCGCAAGTTCGGACTGATGGAAGCCTTGCTGCCGCAGACCGGCCATATCCGCGAGATCCTGATTGCGCGGGATGGACGCGTGCTGCGGACCGAGCAGCGGGAGCAGTTCGGGATCTTGTACCAGGATATGGTGAATGGGGTCCGCGCGACTCTCCCGCCGACCGTGGACTTCAAGATCGGCCGCGTTCAGGACATCGCGACCGATGATAAGGTGCAGCGTGTGACGCTCGCCGGCGGAGGAGAGTGTACGGCCCGCCTGGTGGCGCTCGCTGGCGGTACGGGCGGCACCCTCCACACGCGACTGGGCTTGCGGAAACGCATGATCCAGAAGGATCAGTCGCTGGCCTTCGGCTTCACCATCGCGCGCTCCGATGGACAACCGTTCCCGTTCGATGCGGTGACCTACTACGCGAAAGGCTGTGCCGGGCGGGTCGCCTACCTCACGCTGTTTCTGGTCGGCCGGGTGATGCGAGCGAACCTGTTCGTGTTCTGGACCATCAACGAAGCGTGCACGCGGGCGTTCGTGCGGGAGCCGTACCGGGAATTGATGCGCCTCCTGCCGAAGCTGACGAGCGTCATTGGCGCGTTCGACGTGATCAGCGAGATCGAAACCGGCAAGATCGATCTCTTCCAGATGGAGGGATGTCGCCAGCCCGGACTCGTGCTGCTCGGAGACGCCTTCCAGAGCGTCTGCCCCACCACGGGCACCGGCCTGAGCAAGGTTCTGACCGATGTCGATGTGTTCTGCAACGACTGCGTGCCCGAGTGGCTGTCGACGCCTGGCATGGGGACGGACAAGATTGCCCGATTCTACGAAAATCCCCGCAAACGGGAGGTTGATCGGCGCTCGCTCCAGGAGGCTGAGCACGAGCGACGGATCGTCCTTGACCGCTCGCTCCGCTGGGACGTGCATCGCGCGTGGCGACACTGGCGGATGCGGCTTGCCACGGGATAACTGCCTCCAACCGTGGCCCTGACCATCCGCCCGATGCGCCCTGAGGATCTGGGCGCAGTCTGCCAGCTGCTCGCAAGGAAGTGGGGTGGAGGAGACGCCGCCGGCCTCAAGCTTTGGCACGAAACGCTGGAATGGCTGTACTTCTCGCCGAAAGTTCCGGACCCTGCACCGCGCGCGTTTGTGATCGCCGACGATCGCACTGTGGCCGGCCATGTGGGCTTGACCATTTCGGAGCTGCGATGCGCGGACCTCACCGTCCGCGTCGTGCACACACTGAACTGGATCGTCGACCCTGACCTCAAGGTGGGCCTGCTGGCGCTCCGCCTGATGACGACCGCGATGGCGGTCGGCGATGTGGCGATGGTCATTGGTGGAGGTTCCGCGACTCACCGGACCGTTCCAGCCTTGGGGTTCAAGCACATGTTCGACATCGACCGCCGCATCAAAATCCTGGCGCCGGTCGGCTTTCTCGGACTGGCTACCACCGTGGAAGAACTGGCGCGCAGGATCGCGCGCGTGGCCGTATACACGGGCCGCAGATGTCTGGGTGCCTTGACCAATGGCGTGGGGCGTCGTCCCAACAGGACACTTGGTTATGAGCTCGTTGAGACAGCGAGCAAGCTGGAAACGTCTCAATCTGGCAGCGCCGCCGTCTTGCGAAACACAGTCTCTCCAGCGTTCCTCAACTGGTACCGACAGTGCCCGAAAGGGCAAGTCTTTCTTCTGCGATGTCTCGACGACGGTGTAACGGTCGGCCACGCCACCGTGCTCGTTCAATCGAGGGGCCGGAGCTCTTCCGCAACGATCGTTCACGCCGACGTCGTGACGCAGGGTCAGGATGCGTGGGAGGCTGTGCTTGGCGGCGTCGAACAGTTCCTGCGACGCCAGGAGCTGACCCACGTCATTGCGATCGGTGCGTACGGACCGTGGAAGCATGCGCTCGAAGCCGGGGGTTACTACAAGGTCCGGAATAGCATCCCGCTTCGCCTCTATGATCCTCAGGGCAAGTTGGCGGGAGTCCGGGAGTGGCACATCACCGCGATCGAAGGTGACCTCGCGTACCTGCTTGGATAGCAATCGGTCGGCCCTGCCATGAACCGCAAAGAACTTGGCCAGACCGGCGCCATGATCCCCGAACTCGGGCTGGGCACGTGGGAGTACACAAACGGCATCGAGCCGCTTCGCAGAGGGATCGAGTGTGGTGCCGCTTTTGTTGACACCGCCGAGGCGTACGGAAACGAGCCGTTGGTGGGGCAGGCGATCAAAGGGATCAGAGACCGCGTCTTCCTGGCAACCAAGGTGTCTCCGTCACACTTCAATCGCTCCGATGTTTCCAAGGCCGTGGATCGAAGCCTTCAACTACTGAACACCGACTACATCGACCTGTATCAGCTCCATCGGCCCAACCCGGACATTCCGATTGAAGAGACCATGGGCGCTCTCGAGGACCTGGTGGATGCCGGCAAGGTGCGATTCATTGGCGTGTCGAACTTTTCGCTCGGCCAGCTCCAGAAGGCGCAAAGCGCCATGCGCAGGTACCGAATCACGTCGAACCAAGTGACATACAGCTTGATCAACAGATACATCGAGGTCGATCGGTTACTGTCGTTCTGTCAGACCGGCGGTGTCAGTGTGATCGCCTACAGTCCGCTTGGACATGGTCTGGGGAACGTTGCCGCGCGCGATCCGGGGAACGTCCTGGGTCGCGTCGCGACAGCGTCCGGCAAGACCCCCGCTCAGATCGCACTGAACTGGTGCATCTCGAAGAACGCCGTCGTCGCCATACCCAAGGCCAGCTCCCTTGCTCGGGTGGAAGAGAATTGTCAGGCCTCGGGATGGCGCCTCGCCACCGAGCACACGCAGATGCTCGAGAAGCGCTTCCGCCTTCGCAGCCGCCTTGAAGTCGGTTTGCG
>JBGOTP010000376.1:0-4938 GCA_041476545.1 Vicinamibacteria bacterium | reverse complement strand
CAACTGCCGCATCGCGCGAGCAGACCCCATGCAGACGAGCACCGCGGCACGTTCGGAGTCCAGGAAGGATTCTCTTCAGCGCGTGTGGCCCGAGCCCCCACACGGCTACTCGAAGCGGCGTGCTACGCACTCGACAGTCTCGGGCCAAAGCGCCAGGTCCACGCGACGACGGGACCGAGCGCGAGCAGTGCTCCGAGGGGAGCGAACGCGGGCTGTAAGACGGACCAGAGGGCGAGCGGAAGGAGCCAACTGACATTGTACAGCGCGACCCCTCGAACGACAGGAAAGTGGCCGAAGAGGCGGGCCCGGTTCTGGTACGCGTGGCTTCTGTGCCCCTCGTAGAATCGCGGTATCGAGATCATGCGCAGCACAGTCGTGGTCGTCGTGTCGCCAGCGAAGTAACCGAAGATGATCATCCACGTCCACGGGCTGAGCTGTCCTTCGATGATGGTGCTGCCGATGAGTGCCGCAAAGATGTACCCGAGAAAAAGGCTTCCGGCATCTCCCATGAAGATGCTGGCCGGCGGCCAGTTGAACACGAGGAACCCAAGACAGACGGCCGACAGCACGCAGGCCGTCGGAATCAGCGTCCTGGCTCCTGCGAGCTGAAGCGCGATGGCCATCGCCGCACTGATGAAGACGCCGCCCGATGCTGCCATTCCATCGACACCATCGATGAAGTTGTACAGGTTCATGATCCACAGAAGGCCGAACCAACTCAACCCGATATCCACCAGCCGCGGCGTGAGCGGAAGGTCTATGAGCGGTCGCCCGCCGTTGCACGCCAGAATCCACGCGGCCAGTAACGCGTAGACCAGGAGCTTCACTGGCTGCGAAAGTTCGAAGCGGTCATCGACGAATCCCGCGAGCGCCGCCGCGGCGCCTCCCGCGAGCAAGGTCAACGGCGACTGAAACTCGTGCGGCACGATGAGCCAGTAGCCCCCCATCATGGTGAGGAACACGAGCGCGAAGACCGCCCCGCCGCCACTTGGCGTCGGGCGAGAGTGCAGACTCCGCCGATTCGGATTCGCGACGGCACCCTGACGAATGGCCATGGCGCGAAACGCCCACGTTCCACCGACCGTCAGCACGAAGGCGGTCACCGACATTCCGATTGTCCACCAGAGCGTGAGTGTCATTGTCTCAGCTCACGCCAGCAACGCCGCGATCCGCTCGCCGGCGTGGCCGTCCCACAACGCCGGCTTCCGTCCATTCGGCGTCCATCCAGCGAGGATCGACGACACGGCCGGGACGATTGCGGCTGGATCCTCGCCGAGCAGGCGATTGGTTCCCTGGGCGATCGTGACTGGCCGCTCGGTGTTGGCGCGCAGCGTGAGACAGGGGATTCCAAGGTAGGTCGTTTCCTCCTGCACACCGCCCGAGTCGGTGATGACGACGCGCACGTGCGCCTGCAGCGTCAGGAACGCCAGGTAGCCCTGCGGCGCCAGCAGCGTAAGCCTGGCCGGAACCACAATCCCGTGCGCGTCCAACTGCGCCTTTGTTCGTGGGTGGACAGGAAAGATGATGCGGATCGCACGGCTCATATGCTCGAGCGCGGCCATGATGGCGCCGAGCCGATCCGGGCTGTCGACATTGGACGGCCGGTGCAGTGTGACCAGCACGTAGTCATCGAGACCTCGTGAGTCACGAACCTGGGGCCACACCCCCTCAGCCTTCGGAAGCAGGCGTACGAGCGTGTCAATCATCGTGTTGCCAACGAACTTCACTTTGCAGAGGTCCACGCCCTCCCGCGCCAAGTTGTGTTCACACTCCGGCGAGTGTGTCAGCAGGAGATCGGCGAGCTGGTCGGTCACCAGGCGGTTGATCTCTTCTGGCATGGTCCGATCCCAGGATCGAAGCCCGGCTTCGACGTGAGCGACCCGGACACCCAGCTTCGAGCAGACGAGCGTTGCGGCAACCGTCGAGTTCACGTCGCCGTACACGACGACCCAGTCCGGCTGTGTATCCCGCACGACCGGTTCGAAGCGCTTCATCACATCGGCCGTCTGTGCTGCGTGACTTCCCGATCCGACCTCCAGGTCGAGGTCCGGCTTGGGTAGACCGAGTTCCTCGAAGAAGACCGCCGACATGCGGTCGTCGTAGTGCTGGCCTGTGTGCACAAGCGTCTGACGCACCCCGAGACTGGCGAGCCCATGACAGATGGGCGCCGCTTTCATGAAGTTTGGCCGAGCCCCGACCACGTGGAGAATATGCACGGAGACGACTACGAACCGAGCGCGATTTCGCGCCTGTCCTGAAGACTCTGGAGGGCGGCAAACGTCGCCCGCATGGTGGTCTGGATCTGCTCGAACGGAATCGGCGAGGAACCGCCGTTCGCGATCGCGTCCGCGAAGCGCGTCCAGCCGGTGGAGTGGCCCTTATCGCGCCTGAGGTATGCGCGTTTTCGTTTTCGGCTCGAACCGCCCGCGAGGTCGAGCCTGCCAAAGTCGTCGAGAACGGCGCTCCTCCCGCCGCCATGCACCTCGATGCGTTCTTTCCCGAGTGCGCGGCCGCCATTGGCGAGGTAGAGCACCTGGGCGATCGAGCCCTTCCGGAAGCGCAGCGTCAGCGCGACATTGTCGTCGTTGTAGATGCCGTGATTGGCCGCCGTCACCGCGTGCACGTGTGTCGGCTCATCGTTGGCCATCCAGATCACCCAGTCGATGAAGTGCACCATCTCGCCGACAATGCGCCCTCCGCCCTGTGCTGGATCTTGGGTCCAGTGCTCGAGTGGGATTCGGCCCCCGTTGACGCGGTAGTGGATGGCCAGCGGCTCCGTCACGCCGGCCATGAACCCGCGTAGTTCGATCGCCATCGGCGCAAACCGGCGGTTGAACCCGAGCATCACGATGGGCGGAGCACTGCGGGCCGCCGCCTCTCGATGAGCGAGGCTGACCTGATCTAGTTCCCCGGCGTTCAGACACAGCGGTTTCTCGACGAACACATGCTTGCCTGCGCGCAATGCGACAATCGTCTGCTCAGCGTGCAGGTGATGGCGCGTCGTGATCACAACCGTGTTGACGTTCGGGTCGTCCACGACAGCTTTCCAATCGGTGCCGCAGTAGTTGAAGCCGAACTGGTCGGCCGTCACTCGGGCGGACTTGCCTGTCGCCGAGCAGACACCGACAAGCCGCGTCCGCAGGTCCTTCTTCATGATGGGCAGCAGCACGCCCTTGGCAAACTTGCCTGCTCCGATCAGGCCAATCGTCACGCCACCCGATGCGGCGTGCGTGGAGCTGACGTCGATCCTGCGGGTCGCAACTCGCCCCCCTGTTCCAAACGCCGGATACGTCAGCAGGACGCCCAGCGACGGCTCGGCCGTCTGGCCCTTGATGACGGCGTACGCCGACGCGCCGAGTTCTATGGGTATGCGGTGGGTGACGAGTGGCCGGGGATCCAGTTTGCCCTCGGCCATGAGGGCGACAATGGCCTCCATGTTTCGCTTCTCGGTCCACCGCACGTAGCCGACCGGGTAGTCCTGCCCCTTTTCCTCGTACGCCGTGTCATACCGGCCCGGGCCGTAGGATCTCGATATGCGGAACTCCAGCTCCTTCTCGAAATACGGTTTGCGAGGCAGGCCGAGGCCGACGGATCCGACCACGATGACTTTTCCGCGATCGCGCGCGACCTGCGCCGCCAGTGTCACGGGGTCGCTGCTGCTGGTGTCGGCGGTAATCAAGACGACGTCCACGCCCCTGCCCTGCGTGCCCACTGCGCAGAGCTGAGCGAACTCCTCGGGTGTCGTAGCTGTACTGGTGGCACCGAACGCGAGTGCCTGTTGCGCGCGCTCGCGCTTCGGATCCACGCCGAACACCCGGCAGCCGGCAGCCTTCAACTGCTGAGTGGTCAACAGGCCGAGGAGACCAAGGCCGATCACGCCGACCGATTCGCCGAGCACGACCTCGCCAAGCCGGACGCCCTGCAGCGCGATCGCGCCAAGCGTCGTGAACGCAGCCGACTCATAGTCCACATCATCGGGGATCCGAACGGCGAGGTTGACAGGGACTGCCACCACTTCGGCGTGCACCGCGTAGCCGCCGCCGGCTGCCGCCACGCGATCACCGGGTTTGAATTCGCTAACGCCAGATCCGATCTCTCGTACGATGCCACTCACGGCATAGCCGAGTGCCATTGGCTCGGCGAGTTGCTGCCGCACGGCGTCGATCGTGTTTGACAGGCCGTCGCGGCTGGCCTTCGCCAGCACTTGCCGCACCAGGTCCGGTCTCGCGAGCGCCTTCGACACGAGGTTCTTCTCGCCAAAGCTCACCACCGCGCGCTCTGTGCCGGGAGACACAACGGATGCAGCCACCTCGATGAGGATCTGTCCGCGATCCGGCATCGGGGCCGGCGCGTCGATGACGCGCGCTTCTCCGGAACGAATGTCCTGCACGAGCTGTTTCATGATGCTGTTCGATCGATGAATTGCTGGAGCCAGAGCTCGAGCGTCAGCAGCGACCAGAGGGGAAACGCCAGGTCGGCATTGCCCTTGCGATGCTCATCGACAAGCCGGCGGACAGTCTTGGGCTCGAAGAGGCCCCGCTCCCGAGTCCGGCGTTCCGACAGCACATCGTCCACCATCTCGCGAAGGTCATGCGCAAGCCAGACATCGTGCGGCGCACCGAAGCCCGCCTTCTTCTGCGTGAGGACTTCCTTCGGAATCATCTTCGACATGGCCTCACGCAGGATCCACTTGGTCGTGCCGTTCTTCAGCTTCAGCCCAGGCGGGATGTTCCATGAGCACCAGTCAACGAACTCCCAGTCGAGGAATGGTACGCGGACCTCGACAGACGAAGCCATGCTCATCTTGTCGTTGTAGGTGAGGTTCAGGCTGGTCATGAAGGCCTTGCTGTCCACGTAGAGCATCTGGTTGAGGAAGTCGGCATGAGCCACGCGTGCGAAATGGCGCTTGTGCTGATCCCACGGGTCCAGTCCGTGCGT
>JBGOTP010000375.1:0-4941 GCA_041476545.1 Vicinamibacteria bacterium | reverse complement strand
GAGGAGACCGATGGCTTCAAGATCACCGCGCCGACCGAGCCTTAAGCCGGCGTGGGCAGCCGGGCAACTTCAGGCGGCTTCAGCCGCAACCCGACTTTCAGTCGCCAAGGAATCTACCGCCTTCAGGCGGTAGTTGTTGAATCGGCGCGCCGATCGAGGGCGTGAAACCTCCAGTGCTCGTCGTCGCGCTCGGGGAAATCCTCGCGGAAATGTCCGCCGCGGCTCTCCTCGCGGCGAAGCGCCGCCCGCGCGATGAGATACGCCACGGTCAGGAGATTGAACTGCCGCCACCGGGAGATGTCGGCCGCCGGTGACCGGCCGAGGGCCTGGCGCTCCGTCGCATAGGCCCCTCCAAGCGCGCTGACGGCGCTCGAGAGCCGGGCACACGTCCGGAACAATCCGACGTCCCGCCACATCAAGGTCCGAACGGCGGCGGCCTCGAAGGCTCCTCCGACGTCCTTCGGATCGAGCGCAGCCCGAGAGCCCGCCGCGGGCTCAGCGCTCGGTTCCGCCTCTCTTCGATCGGGCTTCATCACGGCCGGCCGGAGCGGTTGCAGCATCGCGTCGGCGGCACGCGCCCCGAAGACCAGGCCCTCGAGAAGCGAGTTGCTGGCGAGTCGATTGGCGCCGTGCACGCCCGTGCAGGCGGTCTCTCCAGCCGCGAACAGTCCGGTCAGCGACGTACGACCCCATTCGTCCGTGTCGATCCCGCCCATCAGGTAGTGCGCCGCAGGACCGACGGGAATGGGGTCTCGCGCAAGATCCAGACCGAGCTGGCTGCACATGGCGGAGATGGTAGGAAACCGCGATCGCACACGCGCGGCATCAAGATGCGCGAGCGTCAGGAACACCGGACCCGGCGTGGCCTCCATCTCCCGTACGATCGCGCGGGCCACGACATCGCGCGGCGCCAGATCCCCCTTGACGTGATAGCGCGCCATGAACGGCTCGCCGACGGCATTCACAAGGCGTCCGCCCTCGCCCCTCAACGCCTCGGAGATGAGAAAGCGGGGCGCGCCGCGGCGGTTGAGCGCGGTCGGGTGAAACTGAACAAATTCAAGATCGGCGACGCGCGCGCCGGCTTCGTACGCGAGCGCCACGCCGTCTCCGGTGGCCACCGCCGGATTGGTCGTCTCCGCGAACACCTGCCCGGCGCCGCCCGTCGCCAGCAGCACGGCACGGCCACGCACTTCACCGCGAACGCCAGCGGGGTCGAAGTACCGCACGCCGCGGACAGCGCCATCCTCGACGATGAGATCGGTCACGAGCGCGTGATTGACGGTTCGCACCGATGGGAGCGTCACCACGTGGCTCCACAGCGCGCGGCCGATCTCGCGACCCGTCGCATCGCCGGCGTGCAGCACGCGTCGTACGCTGTGGGCGGCCTCGAGCCCCAGCGCAGGCGTCCCATCGGCGTGATGATCGAAGCGCACGCCCCATTCCATGAGCTCGCGGACGTAGCGCGGGCCTTCCTCGACGAGCACGGCGACGGCCGCTTCGTCGCAGAGCCCGTCGCCGGCGTGGAGGGTGTCTCTTCGGTGAAGCGCCGGCGTATCGTCCGGGCCAATCGCCGCCGCGATGCCTCCCTGTGCGTAGCCGGTGTTGCTCTCGGTGGCGGCGGCCTTCGTGAGGATCAGCACGCGGCCCGCCGGCGCCAGTGTGACGGCAGCACGGAGGCCGGCAATGCCGCCACCAACAACAATGAAATCGGGAACGGGTGCGGAAGTGGTCGCCAATCTGGCCAATCGTCTGAATGCTATCCTAACAGCTTCAAATGAAGCCGGTGGCCATCCACGTCGACACTCCGTCTCGCCGCTACACCATTACGCTCGGCGAGGGGGTCCTCGCGCAACTCAAGCGCCTGCTCGACGAGGTGCAGGCACCCGCGCAGCGATTCATCGTGTCCAGTCCGCCGATCTGGCGGCTGCACGGGTCGCGCCTGGCGGGCGTGACCCGCACGGAGCCGATCTTGGTACCGGACGGCGAGCGCTACAAGGAGCTGCGGACGGTGTCCCGGGTGTACGAGGCGCTCATTCGCGCGAACGCGGACCGCGCGTCGACGCTCATCACATTTGGCGGCGGTGTCATCGGCGACATGGCGGGATTCGCCGCCGCCACCTATCTCCGCGGCATCGCGCTTGTGCACGTACCGACGACGCTGCTGGCCCAGGTCGACAGCGCGATCGGGGGGAAGGTGGGCGTCAACCACGCCCTTGGCAAGAACCTCATCGGCGCCTTCCATCAGCCGCACGCCGTTGTCGTCGACCCGTCGGTGCTCGGCACGCTGCCCCGCCGCGAGTTCAGGGCAGGGTTGTACGAGGTGATCAAGTACGGGATGACATCGAGCCCGACGTTGTTCGATCGGATCGCGCGTGAGCGGACGGCGATTTTCGCGCGCCAGCCGGACGTGCTCGTGGCCGTGATCGGCGAGTCGTGCCGGATCAAGGCCGCAGTCGTCGCTGCCGACGAGCGCGAAGGCGGGACGCGGCGGATCTTGAACTTCGGTCACACGGCCGGGCACGCGCTCGAAGCGGTGACGAAGTACCGGCGGTACCGCCACGGCGAAGCGGTCGCGTACGGGATGCTCGTCGCGGCTGACGTGGCCGTGGCGCGCGGAGCGCTCGCCGGCCGCGATCGGCAGGCGCTGGCCGACCTCATCGCAAGCCTCGGTCCGCTGCCGCCGATTGCCGACCTCTCAGTCGTCCAGGTCCTCGAAGCCATGCGGCACGACAAGAAGGTCGTCGCGGGCCGGCTGCATTTCGTGCTGCCGATCGCCATCGGCGCCACCGCCATCGTGGACGATGTGACGCAGAAGGAACTGAAGGCATCGCTGAAACGCGTCGGCCTCAAGGCGTAGCCGATCGATCCGCAACATCCTCTCTAACCTGTGGGATCCGGCTTCAGCCGGATTTCCGTGCATCCGTGTCGGACGTGTCAAGTCGATTTTTGTCACCTCCCTCCCAGTTGGATAAATTCGCTATCTCGGCACCCGGTCTCGATGGCAGGAAGTTCACGGCCGCAAACGCCCGCGGGGTATTTTGCGGCTATCCCGCATGTACTGCCTGTGGCACGCTGTTCGCTACAGGTCGTGGCGCATGGCCGATCCTCCCAAGCTGCTCGACCGCGTTCGTCAGGCGGTCCGCCTGAGGCACTACAGCCGTCGCACGGAGCAGGCGTACGTCGGGTTTCTCTCCGCGCTTGCTGGTCGAGGTGTCAGCGCGTCGACTCAGAATCAGGCGCTCAGCGCAGTCCTCTTTCTCTTCGAGGTCGTGCTGGGCCAGCGACTGGGGTGGATGAACGAGATTGTCCGGGCTCAGCGTCCGGCCCGCCTGCCGGTCGTACTCTCCCGCGAGGAGGTGTCGTCTCGGGCATCGGGACGTGAGCACGACGATGATCTACACGCACGTGTTGAATCAGGGTGGTCGCGGTGTGCGGAGTCCGCTGGATCAGCTCGGGCCTGGCACTGGGCGCCGTTAAACAGGTGGGCGTCAGAATCGGAGTCGGATACACTGCAAACCTCGCAAGTATTTCCGCGCCATCCCGATCTGCCTATTCCGTCTCCTCGCCGTCTCTCGCTCAATGGCAAACCCTGACGACACTGGCGGTTCCAAACAAGTTGAATCCGAGCATTCACCCCGCTACACTGCAGCCGTCGTCGAAATATTGGTTTATCCAGTTCCGTCGACTATTCGTTGGGCCGACGGGAATTCGAAGGCACGACGATCACGATGACGACGAAAGGCCGGCTGCGTGGCCGCTCACGGACGAGTGACAAGGCGTCGACCTATTCCACACCAGACGAATCTGAGCGTAGAATCGTCATATGAAGATCGAAGACCTTGAAGTAGCCGCGCTCGGGCTTGACCCGAAGAGCCGGGCCCGCTTAGCCGAGCGATTGCTTGAGAGTCTTGAAAGCCTGTCGCCCGAAGAGAATGCGCGTATTTGGGCCGAAGAGGCGCAACGCCGAGCCGAAGCCATGGAGTCGGGCACGCTTTCGAGCCGATCCGCAGACGAAGTGTTTCGCGAGGCACGAGGCCGGATCTGACCGGTGCGCGTCACGTTCAACGAGTTGGCCGAGCGCGAACTCAACGATGCGTCTCAGTACTACGAGCGCGAACAGCCGGGGCTGGGTGCCGCTTTCATCACGGAAGTGCGTCGCTGCACCGAGGCGATTTCCGAATACCCTGACGCAGGCTCGGCAGTCCTGGGCATGATCCGGCGCAGATTGTGTCAGCGGTTTCCGTACGGGCTCTTATACATGACTGCCCACAACGAGCTGCGTATTCTCGCGGTCATGAATCTCAAGCGCCGCCCTGGGTATTGGGTCGGCAGGACATGACGGACGGCCCAACATCAACTGGAGCCGGCGGCGCGTGAATTGCGATGCGCCGCGGCTCAGTTGCGGGCGTTGGGTGCCACGTCCTCATCGAGGTGGCGCCAGCGCTGGAAACGAAGACAGCACTGAAGGAGCACGTGATCGGGCCCGATTCAACGGTCGCGCTTAGCCGGAGTTCGACCGTCGCTGGTCGCCCGATGGTCGACACGGTTTCCTTGCTGAGCGCCTTGCCGCACAGCGACCCGGCCCCGTGTGCGGGATAGACGAGGGTGTGGTGGGCGGCGTCAGCAGCTTCGTCCGCAGCGACTCGTACAGCATGCCGCCCAGCTCGGTGGCCGACCATCCGAACGCGACGCGCAGATCCGGGCGTCCCACGTCGCCGACGAACAACGTATCGCCCGTCAGCACGGCGGTAGGGCCGTCGCCGCCGACCGGGCTATCGTAGACGAGGAGCGAGATCAAGTCGCAGGTATCCGGGGCCGCCCTCCCTCGCACAGCGACACGCAGCCTCGCAACGTTCATGACGAAGCTCGTCGGCACCGAGATCGTCCCTCTCCCCAGCTTCATCAGCCTGACTCTCGGCAACCCTGGCCAGGTCATCCATG
>JBGOTP010000374.1:0-4979 GCA_041476545.1 Vicinamibacteria bacterium | reverse complement strand
CCGCGAACCGTGTCGGGCCAGCCTCCGCATGCAACCCGTCGTCGAACGGTGCCCGAACGGTGAGGACACGACCGCCCGGCCGTGCCCGGGCTTCCAGGACGATGACCGGTGTGCCGGCCTTGTGGAGAAGATCAGCGGTGCGCAGGCCGGCGAGACCAGCGCCGACGACGACAACGGGCTGGTCGGCTTCGAGCGCACGCGTGGAGACGCCTCGAACGACGGCCGCGGCGAGAGGAAACGCGCTCGCCGCCTGCTGAAGAAATCGTCTCCGATTCACGGGGTGCTCACATTTGCGATTATGCAGGAATGGCGCGCCCGGAAGGACTCGAACCTTCGACCCCCGGCTTAGAAGGCCGGTGATCGTACTGATCGATGCCGCGCGACAACCACCAGCAAACATGCGCGAGCGATCTGAAACGAGCGCCAAGGGAATTCGATCAGGCGGCGTTTATCGACCACGGGTATCCACAATTTCGTCCACACTTCGCGAACGCGAAAAACACGAAAAGCCCGTAACCTATTGATAGGGTTTGGCTCCTCAGGCTGGATTCGAACCAGCAACCCTCCGGTTAACAGTCGCGGCACCCCGTCCTTGCTGGAGTCGTACTGAGCGAGTTGGCTTCGTAAATACGGGCTCAGACTCCACGATCGACCACAACCCTCTGTCGTACCGAATGACCCCAAATGCTGCTGAGAGGGGGTACGGTTTTGGGTACAGCCGCCCCCTTCGCGACATCCTCCTTGAGGATGGGCGCGCAACATTCGGTGCCCTGTTGAACCTCGTAGCGGTTTATCGGCCTCTCACCTGGAACACGGCGAGGAAGTCGGACACCGTCGAGATCTTCATTCCGCGAAAGCTCCCAAGTCTGAGCAGGTCGCCATCACCCGTGACGATGGTCTCAGAGCCGGCGGCGGCAGCGCATTCGAGCACCCGGTTGTCGTCCGGGTCAGTGGGAACGACGTCGAGCCTTTCGGCAGGCACGACGTGCCTCGTCACGGCAACGATGGACGCTTCGTCCTGTGAGAGTTGCTCAGGTGTTCGCTGGAATTTGTCGCGAAGGACGCCGAGCGCCTCGGTGAGGAGGTCATCCGAGACGGCCAGCTCGATCCGACCCTCGTGCGCCATCTCGAGAAGCGTCAGCGGCTTACCCCCGAACAGCAGTGCGGAGATGTAAATATTGCTGTCAGCGGTGACGCGATACACCTAGCCTCTGCGCTGTTCGGCTCGGTATTCCTGAACGGCCTTCTCGACGGTGCGTTCGACGTCATCATCCGTCATGCCGCGGCGACGCGTCTCGCCCTCGCGCTTGGCCCGCTCGAACGTCCGCCGGGCAAGCTCACGCTGCAAGGCTTCCGTCGTCAGTTCATCGACCGTCTTGCCCTCGGCCGCAGCGACTTTCCCGGCACGCTCCAGCAGTTCCGGCTCGATGGCGACGTTCTTGGGCGTCATGATGATGCTGGCCTGCGAGTGTCATTGTACGTCCGCAGTCAGAGGAATTGGAGTTGTATTCGTCGGCAGCGCGGACAGAACGATCGCCAGGCAACGGTTTCAGGTCCTACCTCCCGCGTACGGCCTTTGTTTCGCCAGGGCCACGTCTACTGCGCCTTCTCCCGGCACGGATTGCGTCAGCATCCCCGCGCATCGAATCGTCCCTTCACGGGCGGTTGATTGTCCATGGCCTGGAGTGCGCACCCGGATCCTCAGTCCGCGACGTTTTCCACGGCTTTCTCGCGCCGATCGAGTTCGTCGAGGACGGGGCCACGCGCCGAGTAAGATCCTGACCCGGATGAGCCGCAAGCGGAAGGACGACGCCAAGGCCCGGCGGCGCGAACAGGCGAAGCGGGCGGACCGTCATCGTCGACAGACGGCCGATAAGTGCGCGCACCTACTGTACGAGGCCGAGTCGGCGCTGAACGCGCGCGACGTGGAGCAGGCGCGCCGTCTGCTCGAGCAGGTCCTTCGGGTTCGGCCGAACCACGAGATCGCCAACGAGTACCTCGCCGATCTGCACTTCAAGGCGCAGCACTTCGAACTGGGCCTGGTCCACTACGATCGGCTGTCGCAGATTCCCGATTGGCCGCCTCTCATCTACAACGCGACTGTTGCCTGCTTTCAGACCGGCCGCTTCGACCGGGGCCGGACGCTTGCGGATATCGTCCTGAAGAAGACGGTCCACCAGGCGGAATTCGAACGCATTCACGCCATGGCCCGGGTGCTTCGGACCGAGTGCGCGAAGGCAGCGACACGGGCGGCTGCCGCTGCGCGCCGTCACGCCCGAGCGGCTAGCTCGATCGAGGCGTCATGGCACGCGGAGTCGAATGACGGCACGGCGACGGACACCGGCGACACGGAGCCCGCTGTGCACCTTCAGTCCGATCCTGCCGCACCTCGTCGATCGACGCCGGAGACGGTCGACCCTCAGGCCCCCGGGCTGCCCCCGTTTCCTGAGTTGACAGTGCCCGAGATTCCGATCGCCTTCGAGGTGGATCGCGGAGGGTTCCCGGCACAGGTACGATCGACGGATGTCGCGCCGGCTGCCGACGTGCAGTTGCGGCGGCGCTACGCCGAACTCCGGCTGCAGAAGGGGTTCGACGAGCTCGTCGCACTCGGTGCTGTGCGCGATGTCACGCACTTCCGGTATCAACTCGACAGCGTGCGCCGAATCCTTCGCGACTTCCGCGGCCGCGTGCTGCTCGCCGACGAAGTGGGTTTGGGCAAGACGATCGAAGCGTGCCTTGCGCTCAAGGAGTATTGGATGCGCGGACTCGTCCGACGGGCGTTGATCCTCACGCCGCCGTCGCTCGTGGGGCAGTGGGTGGACGAGCTGACGTCGCGGTTCGACCTGGCGCCCGTGACGCCGGACTCGCCGGGCTTCCACCGCGACGCGGACGAATCGTGGGCACGGGCGCCGCTGGTCGTGGCCTCCCTCGCGCTGGTGCGTCAGCCGGCCTATCGTCACCGCCTGCGCGCCCTCGACTACGACCTCGTCATCGTCGATGAAGCGCACGCATTGAAGCGGCGTGCGAGCGCCGCTTGGCAGCTCGTCAACGATCTGAAGACCCGCTTCCTGTTGCTCCTAAGCGCGACGCCGGTCGGGAACGACCTGGGCGAACTCTACAATCTCATCCTGCTCCTGCGCCCCGGTCTGCTGCAGACCGAAGCACAGTTCCGGCGCGAGTACGGACAGACCAGCGCGCTCGAGCACGCGGGCCGCCGCGAGAAACTGCGCACGCTGCTGCGGGAAGTGATGTTGCGGAATACGCGCGCACACATCGATCTGAAACTGCCGCGCCGGCTGGCGGCGACCCAGGTCGTGCTGCCCGGATCCGCCGAAGCCGAGATGCTGGCCCGGCTGACGGCCGTCATCCGCGAGCGGTACGCGACCGCGAGTGCCGCCGATCGCTGGCGGTTGACGACGCTCCAGATGCAGGCAGGCAGCAGTCCGGCGGCGTTGCGGTCCGGCCTGGGCGAGCGCGCGGCCCGGCTCGGAGGTGAGGACCATCTCGACGACTTCGCGCCCGTGGCCGCGGCGCTTTCCGAGGTCGGCGTCTCGGCCAAGGCCACGGCCCTGGTGGAGCTGGCGCG
The DNA here is from genome assembly GCA_041476545.1 of Vicinamibacteria bacterium. Taxonomy (GTDB): domain Bacteria; phylum Acidobacteriota; class Vicinamibacteria; order Vicinamibacterales; family CAVVIG01; genus JBGOTP01. The sequence goes on along the minus strand of JBGOTP010000374.1, from coordinate 1,393 downwards.
CCGTTCGGACGAGAAGAAGATCGTCTTCACGCGTTTTCGCGCCACGCTCGACGAACTCGAGCGCGTGCTCGTCGAGGCGGGGTTTCGCGTGGCCGTGTTTCACGGCGGCTTGACGACAACCGAGAAAGACGCCGCGATCGCGGCGTTCCAGGGGGACGCGGAGATACTGCTGTCGAGTGAGATCGGCGGCGAGGGCCGCAATCTCCAGTTCTGCCGGACGGTGGTCAACTACGATCTCCCCTGGAATCCGATGGCGATCGAGCAGCGCGTCGGCCGCGTGCACCGCATTGGCCAGGCACGTGAGGTGTACGTCTTCAACTTCTGCCTCGCGGGCAGCATCGAGGAGCGCATCCTCCGCCTGCTCCACGACAAGATCAACCTGTTCGAATTGATCGCCGGTGAGATCGAGATGATTCTCGGCCACCTCGACGACGACCAGGACTTTGCGAGTGTGGTGATGGACGTGTGGGCCAGGAGCCACACCCCGGGCGAGGAGGATCACGCCTTCGAGGAATTGTCAGCGACGATCCTCCACGCCAAGGCCCAGTACCAGCAGACGCGTGAGCTCGATCGTGCGCTCTTCAGCCAGGACTACGAGGTCTAGACACGACATGGCCTCACAGGTTCAACAGTTTACGCGCGACCTGCTCTCACGCCATGGTGCGCTGGTCGACCCCGCGGGAGACGACGCTCTGGATGTGGTGGCGGGCATGGACCTCCAGGCGCGGCTCGGCCTCGCCGACTATCAGCGGCTCGTGTTCAGTCCGGACGCCACCGGGCCTGGTCAGCTCGTCGACTACGACTCGCCGCTCCTCGAGCAGATGGGGCGGCTGGTCGACACGACGGGTCGTGTGGCACTTGTCCGAGGGCCTTTCCGTTCGTCCAAATCGGTGGACGCTGAGCGAGAGATCGTTCGCGCCGTGTCGCTGCAGAACGGGGTCTGTCGCGTGCAGGGGATGGCCGCGGCCGATGTGATCGATTTCGGCTTCGTGTTCGAGTACAACCTCCTTGCCGACGAACGCGAGAGCGGGCTGGTGCAGGTCTGGATCAACCCGGCGACGCGGTCTGCCCCTCGATTGGACTCGTGGTTCGGCACGGCGGAGATCGCCGACGACGAACGAGCGTTGGCCTCGGGAGAGGCCGTGGACGTGCCGTGGACGCTGGCGATCGGGGCGGCGCACGCGGCGCTGGGCGCACCGATCGACGAGTTCGTGCTGAGCCTCACGCGGCGGCGTGACCGCGACGTGGTGCGGATTCGCGACTACTACGAAGAGATCGACCGCGAGATCCGTCGCAAGCTGACCCGAGCGCGAACGAGTGAGGAGGCGCGGCGCCGCGAGCTCGATCGTCTGGACGCCACCGCCGCGAGCTACCGGGCCCGCCTCGCGGAAGT
>JBGOTP010000373.1:0-4994 GCA_041476545.1 Vicinamibacteria bacterium | reverse complement strand
CTTTGGCACGGGGGCGCATGCCGGGCGGAACCTGAGCGTGTCGCCGCAAGTGGTGTTGCTCGATCTGAAGCTCCCCAAAATCAGCGGTCTGGAGGTGCTCAAGCGCATTCGGGAAGATGAGCGGACGAGATTCCAGCCCGTCGTCATTCTCACGTCCTCCAAGGAGGAACAAGACCTGATTGGCAGCTATAGCCTGGGAGCGAACAGCTACATCCGCAAGCCGGTGGATTTCAGTCAGTTTGCCGAAGCCGTCCGGCAGGTTGGACTTTACTGGCTGGTGCTCAACGAAGCGCCGCCCAAGCAGTTGTGATATGGGAATACCGCTCCGTGTCTTGATCGTCGAGGACTCGGTGGACGACACCGAGCTGGTTTTGCGCCTGTTGCGGCGAGCGGGCTATGACCCGGTGTCCGAGCGCGTCCAGACCGCCAACGACATGAAGACGGCCTTGGAGCGTGAAGACTGGGACCTGGTGGTGTCCGATTATACGATGCCCCAGTTCGACGCGCCCACCGCGCTGAATCTGCTCAACCAGACCGGTCGCGATGTCCCGTTCATCGTCGTATCGGGCAGCATTGGCGAAGACATTGCCGTGACGATGATGAAGTACGGCGCCCATGATTACCTCCTCAAACAGAACCTCACGCGGTTTGTCCCAGCCCTGCAACGGGAACTGCGCGAGGCGGAGAACCGCCGGCAACAACGGCGGACCGAGCAGGCAAGACAGCGGCTCGAGATTGAGCGCACCGAACTGCTCGAGCGATTGAAACACGAGAACGAGGATCTCACCGCGCTGACTGATGTCACGGCGAATGCGATCAGCACGCTCGACCTCGATGAACTGCTGGACGTGCTGCTGGGACGGGTGATGGAAGTGATGCACGCGGACACCGCGACCATTCTCCTCACGGATGGCGCCGAGTTGTGGGTCCGGGCCAGCGCCGGCGCGGTGAACTTGAGCGACAGCACGCATGTGAAGCACGTGGGGGAATGCTTCGCCGGATCGGTCGCCTCGCGCATGAAGCCGGTGTATGTCGCAGACGCCCAGGTGGATCCTCTCATCACCGATCCACTGATTCGGAAACGCGGCATCCACTCCATGCTCGGTGTCCCGCTCAAGCGTAACGGCGCGCTCACCGGCGTGCTGCACGTGGACTGGCTGACGGTGCACCCCTGCCGCGACCGCGACGTACATCTTCTGGAAATCACGGCGGAGCGGTGCGCCGCGGCCATTCACAACGCGCAATTGTATCAGGAGGCCAAGCGCAGCGCCGCGGCTTTGAGCGAGAGCGAGGAGGATTTCCGACAACTGACCGCGCACATCAACGAGGTCTTCTGGATGACGGATGTGGCGAAGAACCAGATGATCTACATCTCGCCTGCCTACGAGACGATTTGGGGCCGGACCTGCGCCTCGGTGTACACGTCGCCGCGTAACTGGCTGGACGCCATTCATCCGGAAGACCGCGAGCGGATCCTCCAATCCGCGCTCAACAACCAACTAACCGGCGCCTACGAAGAGGAATATCGGATCGTCCGGCCGAATGGAACGATCCGCTGGATTCATGACCGTGGCTTTCCAGTGCGGGACAAGGCCGGGGAAGTTTACCGGATCGCCGGCGTGGCGCAGGACATCACCGAGCGCAGGCAGGCGGAGGAAGCCGAGTCCCGTCTTGTCGCGATCCTGGAAGCCACGCCCGATTTGGTGAGCATCGCCGACCCAGAGGGACGGTTGGTCTACTTGAACCGTGCAGGTCGAAAGACGCTCAGTATAGCCGCGCTGGCGGATCTTTCCAGCTACAGCCTTCGGGAGTTTCACGACGCTGCCAATGCCCACGTTGTCTTGACCGAGGGTATTCCGACCGCGATGCGAGATGGCGCCTGGAGCGGCGAAACGGAATTACTGGCACTGGACGGGCACACGACTGCCGTCTCACAAGTCATTCTGGCCCACAAAGCGCCGAATGGCACAGTGACGTTCTTGTCCACAATCGCGCGCAACATCACCGAGCGCAAGCGGGCGGAGGAGGCGCTGCGCCTGCGAAGCGCCGCCCTGAACGCCGCGGCCAACACCATTGTCATCACCGACCGCAACGGCACGATTGAATGGGTCAACCCGGCCTTCACGGCGCTCACCGGCTACCGCGCTGAAGAAGCCATCGGCAAGAACCCGAGAGAGCTGTCCAAGTCCGGTCTCCACGATCAGCTGTTTTTCCGAAACCTGTGGAACACCATTCTGGCCGGACACGTCTGGCACGGCGAAATGACCAATCGCCGCAAAGATGGCAGTCTGTATTCCGTGGAACAGTCCATCACGTCGGTGAAGGACGCCCATGGCGAGCTCACGCATTTCGTTGCGATCGGGCGGGATCTCACGGAACAGAAGCGGCTGGAGGCGGAGTTCCTGCAAGCCCAGAAGATGGAAGTCGTGGGACGGCTCGCCAGCGGCATCGCCCATGACTTCAACAACCTGCTCACCGTCATCAACTGCACGACCGAGCTCGTCTTGGCGGACTTGAAAGAAGGCGATATGCTGCGCACGGATCTCCATGCCATCGGACAAGCCGGAGCGCGGGCCGCTTCGCTGACCCGGCAGTTGCTGGCCTTCAGCCGCAAACAGGTCATGAAGCCCGACGTCCTGAACCTGAGCTCGTTGGTTGCGGACCTGCGGGACATGCTCCAGCGCCTGATCGGCGAGAACATCGCCCTCGTGGTCGTGCCGGCGAAGGATGGGGGCCGCGTCATAGCGGATCACGGGCAGATCGAGCAGGTGGTGATGAACCTGGCCGTCAATGCCCGGGACGCCATGCCCAACGGCGGTACGCTGACCATCGAGACACGGGACGTCGCGCTCGATGAGGCCTATGCCGCGGACCACCAATCGGTGCGGCCAGGGCCGCATGTAATGCTCGCGATCAGCGACACGGGTGACGGAATGGACGAGGCGACCCGCGTGCAGGTCTTCGAACCTTTCTTCACGACCAAGGGCCAGGGAAAGGGAACGGGACTCGGCCTGTCCATGGTGTACGGGATCGTCAAGCAGAGCGGCGGCAGCATCGGGGTGTCCAGCGTACTCGGCAAGGGGACCACCTTCACGATCTACCTACCGCGGGGCGAGGCGGTGGCGCACAAGGATCAGCCCGCCTCGATAGTCACGTCGGTACACGGCACAGAAACCATCCTCATCGTCGAGGACGAGGAGGCGGTTTGCCGTCTGGCCAGCCGCATTCTGCATGGGGCCGGCTACACGGTGCTTACAGCCAGCAACGGGGGGGAGGCCCTGGCCCTCCTGGAGCGGCACGACAGGCCCGTGCATTTGATGCTCACCGACATGGTCATGCCGGGGATGAGCGGGCGGAATCTGGCGACACAGCTTAAGGATATCCACCCGCGGACGAAGGTCCTCTACACGTCCGGCTATACTGACGACGCCATCCTGCACCACGCACTGTTCAGCAAGGCCACTCACTTTATCGGCAAGCCGTATACGACCGCGGAGCTGACACGTAAGGTACGAGAGGTGCTCGACTCGTAAAGTAGCCGCCCAACAACATTCGCGAGGAGAAGAAAGATCGGCAATAATCGGACTCTTTCGGAATTCCCGTCTTCTCGCAGGAATGTTCACTGAACGCCGAGACCGAATCCGGTTGATTAGTGCCCGTCCTGTAACCCGCGCTGAGCGAAGAAACTATTAAGAAAGCGCACGCTAAATCAAAGACAGTTCGTGAAGTCGACACCGACGATATTCTTCCCGAGTACGACTTCAGCAAAGGCCGGCGAAACAAGTACGCGGCACGTTACGCTGAAGTTACGAACGTGGTGCTTTTGGACCCGGATGTCGCGAAAGATTTTCCTGACTCCAATGCATTCAACGAAGCGTTGCGTGCCCTAAGCGCGATTATTCGACGTCGGCCGAAGTCTCGACGGACCGCCTAGAGGCTGTTAGCGGGTGCAGGAGACGTTGAGTGGCCAACCACAAACGCAAACGCGCGAAGAACCGGCGAGCCGGCTACAAACTGTGCAAGCCGTGGAAAACCAATGGTGTGCGAACAGAGCGGGCCGATGCAGAACAATGGGGAGATCATCGTCGTCGTCGCGGGTCAGCACTCGACCTCTACCAGTATCGGCGCACTGCCTAACTTGCGTTGCAGCAGACAAGCACTTTTCGGATGCGGCTTCGCCGCAATGGCGGAAGTGTGTCGAGACGATTACCGGGAGCAAAGTGAGTATCCTCCAACCGAATCGCGGCGTTAAGCATGTCCAGTTTACGACGCGCATTTCGCCACAGCTCTTGAGGGAGCAACTGTCTCGCCCGTCGTGAGTCTTCTGGGTGGCGAGCGCTTGAACCGAATACCAAAGCTATGCCCGAACAAAGGTCCGAAGCCAGGGCTGAAAAGCTTACTGAGGGAAGATTTTGATACTCTTCTTGCGGAAAGTATGTCCTACCCAGCGAACCCTTTCGTGTGGCTTGCCATCGGGCTGACCGACGCCACGATCGCTTCCGCGATCTCATCCTCGACCGCGAAGATATCTTTGACATCGCGGTCGAACACGTCGGCCCATTGCATGACGTCGTCATCGGTGCTGCTCAGACGCGCGGTCACGCGCAACCTGTCACCGACGCGCTCGACTGTTCCCTCGAGCACGAGGCGCGCCGATACGTTCGCGGTGCTGGCGGTGTCGCTGCGACGCTTTACCGAACGCGGACGACCCGGCGCCAGAACGCGCAGGCCCGGCGTCTTCATCAACTTGCTGGCGACTGCGTTCGTCACACCCGTCGCCAGATAAGCGTTCGTCGAATCCGCACCCAGATTCACGAACGGCAGCACGGCGATGACGCCGAGGTCGACCGGCTTGCGGGCGCTGGCCGTCGATTCCGCGAGCGCGGATGAATTGCCGGTGTGCAGCCTCGCATAGATCCCCGCACTGACCACGATTGCGCCGACCAGAGCCAGCGCGCCGATTACCGCGCGTTTCAGGCGAGTTCCATGAAGCG
>JBGOTP010000372.1:0-5010 GCA_041476545.1 Vicinamibacteria bacterium | reverse complement strand
GCCTGGGCGTGCACACACGCGGATCCGGATGCGGCCAGCACGCACAGCAACAGCAGCGACGCGGAATGCGCGCGGACGTCTTCCATGATGTTCTACGCCGGTGTTTCTACGCCTCGGGCAACAGCACTCGGAATGTCGTGCCCGCCCCTGGCGTCGACTGTACCTCAATTTCGCCGTCGTGCATCTGTACCGTACGATAGACCATCGAGAGACCGATACCACTGCCGCTTGCCTTCGTCGTGAAATACAGATTGAAGATGCGCTGCACATCTTCCTGACTGATGCCGATTCCGGTGTCCGCGAACTCAATCGCCACCCGATGCCCTCGCGTACGTTCGCCGCGGATGCGCAGCGTCCCGCCGTTCGGCATCGCCTGACAGGCGTTGAGGCCGAGGTTCAGAAACGCCTGTTTGAGCATGGCCGGATCACCATTGACGTTGAGCGCGTCCGGGCACTGGACCGACACCGTCACGCGCGACCGGTCCGCTTCCGGCTGAAGAATCGGGATGATCTCCTGCAGCAACGCAGGCAGGTGCACTGGTTGCAGCTTGAGATCCTCGGGCCGCGTGAACTTCAGGAACCCCTGCACCACTTCGTCGAGCCGGCGAATTTCGCGTGCAATCACCTCGACGTGCTGGAGCGCCGTCGTCTGCGGCCGCATGCCGGTGGCCGCAACCGTCGCGACAGCGCCTCCACGCGGTGCGGGATCGGCGTTGCGTGCCATGGCGGCGAACTCTTGTCGCAGCAGTTCCAGATGAATCATCATGGCATTCAGCGGATTCTTGACCTCGTGCGCCACGCCCGCGGAGAGACGGCCGAGCGCCGCCAGTTTTCGTGAGTAGCGAATGGTCGATTGCACCTGGCTCAAGTACTCCAGATTGCGAACGATCAGCATGATGCCGACAAGAACGCCGGCGGCATCGTTCACCGGGTTTCCGAGAATCAGACGCTCCCCTGACTCGAACGCCGCTGAGATGGGACCCTGCGATTGCCGGTTGGCGAGTGTCTGCTCGAACAGTTTCAGCAACGGATGATCGGCGGCCATCAGATCGCCCAGAGCCATTCCGATCGACGCTTTGGGAAAGAGCGCCCGGGCGGCGGGATTGGCAAAGAGGAGGGCGCCGGTCGGGCTGACCATCGCGACGGCGTCTTCGAGATGATCGACAGCCGACTCGAGGTGCGCCACCTGTCCGGCCATCTGCGAGCGATCGGCCGAGAGCTGCGCGCTCACCGTGTTGAAGAACGCACCGAGCTCACCGAACTCATCGTCCTGATCGAGGTCCAGCCGCACGCCGGACTCGCCGCGCCCGAGTCGCGTGAGGCCGCTGCGGATCACATGGATCGGCCGCAGAATGAGCTGCGCCGACAGCATCGCGATCACGACCGACAGCCCCAGCGCGCCGAGCGCCACCCACAACGTCGGCCCAAGCGCCTTTTCGACTTCACCCCGGATCAAGAGCGTCGATACGCCAATCCGAATCGATCCGATTTCGGTGTCGCCGATGAGCAGAGGCTCCCGCACCTCCAGATTGCGTCCCTGTCCCGCGTAGATGGCGCCTAGCTGCGAGAACGCCGATTGCGAGCGCAGCGCCTTCAGATCCTGCCCGGACCGAAGCGTTGGGATCACAGGCCCGGGATCCTTGGCGATGAGCACGCCCTGCGAGTCCACGATTGCGGCGAACATGAGGGTCTTGTCGGTCAGGCTCGAGGCCAGGATCTTCTGGAGGCCCGGATCCCGGCGGAGCGCCTCGTAGGGATCGGCGCCTTCAACGACGACGCCCCGGACGTGCTGGAAGATGAGATCCTTCGTGAACTGCGCCTGCTCGTGACTGGCACTCAGACTCACCTGGGCCAGCCGCGTGAGGTACAGGACGCTCAACACGACGACGAACACGCCCACAAGGGAGGTGACATAGAGCACCTGCTTGCCTTTGATCCCTAGGCGCATGGCCGTCGCTGGCTCCTCATGGACCTGAGGTCTACTCCGTCTTCCTCGGACGCAGCCGCAGCTTGTTGAGTTTATTGTGCAGCGTCTTCAGGCTGATGCCAAGAATCTCCGCCGCACGGGTCTTGTTGTCGCGCGTGTGTTCGAGCGTCATCATGATGAGGCGGCGCTCGGCCTCTTCCACCGTGGTGCCCGGCGCGAGCGCCACGTGCGGCCGTTCGGCAACCGGCCGCTCCCCGGTCAATCCAGGCGGGAGAAACCGTGGTTCGATGAACGGGCCCGGCGCGAGGATGACCGCCCGCTCGATGACGTTTCTCAGCTCCCGCACGTTGCCCGGCCAGTTGTAGTGCTCGAACAGCCGCATGGTCTCGTGATCGACACCCGCGATCGACTTCTGATTGCGTGCATTGAACTCGGTGACAAACGCCTGGACGAGCAACGGCAGGTCGTCCTTGCGATCCCGAAGCGGGGGCAGACGCAATGCGAAGACATTCAGCCGGTAGTACAGATCCTCCCGGAGCTTCCCTTTCTGTACCGCTTCAGCGGGATCGATGTTGGTGGCGGCGATGACACGCACATCCACCGACTGTTCGTGGCGGCCGCCGAGCCGGCGGAACGCGCGCTCCTGCAGCACGCGCAGCAGCTTGACCTGCGTGGCCGGCGTCATCTCGCCGATCTCGTCGAGAAACAGCGTGCCGCGATCGGCCAGCTCGAAGCAGCCCGCCCGGCGATCGGCGGCGCCGGTGAACGCACCCTTTTCATGGCCGAAGATTTCACTCTCGAGCAGCGTTTCGGGAATGGCCGCGCAGTTGATCCCCACAAACGGGAACGCGCCGCGGGGGCTGAGCTGATGAATCGTTTGAGCCACCAGTTCCTTGCCGGTACCCGACTCACCGGTAATCAGCACGGAGGCGGCCGTTGGCGCGGCTTGTTCGACAACTTCGTAAATCTTCCGCATCTCCAGGCTGTTGCCGATCATCGAGCCGAAGGCGCCGTACTCCCGAAGCTGACGCCGCAGGGCCTTGACCTCGCGGAGCGTGCCGAGCCGCTCCATGATCTTGTCCAGCAGGATCTTCAGACGCTGGATGTCGACTGGCTTGGTGAGGTAGTCGTACGCGCCTTCCTTCATCGCTTCGACGGCGCTTTCGACCGTGCCCTGTGCCGTCAGCAGCAACGTGATGACGTCGGCGCCCTGCGACTGAAGCGCCCGGAGGAGCGCCAATCCGTCCATGCGTGGCATCACGAGATCGGAGATCACGATGGCGGGCCGGAAGGTGGTCACCTTTTCGAGCGCCTCTTCACCGTCAGCGGCGGAATCCGCGATGAAGCCCCAGTTCCTTACCAGCTGCTCGAGACCGGTGCGCGCGGCCGCATCGTCTTCCACAATGAGCACGCGCTCCGCGACCGCGTGATCAACCTGGGTGCCGAGGGAGGTCTCGGATACAAGCGTCATGGCCGGACTCCTCCGGTGCTGCACCATGTCATTTTTACATTCTGAGCGCGCCGGGGGGCACCTGCAAGCGCATTTTGACTGCCCGGATCAGCCCATGGCCGAGCGCTTCGGCCTCGGCTGCGATACGCTCTTGTGGCCTGTATGGATGCCCCCAGCCCTGAGGATCCGCCGGCACGTGCCCGGCCAGCACTGGCCGGCCGCATGGTTGCGCTCATCGAGGTTCTGCTCTGTTCCGACTACCCCACGCAGCTTGCGCTCGGCGCCACGCTGGCGTGGGTCGGCCTTGAGCCGCTTGGGCCCGACGGCGGCCTGAGCCTTTCCTATGTCGCCGTGCTGTCGCTGTTGGACACGGGCGTCCTCATCGGACTCATCCTGCTCTGTCTCCGCGCTCACGGAGAGCACCGGCACGTCATCTTCGTGGACAGCAGGCCCGCGAAACTCGAAGTCATCCTGGGAGCCAAGCTGACGCTGGTCGCCTTTGCCATCGCCATCGTTGCGCTGGGCGCCATGGCGCATTTTGCGCCGCGGCTGCACACGGTCGCGGACAACCCCTTACAGGATCTCATGCGTCGCCCGCGCGATACGGCGGTCTTCGCACTCGTGGTCGTGGTTGCGGGGGGCGTCCGGGAAGAAATTCAGCGGGCATTTCTGCTGCACCGATTCGAGCACTGGCTGGGAGGCAGCGCGATCGGGATCGTGGTCACCAGCGCGGCATTTGGCGCCGGCCATCTCCCGCAGGGCGTCGACGCGACCATCGCGACGGCGCTGCTCGGCGCATTCTGGGGCGTTGTCTATCTTCGCCGCCGATCGGTCATCGCCCCGGTCGTCAGCCACGCCGGCTTCAACCTTCTGCAGCTCGTCCAGTTTCTGATCGCCGGCCGGTAGCAGAACCGAGAATCCTTGTCTGCGAACTCTGCGTGCTCGGCGTCTAGAGCGGATTTCGCTGCGATGTAGCGAGCGGAGATGACGGAGATAACGGCTTTACACGGAGGACGAAGCAACGGAGGATCTCTTGGTACAGATTGAACTCCGTTTCTTCGTTTCTCCGTGTTGAACCGTTCGCTCCGGCTCCTCCGTTGTCTACGCTGTAGTGAAATCAGCAGCAACGTTTGTGACCACTACGCAATCAGGCGATACGTCCTCTCGCCTGTCATCGCCCGTCCGCCGACAGGTCGAGAATCTCCGCGCGGCGGCGCAGACCGGCGACCCACTCGTCGACCAGCCGCTGCCGGCGTTCGGCGGTGGCCGCCTCGACGATCCGCGGGCGCACCTGATCAAACGGCATCAGCTGTCCACGCTGCGTGAAGGTCTGGGCATGCTCGCGATAGTAACGTCCGAGATCGACTTCACTCGGAGGCTGAACCGTAAAGCGCTGATCGAGATAGGCGAGAATACGAAGATCCTGGCGAAGCGTTTCACGCAGATGGGTTTCGTTGAATCCGACTCTCGCCAGCGCGGCATCGAACGCCTGTGCGGTTTGAAACGTCGCCCGCACCGTCTGAAACCGGCGAGTGAGCACGTCCACGTCGGGTTCCGGCGGGGCATACCGATCCACCTCTGACAGGATCAGGGCGCGATCGATGAGGCGCGGGAGAATCTCGCGAATGGGGTC
>JBGOTP010000371.1:0-5017 GCA_041476545.1 Vicinamibacteria bacterium | reverse complement strand
CGAACGGCCACGCGGATCTCGGCGGTCCATCGGCGCCCCGGCCAACTCCGGACGGTGTTGTCTTCGCGCTCGCGGCGCCCGATGCGCAGCGTGTCCAGCTCGTGGGCGATTTCAACGGCTGGACCGCGGACGGCAGCGAGATGGAACCTGCGGGCCCGGTCTGGACGAGAGTGTTGAAGCTGGAACCCGGGCGCTATCGTTACCGGTATGTCGTAGACGGATCCTGGCTCAACGATCCACTGAACGCGGATGTTGAACCCGCGCCTTACGGGGGACACAACTCCGTGCTCGTCCTCGGCGAACGCCGTTCTGAATAGGTGGTGCCCATGTCGTCCGATTTGGAACCAAAGATCGCGAATCAGTCGAACTGGGCCGAGGCTTCGGCGAATGTGTCGAACACTCGTGTGACGAGGCCGCTCGGGCGAGGCCTGGAAGATATTTCCCACCTCTTTGTGCGGCGCAGCACGGATGACCCGCAGACGGCCCAGCAGAAGGATGCGCCGGTGCCCGAACGCCGTCCTTCCCAGTCGGGCACCCGGTCCGGCACGGTCCCGCTGCGGCTTTCCGAGGCGATCGGCAGGGACCAGCTCGTGGCGTTCCTGAAAGAATTTTCCGGCGCACTCGAGGACGGTCTGCGGGTGATCGATTCCGCCGTTCCGTGCAGTCCGTTCGGTGAAATCGACCTGCTGGCCGTGGACCGATCCAATCAGCTCGTGATTGTCGACGTGGAGACCTCCTGCGTCGACGGGTTGCTGCTGCGCGGCGTCGGTCAGCTGGAATGGGTTCGGCGGAACATTGCCAACGTGCGGCGGATGTATCAGGGCTCGGTGGTCAATTTTTCTGCTCAACCGCGGCTGTTTCTTGTTGCGCCCCGGTTTTCGCCGTTGCTCGGGAGCGCAGTCCGACAAATGACCGGTCCGGACATCAATTGCGTCCGCTATCAGGGAACCGATGTCTCGGGATGGACAGGGATTCTTCTCGAGCGTGTTGACCGCGAACCTTGAGAGAACCGCGAGAGGAGCTGTTGTGAACCGACCCGAATCCGCCACTCAGCCCGATTCGACTGTTGGCGGCAAGACGCCGCCGGCCGAATCCGTGCTGGACACCCTTCACCTCGTACGCGCCGAATACCTGGAGATGCCGGGACTTGGGCTGACGATCCCGCAGGTCGCTCGGGCCTTCACGGTGACGCTGCAGGAATCCGAACGCACGCTCACGCGACTCGTCGAGGAAGGGCTGCTGACCCGGGACTCGAACGGCGCGTATCGACGCCGATAGCGCGTTTGGCAACCCGTCAATCAACTATCCTCCCCACATGATCCCTCGTGTGCGTTTTGCTCCGTCTCCAACCGGATACCTCCACGTCGGTGGTGCCCGTACAGCACTCTTCAACTGGCTCTTCGCGCGCCGTCACGGCGGTGTGTTTGTCCTGCGCATCGAAGATACGGACGCCGGGCGATCAGCAGCGGAGATGGTCGAGGGTATTCTCGACGGCCTGCGGTGGCTGGGGCTGGATTGGGATGAGGGGCCGGCGATTGGGGGACTCTACGGTCCGTACTTCCAGTCGCAGCGGTTCGATCGGCATCGTGCGATGGCGGAGCAGCTGGTCGCCTGTGGGGCGGCGTACTACTGCTACTGCACACCGGAAGAACTCCAGGCCAGGAGGGAAGCCGTGGAGCGCGCAGGCGGTGGCTGGAAGTACGACCGCACGTGCTGTTCACTGACGCCCGATAAGATCGCGGCGCGGGAGCGGGCGGGGCGTCCGCGTGCGATTCGCGTCCGCGTTCCCCCTGGCGTCGTCACGTTCGACGACATCGTGCACGGACCGATCGCGTTCAACGGGTCGGAGATCGAAGATTTCATCATCGTGCGATCCGGCGGCGACCCGACGTATCAGCTGTCGGTGGTCTCAGACGATGTGGAGATGAAGATCACGCACGTGATTCGCGGCGACGACCACATCTCGAACACGCCCAAGCAGATCGTCCTCCATCAGGCGCTTGGTGTCCCCGTGCCGCAGTACGCGCACGTGCCGCTGATTCTCGGCGCCGACAAGAAGCGTCTGAGCAAGCGTCACGGGGCGACGTCCGTCACCGAATATGCCGTGCGCGGCTATCTGCCCGAGGCGATGGTGAATTTTCTGGCGCTGCTCGGCTGGTCGCCGGGGAGCGGCGATCGCGAGCTCTTCACGCGCGACGATCTGGCGGCCGCGTTCGACCTCCGGGGTATCAGCGGTGGGGACGCCGTATTCAATACCGACAAACTCGACTGGTTCAACCAGCAGCACATAGCCCGCCTCGCGCCTCCGGATCTGGCTGCCCGCCTTCGGCCTTCCTTCGAGCAGGCGGGCGTTTGGGACGCGGCCTTCCTCGGTGAAAGACGCGAGTGGTTCCTGGCGGTACTCGAGCAGTTGAAGCCGCGGGCGAAACGGCTCGACGAATTCGCCGCGATCGGACGATTCTTCTTCACTGACCTGCTTGACTACGATCAGACCGCGGTCGACAAGCACCTGCTGCCCGACGGTGTGGCTGGCCATCTTGCGGCAGTGGACGCGGCGCTTGCGGCGATCGCGCCGTTTGATACGCTGTCGATTGAGGCGGCGGTCCGGGCTGTTGCGGACGCCCGCGGCGTGAAGGCCGTGGCGCTCATTCAGGCCGTGCGGGTCGCCCTGACCGGTAAGACGGTCAGTCCGGGTCTTTTCGAGGTTGCTGCCCTGCTCGGGCGGGACCGGGCTCATCAGCGGCTTGTGGCAGCGATTCGCCTGAGCACGCAGTGAAGTTTTTTCCCGGCGTGGATGGATTTCGAACTGTCTAGAGCCGGCCCCGTTTTCTAAGTGCTTTGCTGACAGCGTTTAGAGATCTGCTCATCGGTACGTCCGTTGCAGTCCTGTGCACGAGTACGAACGTGGATACTCGCAAGGAGGGCATCGTGGCAACAGAAGATCGCGGATTCGCGTCGATGGACCGGGGCAGACAGAAAGAGATCGCCAGTAAAGGTGGCAAGGCTGCCCACGAAAAGGGAAGCGCGCACGAATGGACGACCGAGGAGGCTCGCGAGGCGGGACGCAAGGGCGGCATCGCAAGCCATCGTCGCAAACACGAACTGGCGGGTGCTCGTTCGAACTCCTTGTCGAGTGCCGGGGTTGATATCCGGCTGAACGTCATCGAGGACGCAATGGACGATCGGCGGAACGAGCAGACACATCACGACTTCGCTCACTGACGTCTTCCCAGTGCCAGCCGAAGCGGGGGCTTGACCGGTTCCTGTTTGGACCGGATATAATCGGGGTTTCCCCGCTCCGCCGCGCCGGCTGGTACTGGGAGGTCGTCCAACGGTAGGACGCATGCCTCTGGAGCATGTTATCGGGGTTCGAATCCCTGCCTCCCAGCCAATTCCTGATTTCCGCGTTTTTCCTTAACAATTCCACGCGTCTTCACGCCGAATCGGCCGAAGTTCCATTTTCGAGTGTCATTTCGATCGTCTTCCAAGCGAACCCTCAAGAAACCCTTGGGGGGCGCGACCTCCGAGACTTGTCTTGGTGAGTCCCGCAACCGGCTACACTGCGCGGCATGGACGTCCCCGCGACGCTGAGAGTCGATGCCTCGTATCGAAACACCAACAACTGGCAGAACCCGGACGACGTCTTCAATCGGTTCTTCCGGTTCGTCGATAAGAAGGGCATCAATAACACTTCGGGATTTCGCCCGAAGAGCAAGGCAGGTGGAGACACAGACATCACCGAATGCGCCTTCTGCGTCCTAGTGACCAACTTCGGTGAAACTGAATGGCCGGACGCGATCGACAGGGAGAATGGGCTGTTCATGTACTACGGCGATAACCGTTCTCCCGGGCGCCCTCTCAACGAGACCGCTGTTGGGGGTAACAGGCTCCTAGAGAAAGTATTCACGGCGCTGCATCTTGGTGAGCGCTCCAAGATCCCACCGTTTCTGGCGTTTGAGAAATGCAAGACCGACCAAGGTACGCAGATGCGTTTCCTCGGACTTACCTGCCCTGGAGCTCAAGGGATGTCGGCCCTAGAGGACATGGTCGCGGTCTGGCGGATGCAGAACAACCTGAGGTTCCAGAACTACCGCGCAGTGTTAACAATCTTGAAGGAAGAGACCGTCTCCCATGCGTGGCTGCAGGAATTGGTGGATGGTGCGACACCTGAAGAATCCGGGCATTGTCCTTCGGCTTGGCGGCTGTGGGTTCGCACTGGAGCGTACTCTCCGCTGCGGTGCACCAGGGAACTCCGCCCGCGTACCCGGTTGGAACAGATGCCTAGAACCGGTTTCATAACCCCGTGAGGGGCTGACTTTGCGCTTGTACTGCGATCGCGGATTTGGTACCACACTGGCCGGAGGTAGCACTCATGGCCAGACGCGGCGTCAGAGTGACCGACGCGCAATGGGCCGAGATCGAACCGCTCCTCCCACGGATGCCGCGCACGGTGCGCGGCGGTCGCCCTTGGGCGAGCCAGCGCTCGGTGGTCGACGGCATTCTCTGGGTGCTGAAGACCGGCGCGCGGTGGCGCGATCTGCCTGCGGAGTATCCGAGTCCATCGACGTGTTGGCGCCGCTTGAAGCGCTGGGACGAGGATGGGACATGGCTTCGGATCTGGCGGGCTATCATCGCGAAGCTCGACGAGCGGGGCCGGTTGCAGTGGGAGACCGCGTTCATCGATGGCACCTTTGCCGCCGCGAAAAAGGGGGCTCCAATATGGGGCTTACCCGGCGCGGGAAAGGTACAAAGTGCATGGTACTGGTGGAGCGTCAGGGTCTTCCTCTGGGAATATGCCTCGCGCCGGCCACGCCGGCCGAAACGAGCCTTGTCGACCAGACGCTCGCCGCGCGGCTGCCGCCCGGGCGGCGCTTGCCCCACCGCTTGATCGGCGATCGCGGCTACGACAGCGACCGCCTGCGCCGCCAGATGGCGCGTCGCGGGATTGCTTTCCTCAGTCCGTACAAGCGGAGTCGGATCAATCGGCCGTTCGAAGACCGGCGCCGGCTGCGCGTCT
>JBGOTP010000370.1:0-5031 GCA_041476545.1 Vicinamibacteria bacterium | reverse complement strand
CTCTCGAGAACGGCACCGGCTGCTATACGTGCACGGTCACGTGGCGATCGGACCACGAAGCTATCGCCAAATGGACGGCCTTGGGGGCAACGGACACCGTCCGCACCGGCACACTCGTGCCGGTCACGCCGGGTAAAGTCACTCTCACCGTCCAGGTCTGCCCCGGAGGCGGATTCGCCTGCGAGCGCACGGTGATTACTCGAAACGTGGTGCGTCCTTAGAAGCGACGTCGGCGCCGTTACGCGCCGGTGAGCATGAGCCGACTGTCCGCCGCGTTACGCATTACGTGCAGGAGGTCGTCATGATTCGAATCCTGTCGCTCTGCTTCTCGAGGTGGCGATGAAAGCCGGAGGTGTCGTCATCCTATTGGCGCTTGCAGGTTCCCAGGCCGCGGCCGCCGACCTGCAGCCGCGGACTGTCGCCGCCTTCGATCGGTATGTCGCCGAGACGGAGCGCCAGAGCGACGCGACGCTGAACGACGCTGCTCGGTTTCTCTGGGTCGATGACCGGGCTGAACCGGATCGGCGGACCAGGCTCGACGCGCTCAAGAAAGGCGGCCTGTTGATCGAACGGCTCGAGACAAGGCAGGCCGGGAAGAAACTCGACGTGCCCGGCGGACTCATTCACCACTGGCTGGGCGCGGTCTTCGTGCCTGGGATTTCAGTCGATCGCGCCGTCGCGCTGATGCAAGACTACGGCCGGCACGCCGACATCTTCAAGCCGGCCATCGCGAGATCCACACTGCTCGAACGCGACGGAGACATGTTCCGCATCTCGCTGCGCTTCTTCATGAAGAAGGTGATCACGGTCGTTGTGAACAGCGAGCACGAGGCGCGATTCACGCGTCCCAGTCCGACCCGCGCCTACAGCCGCATCGTCAGCACACGCATCGCCGAAGTCGATCATCCGGACACACCGAAGGAAACAGAGAAACCGGTGGGCCAGGACGGCGGATACCTCTGGCGCCTCAACTCGTACTGGCGTTTTCTGGAGCGCGACGGTGGCACCTACGTGCAGTGCGAATCGATCACCCTGAGCCGGCGCATCCCCACGGGATTGGGCTGGCTCATTGGTCCCTTCCTGACGAGCATTCCGAAGGATTCGCTCACCTTCATGCTCGAACACACCCGCGACACCCTTGCCGGCAGGTGATTCCGAGAGCGTCCAGCCATGAGTTTCTCTACGCGCTCGGCGGCCTCTGCGTTGAACGCCGTTGGCTCAGAGTCCGAAGGGCAGCAGGTGGATCACGTACTGGCCGAGGAAGATGTAGATGCCGAACACCGTGCCCTCCCCCACCACTACGCCGAAGAGAAACTTCTTGAAATCAATCCTCAACGTGCCGCACACGTAGCAGAGCACGTCGGTCGGCAGGAATAGGAAG
This sequence comes from Vicinamibacteria bacterium, assembly GCA_041476545.1. Taxonomy (GTDB): domain Bacteria; phylum Acidobacteriota; class Vicinamibacteria; order Vicinamibacterales; family CAVVIG01; genus JBGOTP01. The sequence continues at coordinate 3,650 of JBGOTP010000370.1, read as the reverse complement.
AAACTCCAGCCGATGATAATCGGGAGCTCGTGTCGCTGAAGTGTCGCCTTCATGCGCCCGATGTGCTCCGGGTACCTTCGCTCAAACGCCTCATCCAGGTGCAGCACCTCCGAAAACCAATAGAAGATCGAGGAGGAAATCGCGATCCCGACAAGCGTGAGCGACAACAACAGAATCGGCGAAAAGAACGGTATCGCCGCGAAGAGCAGAAACGTCGGCGGAATGAGGGTGAACGGCCGGACGGACCATAGGACGAGATATAAGACGCCCGCCGCCATCGCGGTGGCGGAGAGGGCGGTGTCCAGACGGGTTTGGAGGAATGCTCTGTGAAAGAAATACAGGTAGAGCGCCGCAATCGCCACCAGCAGCCAGATCGCCAGGAATCCATAACGAATGGCGGAACGGTTGGCCATGTCTTGTGTCGCTGGCCCTTACTCGGGCCGGGCTCGATTCCGACGCGTGCGCCAGATCTGCAGCACGGCGACGACCGCCAGTCCGAGAGTGGCCCAGAGCAGCCACGAATTCGGCGCCTGCACCTTCTGTCCCCCGACGGCCAGCAGATAGAACCTGGGCCAGCGACCAACGGCCAGCGCGATCATGAACCAGATGAGCGGGTAGTCGCAGGCGATCGCGAGGATCTTCACCGGATAGAACGGGACCGGCGCCAATGCCGCGCCGGCAATCAGCAATGGCGGCGCCTTTCTGAAAATGCGTTCGGCGATCTGATACGCACGCGACTGGTCCAGCCGCGATCGCACAAGCCCCATGTTCACGAACCAGCCAATCAGCCAGTAGTCGAGCACGATGGCCGCCGAGCAGGAGACTGTCCCGACCGTCGCGATCAGCCTGGGCGGGTACAGCTTCGCGACATAGAACAGATAGGGCTCATGGGGCAGGAACGAAATCAGAAGGTGCGCGGGAATGGCATAGAGTCCGTACCCGACCAGCGCCCGGTACGGTGGCGCCACCAGAAACGTGACACCCGAGACGATGGCCACGGCCGCAAGCGTGACACAGCCGGCCTGCCGCCGACGAGCGAGCTGTTCAACATGCGAGAGGGCGGTCACGATCGGCCGGGCTATCGCAACAGGCCCGGGCCTGATGGTTGGGAGTACGCCAGCACGAAGGCGGCAATCATCAGCGCCCAGATGCCGGCATAGAGGATCGCAAACGGCCGCCGCCGCTCGAGCATGTCCGGATAGAGGATCGGTTTCCCGGCAAACTTGCCGCGCGGTTTCGACGGAAAGAAAAACGTCTTGTAGGTCTCGAGCGTCGCGATCGTGAAGCCGAGCGCCGCGCACACGACCAGCAGATAGCTCGTGGTAAAAGGCGCGAGCAGGACGCCGTACACTCCGGCCGCGACTGGGCTGCGGAAGAACTTGAGCGTCTCGAACCCTTCGACGGGCGCGTCCTTCCAGGCGCCGAGAAACGCCGAAATCCACCCACTGATGCTCATGACGAGAAAGACGATCGCCATCGACACGCCGCCCGGAGGGCCGATGCGTCGTGAGATCCAGTGGACGCCGAGGAAGACGAAGACGATAACGAGCGCCATCGGGAATCCGATGAGCAGACGTTGTGTCTTGCCCTGAATCACCTTGCCGAACACCGCAAACTGCATCGGGATGAAGTACTTGCTCTGATCTTCGTCACGCAGGAACGTCTTCCAGAACTCGATCGCTCCGCGTTCGAGCACGTAGACCAGGCCGAAGAAGAGGACGACCTGCCCTGGACGACTCAGATCGGGCTTCGCCACCAGATACGCAATCAGTGCCATGACGCACGCAACCATGGGACTGCGAAAGTAGCGGAACCAGGTAAACCCTTCGTGCGGAGCATCCTTGTACATGCCCCACGTGGCGGTGTGAAGACCCGCGAGGGCACCAATAGCGAGCGCAAACAGCAGATAGGTCATGGATGTTGTCAGCCGGAGACGCTGCCGTAGGCCTCTTCTATCAGACGCAGATCGCGACGAGCCAGCGTCAGATTGTACGCGGGCGGACGGCTCTCTTCGATGGCGGCAAGGAAGTCCGTCATCATCGCACGATAGCCGGCCAGATCCACCACGCCCGGGAAGGACAGTCTGTTGTGCTGACCGACTTCGACCGCGCACAGGCCGTTGGTCTCGAATCTCAGCGTACCCCTCGTGCCGTAGACACGCGAGACGCGCAGGCCGTTCACGAGCGCGGGCAGATCCCACGAGTACGACAACGTGGCAACCGCACCCTCAGCGTACTCGATGGTGACGAGCGCGCTTCGTTCGCTGCTTGCCTCGCCGAAGCCCGCACCGGTTTCATGCGGGCGAAGGCGGGCCTCGCCCGCCCGACCTGCCCCGCCTGCCCCGCCTGCCCTAGAGTGTGGAAACGCGGCGCGGATGCGCCGCGGCGTAAGTCCGATATTGGCGAGAAGGCTCACCCAATGGATGCCTCCCTCGAAGAGCGCTCCCCCGCCAGACAGTCCCGCATCGTTTCTCCAGCCGCTCGTCTTCTGCTGCTTCATCGCGTTGAGCTGGATGAAGAGCACATCGCCCAGATCGCCATGGTCGATGGTCGTCCGGAGGAGCCCTGTGAGCGGTTTGTAGAAGTAGTTCTCCGCCACCATCACCTGGCGCCCGGCGCGTGCCGCCGCCGCCTCGACATCGTCGAGTGCCGACACACTGAGAAACGGCGGCTTCTCCACGATGACGTGCTTGCCGGCGTCGAGGGCACGACGCGTCCACTCGAGATGCATCGATGGCGGCAGGCCGATGATGACGACATCGATGTCCCGGCTCGCCAGCGCGGCTTCATAGCTGCCGAAATGCCCAGCCCCGCCGAAACGCGACGCGATGGCCGCGGCGCGCGCGGCGTCACGGCTGGCGTAGTACCGCTGGACACGCGGAGCCACGGCTCGGAGCGTCTTCGAGTGGATCTCGGCGGCCTGGCCGGAACCGAGGATGGCGATGTTCATCAAAGTGAGAACTGAGAAGTCAAAAAAGGACCCTACATACAGCGGTCAGAGATTCGCCGCAATCCATTTGCCGGTCCGAAGGGCGTTCGCGGCGATGGTGAGCGACGGATTCACGCCGCCGGATCGCGGCAGGACGCTGCCATCGGTGACATACAGGTTGTCGACGCCGCGGAATGCTCCCCACCCGTCGAGCGGAGACCGCGAGGGATCGTCGCCCATCCGGACGGTGCCCACGGCGTGCGAGAACGTATTGATCGGATCGCGAAAAATACTCACCGCCTTCGCCTTCCAGAGAATCCGTTCGGCGACGGCCGTCAGCGTATCGCGGGCCGCGATGTCGCGGGCACTGTACTGATGCGCAATCGTCGCCCGCGGCATCCCGAACGTCGTCTTTCCATCCGCTAGCGAGATACGATTGCCGGCCTGGGGGCGATCCTCGGCGATCACGATGAAGCCGGTCGTGTGGGGAACGCCGAGGGGCACGAACCACGGCTTCACGGTGTGCGCGATGCTCCGAACGAGGCCGGTGTACCGATGATCGATCCATTCCCCCGCATGGCGCACCATGTACGCGGTCTGCGGCGTGCCGAATTGCTGGATGCACCCAAGCTTCCCACGCGGCTCGGCCACCGACGCGTGGCCATGGTAGTAGTCCTGAATGCCGATCTGCTTGTGAAATTCACCGTGTGGCGCCGGCTTCT
>JBGOTP010000369.1:0-5035 GCA_041476545.1 Vicinamibacteria bacterium | reverse complement strand
CGATGGACGCGACGGAGCGAGGCGCTCCGCTTCGTGTCGCCGCTCGCGCATGCGGTCTCGCTTCCGATCGGCACCAGGCCTTCTTCAACGGGCTGCTAGGCAGTATCCTAAGTTCATGCGGCGATGGGTTGTCCCGGTGGTTCGATCGTAGCGCCTCTTGGGCACGAATACGGCTGGCCACCACGGGGCGTGAGTAACTCGTGCATTGGCGCGTTGGGATCCGGAGTCGCGTAACCGGCACCGTTGCGGCCTTAGCTCCCTCGGCAGCAGCCCATAGCGTCATTTTGGAGCACTTCCAAGCTGCCGCGCAGATGTGGTTGAAACGCTCACGGCTGTCGGGCAGACGTTAAATGGCCATTATGCGACGCGCAAGTATTCGATCCTCTCGTTCGGGTCCAGATTCGGCGGCACGGCGATGCGTTTGGTCAACAGGAACGACGTCAGCGCGGCAGCCGCATTCGGGGAAGTCGGCGATTGATCGATGAAGACAACGGGCGCGGCGGCAACGACGAACCCATAGGTGTACTCACACCACTGCATTGAACTTCCATGTTCCGAATTGGTTCGGACGGCAACGCGGTGCCGCGTGGGAGGCCAGCGTCGCAAAATTGCCCACAACACGTGTGACGGCCGGAGCGGACGGCTGCGCGGCGGTGCAGATCAGCTCGGACCGCTACGGGTCCTCACAGATCGCTACCCGGTTAGCGAACGCCAGGAGCCCGAAACCGTGCGGGCGCCGATGATTTTCGATGTTTGAGGGCGGTTGCCATCCTCAGACTTCTTGACGTTCTAGTCGAGGGAGGCTATCGACACGTTGCGGTCGGACGGAAGATGTTGGCACGATCGAGCAGATCATGACGGTGTAAGTCGTCACGACAGTAGGCGTCCACTGCGCCTCCCGTCAGGTCGGGCTCACTTGCTAGTACCCTGACGGGCGTCGCTTGTCGGCGTCTCCGCGCCGCCCGCGGGCGTCTCAGAACCCTGTGAGCGCCAGCAGCGGTCCTCCCAGGCCGCTGGTTCCAGACTGTTCCCCCAGCATTCCGGCTGCCAGAACTTGACGAACTCCCCGAAGCCGCCGTGGGACTGCGGCTGCTTCTCGTGTTCGTGATTGCGACGGTGCTGAAACACGCGGTAGTCGACCAAGTCCCATAGACGTTCGGGCGTGCTCTCAATCGTCCGCATCATGTTGGTGAATCGTCCGGCCATGAGATCGAGAGGGGTAGCAGGATTCGTGAGGAAACCGTCAAGCCATACCAGCAATGACCCGCGTGGAAACGGATAGAGGACCGGCCACGAAAGGCCGGTGTCCTGGGCTTCAGCTTTAGGATGCAGCATCAGGTGATGCACGCGCGGGACCTGCCTGCCGGGAGTCGCTTGCGCATGCTCGAGGAACGGCCAGACTGTGTCTTGGTAGTCTCGAACCGAACAGGCGGCGGCCATGTAGACGATGTCCGATATGGGCAGGCGTTCGCCCCATCGGCGCAGGACCTCGTTGACGACGATCGCACCCATGCTGTGCCCCACCAAGACGACCTGCCACTCATCGAGCTTGTCTTTGGCCAGTCGTTCGGCCAATGCGTCCAAGAAGCGTGTCATCCCGCCTCGCGTCTTCAGCGGGTCGGCGCCGTTTACGACGTCGAAGTCGTCGTCGCGGTACACGAGCGCGGTCGTGCGTCTCCACATGACGTCCCACGCAGCTGAGCCTGCCGAGTCGATGAGGGGAGCGGTGAGCCACTGAATCGGAAGGGTTACAAACCAGCTTATACCGCTGCGCCATGAATCCGCGTCCGGTTGCTTGGAAGAGATCATATCAACTGCCGAAACGTGGTAGTCATGCAATCGAGTGGCGACGGTTTCGGCGTTCTCCTGGCATCCTTTCTGGCCCGGGCAGATCACGCTTCCCTCGTAGTCGTTCTTCAGAAGCTGTCCGGCAGTGAGGACAGATCTCCCTATGGCGCGGGCGATATCGTTGACCAGGTATGCCGGGGCGAAGATGAATTGAGACTTGGAATACCGACCCTGGCGGACGAATAGGAGGCGATCGAGATAGCTGCTCATGAACGAGGAATTCCAGTTGATGAAGATAGGGTACGACCCGGCTTCCCAGATTGGACCGGCGAGATTCTTCGCCCGCTGGAGCTCGCCGTCCGCGTGGTTCAGCCCGCCGTGGATGAAGATCAGGATGCGACGCTTACCTCCCTTTGTCGGCGTGCATTTCGCGATGTGCTCAACTTGCTTCTGCACCTGCGCGCTGATTGCCAGGTCGCAGGCTCCGACCGATTCGCCTTTTCGACAAAGCGGCTGGCGATAGTCGAGATCGACCGATCCGTCGAGGGAGCACTCGGCCGGTGGAAGGTCCTTACCGACAAGATCGCCGAACTTGTCCATCATGACGATGTGGTGCGGCAACGCCGTCGGGGCTCCCTGGATGGTGCCGGACGCGCACGCAGTCAGTTGAGTCGCGGCGCCGACGAGAACGAACAACCCCAAGCTTCTCCAGGCCATTTTCATCCGTCCTCCCTGAAGCATCAAATGACCGCGAGTGAGATGATCTTGCGCATCTGATCCTCCGAGCGTTCAACGTACGCGGGGCGGACACGGCGTCGGTGCCGCTGTAGACTGGAGATCCAGTGTGCGTACGATTCGACGACCGGTCAGAAGCGCGACGGCGAAGCGGTAGTGACGAACGGGATCGATGGTGGCCGGCGGGATCCAGTAGGAGCACCAATATGAGTCGCTCGCGCCATCGCGGCTCCCTAGCGTGACAATACGTAGCCCGTCATCCGATTCTGGATTGCCGTCGATGAGGAGCGACTGCCAGCGCCCGGGCTGCTCCTCGATCTCGACGCTGATCGATGGCACGACCGGCCGCGGTGACGGTCCAAGCACCGGCGCCACGTCCTCCCAACACGCCGACGGAAGTCGTGCGAATCCTAAATCGGATGAGTCTGGCGTGAACGCGTATCGAGTGCCCTCGTCGCATCCGCGTGAAGGATCCTTGCGGGGAAGGCCAAAAAAGTGACGGGCCACGTGCTGATGCGCATACTCTCCGCCCCTATCAGGCGACGCGTCGCCGAGATGTTCGGCCAGCATGCCGAAGCGCTCGACGAACATAGGTTCCTCGGCTGCGCCGTACAATGTCTGAGATCCCTCGTCGTGTTGCAGCGCGTACTCTTCCGGGGTCGCCACGTAGAGCGCGTAACCGTTCGCCAGCCCGACGAGCGCGACGTCCGAGAGCTTAGTAGCAATTGCAGCCTTCAGGATGGTGGAGCGGATTCGCCGCCCGGCCACCGTGGTGAATTCGCCTGGCAGTGCCGCGAGCGCGAATGTCCCGATGGCAATGATGCTTGTTGGAACCGCGCGTGGCGGAGTGGCGATCGTGGCCGTCAACGCAGGTGTGAGGACGGGTAGCAGTCGGAGCGGGCCGATTTCGAGCGCCCCAATTTTTGCTCCCTGGGGACCACAACGCAGGCCCGAAAGGCCTTCGTGGGAGATCAGACGTGGAATGAACGACGGACCATCCTCGGCGCCGTGCATTGTAGCTCGACCGGGATACCCGACGCGCGCCGTGCGAGATGGCCGTGCGCCGGAGCTGCCGATCGGCGAGCCAAGGAGCGATACCCGACTCCGCACCGCCCGAATGGGACCGTCGATACGAAGACCGGCTGATCCCAGGCCCTCGTCGATTGTATCGGCAAGTGCGCTCAAAGGCCCGTGTGCGCGCCACATTGATCGGTAGGAGCACGACCCTCGAGTCTGGTGTCGCGCGACCACGACGATAGATCGAAATCGGCGCTCTCCTGGATGGAGCCCGCGATCGACGTCACCGCGAAACGCAACGGAACATCTGGATCCACGCCCTTGGGAGGTATCCAGGTGGCACACCACCGTGTGCACGACCCAGCGCTTCCCGCGCGCACGACGAAGCGTTCGCCGCCGTCGTCCTGCGGATCACCATCGACGACGAGCGGCTGCCACCCGCCATCCGCGACCTGCTGCTCGACGCGAACCCGAGGGAGGACCGTCGCGTCGAACGCCGGTCTGACGTCGCGCCAGCAGAATTCCGGCCGCGGCCTCTTGGGAAAATCCCCGGCGGCCTCGCGGAGGATCCATTGGAATCCCGCGCTGCCGGCCGGGGAGGGGTTCTAGGCGAGTCGCGTCACCACGAACTCGTTCGGCAAGCCGCATGTGTGGTGAAAGGACCGCTCGACGGGCGGCGCCGGCGTCGGCGGTACCGACCGCGCCAGCGTCGCATAGCGATCGATCAGCACGGCGCCGACGGCCGGGCCGAACATCGTCCCCGAGCCTTCGTAGTGCTGCCGCTCGTACTCCTCCGCGGTCGCGAAATAGTACGCGTACCCGTTGGTGAGACCGGTGGTGAGCACGGTCGTCGATCGCGGCGACGGGAGCGCGCGCGTGACCGCGTCACGGATACGCATCGCGAGCACCGTGGTGAATTCCCCCGGCAGCCCGATCAGCGTGAGAGGGCCGACGCGGTAGATCCCGAGTGGGACCTCCGTCGCGGACGGAATTCCCCGGACGATGAGGCGCGTGATGGAGAAGGGCAGGAGCCGCCAATGTCCGATGTGGGGATCCAGCGCTCCGAGCTTCACCCCGAACCGACCGCTCCGCGTGCCACGGGTACCCTCATGGGTGAACCATGCCGGGAGGCACGACCGTCCGTCCTCGGCACCGCATATCGTAGCGGCTCCCGGCATCGGGCTCGACGGCGTCCACGCGAGCTGCTCCCCGCCTTGGGCGCATTGATTGCCGAGCGCCACGCGCGTCGTTGCATATGTCACGTTCGGCTGAGCGAAGGTCGTCGCCGCCGCGAGCGCACGCCGGATGCCGTCCTCGACGCGCTCCGCAATCCTGAGAAGCGTCGGACGGTCCTGCGCATACCACGCGAACGAGACGTCTCCTTCGGCGCCGTTGATCAGCGCGACGACGGGATCACCGCCTCCCGCGGCTTGAAGTCGACGCTCGAGGGTCGTCGCGGCGACACCGAACAGATCGCTGCTGTAGAGCGTCGAGT
>JBGOTP010000368.1:0-5036 GCA_041476545.1 Vicinamibacteria bacterium | reverse complement strand
GAGCTCTACGATCCGAAATCCTAAGAGACCACGACGATCGACACCTGCTTCACGTGGGGGCACGTGAATTTCGACGACAACGAGGTGCTGTGGTCATCGTTCGGCCCCGCCGGCGTCGAGGGCTGGTTCGACACGAGAATTTGGGACAAGACGCACGACGAGAGGCAGGCGCAGGGCTGGAGCGCGTTCGTCCTCGACTACAACGGGAACGGGAAGCGCGACGCCTACACAGAACCGAATCAGCCGGTGGATCCAACCAAGGACAAGCGGCTCAACGTGCAGTACTACGGCGACTCGCCGGCGCCGGATGGCTCGGTCTGGGGAACGGTCCAGGGGATGCCGGGCGCGCTTGTTCGTTTCATCCCCGGATCTCACCCGCCAGAGACCGCACTTTCCGAATACTACGAGGTGCCGTGGAACAACCCGAAGGCGCCGGTGCAAGGCTTCGCGCCTCGCGGCATGGACGTCGACAGCAAGGGTGTCGTCTGGACGGTGCTCTCGAGCGGACATCTCGCGAGCTTCGACCGCAGTAAGTGCAAGAGTCCGCTGAACGGCCCAACCGCCGCGACGGGGCAGCACTGCGCGGAGGGCTGGGCGCTCTATCCGTTGCCGGGCCCGAACTACAAGGGGGCGGTCGATACAGCCAGCTCCGACTCGGCGTACTACGACTTCGTCGATCGGTTCGACATGCTCGGCGTCGGCAAGGACGTGCCGCTTGCCACGGGCAACCTGTCTGAGGGACTGCTGGCGTTTGTGGACGGAAGGTTCCTGACGCTTCGTGTGCCGTATCCGATGGGTTACTTTGCGAAAGGCGTGGACGGGCGAATCGACGATGCCAATGCCGGCTGGAAGGGTAAGGCAGTCTATACCCCCTACTCGACGCGAGCGCCATTCCACGTCGAGGGGGGCAAAGGGAACACGAGCAAGCTCGTGAAGTTCCAGATGCGACCCAACCCGCTCGCGAAATAGGGATTGGGGATTGGGGATTGGGGATTCGGGGGTTGGAAATTTCCAATCCCCAACCCCTAATCCCTACTTCTTCTTCGCGATCGATCCCAGGTAGTTCACAACATTCCAGATCTCCGGATCCTTCAGCTGATCCTTCCACGGAACCATGTTGAACTCCGGCGCCACTCCGTTCTTGATGGCGTCGAAGATCTCACCCTCGGTCGAGCCATGGTCCCATTTGTCATCGGTGAGATTCGGCGCGGCTGGAATCAGATCGTTTCCCGCCCCACCTTCGGCAGTCGAGCCGTGGCACGGCGCGCAATTCCGCTGAAAGGTCTGTTTTCCCGCCGCGACGGATTCCGGCGTGGCGGCCACCGGGTTCTTGACCTTCGCCGCTTCGGGATTCCCCTGTGCCGCGATGACGATGCGCCCGAGACATGCGAGCACGAGCGCCGCGATGATCGTTCGAAAAAGACGTGAATTCACGCGATTTGCTCCTGTCAGGGTAATGGACGAGGCTCATTGTCGTGCTATATTCGCGCATTCGCAAGGAGGTGCTCGTGCCGGCAAGGATCGCTCGGTCCCTCGTCCGCAACATGGTCACGGTGGTAGGTCTCGCGTGCCTCGTGACGCCCGCAACCGCTCAGATTGCGCACGATCACACCGCTGCCATGAGCGGCGTTCCCCAGGGTGTCCCCTACTTCTGTGCGGATCCCAGCCTCACGAGCACGGCGAGCGGCGCGTGGTCCGATCCTCAAACGTGGTCAGAGAAAAGGGTGCCTGGCGCCGGCGACAGGGTTCGCATCGTTGCCGGCCACGATGTCGTCTACGACCTCGCCAGCGATGCACGGCTTGACTGCATCGAGCTGGACGGACATCTCGGTTTCAGGACCGACATCAGGACGCGAATGAAGGTCGCCAACCTCACCGTCATGGAGGAAGGCTTCCTCGAGGTTGGAACGGAAGCCAAGCCGGTGTCGAAGGACGTCACCGCCGAAATCATCATCGCGGATCAACCCATCGACGGCCGGCTTGATCCGGCGCAAATCGGAACCGGCATTCAAGGACTCGGCAAAGTCAGGATGCACGGCGCGGTCAAGGCGCCCACCTTCCTACGGCTGGCCGCAGAGCCGTTGGCTGGCCAGACGACACTCGTGCTCGAAGGTACGGCGACGGGATGGGCGGCTGGCGACGACATCGTCATTCCCGACACGCGGCAGCTGCGCGAAGGCGAACGGGGCGCCAACTTCGCTTCGCGCGACGAGAAGCTCCGGATCGCATCGGTGTCCGGCAACCGCGTCGGGCTGCAGTCAGCCTTGAGGTACGACCACAACGGAGCACGAACGCCGGACGGCACGCTGGAGTTCCTGCCGCACGCCGGAAACATCACACGCAATGTCGTCATCCGTTCGGAGAACCCGGCGGGCACGCGAGGCCACACCATCTTCATGTCGCGTGCGGACGTCGATCTGCGGTACGTCGAGGTGCGCGACATGGGACGCACGATGATGGGTCCGCTCGACAATACCGTTTTCGATGACGCGGGTCGCGTGGTCAAGCTGGGAGAGAACCAGATCGGGCGCTACGCGATTCATTTCCATCACGACTTCGGCCCGCGCGTGGGGCCGGCGAACGGATATCAGTTCACGCTGATCGGCAATTCGGTTGACGGGGCGCCGAAGTGGGGAGTCACGGTCCATAACAGCCACTACGGCCTGATCCAGGACAACGTCGTGTACAACACCGCGGGCTCCGGCATCGTGACCGAGGACGGGACCGAGACGTTCAATGTGTTCGACCACAACTTCGCGATGCGATCCAGGGGCTCAGGTGATTTCGCGCCGCGCAGCGGCTATGGGGGCCCTGCGCCGGATCCGGGCGGCGAGGGCAACGCGTTCTGGTTCCGCGGTCCCAACAACTACGTCCGCAACAACGTGGCGGCCAACGCGGACGCGGTCGGTTTCGGGCTGGCTGCCGGCTCGCTCGGCACCGTTCGCATTCCCGCGTTCAAGGGGGCCGATCTCACGGTGGACAGCCAGACCGTCGCGCTCGATACCACCCGCTCGCCGGTGCTGGAGTTTGCGAACAACGAGGCGTACGGCGCGATGCAAGCCGGCGCGGCATGGGGCTGGAACGGCGTGATGACGGGCTTCCGTGTCTGGCATCCATCACGCCAGGGCGTTATCGCGGCGCCGACCGACAGCATGATCGTCGACCGCATCACGGTGCGCGGCGACACGTCGATTCTCACCAGCGATCTCGAGAATCCTGTGGGCGTCTGGTTCTCGAACTACGTGGCGAAGAGCGTGATCGTCAGGGATGCCAATATCCAGGGGATGCGCGTAGGAGTGGGGAGCCCGTTCTACCCCGGCCACCCGCTGCTCGAGCCTGGCCGCGGCGACGGGTCAGCCGTGATTGAGCGCGGCTACTTCCGCGATTACATCGGCGTGGTCGTGGCGGCAGGGTACTCGGCCGACGCCGAGTCGGCCCTGGCCGTGAAGCACGCGGCTGTACAGAACGCGGTCTTCGCGCCCCTCGACGTGCCGCGAAGTGTGACGACTCCGCCGGCCGCGATCTCGATGAACTACCGGATGGCGCCCGGTGATTCGGAGCGCCGCGATCCGATCCAGATCACCGGCTACAACGCCAAGCCCGGCGACGACTTCACCGTCTACTACTCTCTCGACGCGCCACCTGAGGTCGCGCCGTGCCACGACACACGGCCAGATATCTCGGGGTGGGTGTGTAAGTAAGCCGTCGTCGGTCCCCCGACTACGGTCGGCTTCGCGTCGTCACGGTTCCGGCTCGGGCGACGGCGACGACGTTGGTGGCGGTGTCGGCGGCGCAACCCCTTCAGCCGGCGGTGTCGGCGGCGGTACGTCGCCGGATTCGAACGGCAGCCGGGTCAAGTACGAAAGGCGGTTCGCTGCGACGATTTCCTTGTACGCCAGCGCGGCGTTGTTCTTCACCAGGATTGGGTCCGCTGGTGTGTAGCCCGTATATTTCGCAGGGATCTGCCAGTCGACGGTCTTTCCCGCTCGCTCCGCCCTCCACATATCGTCGAGGAATTCCTCGTTGAACGCGATGTACTCCTTCAGGTCCGTCGACGTTCTTGATTTTGTTGTAACCCTTCGCCAGGGTGCCGCCGATGTCGTAGGCGCTGCCGCCGTTCTTCGCATCGATCAACGGAATCGTCTTGTCCGGGAAGAGATCACCCATGTCGACAACGCCCAGGGCGGGGAACACCACCCAGGTGTCGCTGTTCGTGTGGCCGCGGCCGAAGTAGTACAGGTCGATCTCGTCGGCGCCCTTACCGAGCGTCATCCTGTTCCTGAACGTCCGCGTGGCAAGCCCCCGTCCGCCGTTCGCCTCGAAGATGGTCCGCGCGGGCCTGCGAGCGGTCGCAGTGCTGTCGGGGGTCATCTTCTGCATGTTCTTCTTCGTGTTCCGTTGCACGATGATGTCGACCGTCGCGGGGAACACGACGTTGCCGCTCACGTGATCGGCGTGTGCATGCGTGTTGATTAGCGCGGTGACCGGCTTGTCGGTCAGCGTTTTGATCGTCTCCAGAATCGTCTGGCCCCACCCCGGATTCATCGTATCCACGATCACGAGGCCTGTGGTCGTGATGAACAGGACGGTATGGCCGCCTCCGCCCCTGAGGACGTACAGGTTGTCCTTCACCCTGTCGACCGCGATGATGCGCGGCTCGCTCTGCGCTTGTGGCGCCGAGGCGCCGATCGACATCGCACCGATCGCGATCAACATCCCGAGCGCGATCCGGTGTTTCATCTCGCACTCTCAGGAACGTGGTTGTTGCGAAGGCGGGTCCGAAGGGACCCGCCCTACTTCGCCAGCGGGTCCGGTCGCATCTGGAAGTGCGCGGCAAACGGCGTGGATCCCTTGCCGCCCTCCTTCAGCCAGGGCGTGCGATCGCCCGCCGCCGCCCACAGTCCTCGCCCTTTCCAGCCCGCGTTCGGATCGTCGATGCGGCCGTCGAGGCCCTTGGCGTAGAACCCCATCGGGTACGGCACGCGCAGCACGATCATCTTGCCGTCCTTGAGCGCGATGAGGCCGTCGTTGAGATT
>JBGOTP010000367.1:0-5060 GCA_041476545.1 Vicinamibacteria bacterium | reverse complement strand
GCTGCTGCTGACCGAGGCGACGATGACCGAGGTGCGCGAGCCGAAGGCGGAGCAGGCTCGCATCGACGCCGAGGCGATGTAGACGCCGGTCGCGCGCGATGACGGGCTCGATCCATCGCCTCAGCCCTTCCGACGCGCTCACCAGCCTGCGTTCGACCGCAGCGGGATTGACGGCGGCGGACGCACAGGTCCGTCAGCGTGAGTTCGGGCTCAATCGGCTGACGCGCCTTCGACACCGGGCCGCGATCCTCCAGCTGTTCTCACAATTCACGCATTTCTTCGCGCTCATCCTCTGGGCTGCGGCTGCTCTGGCCGCGATCGCCGCCTATCGCAACCCCGGCTCTGGCATGGCGACGCTCGCCGGGGCGATCGTCGCGGTCATCGTCGTCAACGGCGTGTTCTCGTACTGGCACGAGCGCCGCGCGCACAAGACGATCGCCGCGCTGCAACGATTGCTCCCACAGTCGGTCCGCGTGCGGCGGGATGGCCGCCTGATCCAGCTGCCGAATGTGGATCTCGTGCCGGGCGACGTGATTGAGCTCCAAGAGGGCGATCACGTACCGGCCGACTGCCGGGTGCTCGAAGCGTTCGACGTGAAGATTGACAACGCGACGTTGACCGGTGAATCGATTCCGCAGGGACGAAGCGCGAAGGCGGACACCGAATCCGCAGACGATGCGCCTGCGCAACACCGGAGCATGGTGCTGGCGGGCACGGCTGTCGTCGCGGGCCGGGCGGTTGCGCTCGTGGTTGCCACCGGCATGCGGACCGAATTCGGCCGCATCGCGCAGCTCACGCAAATGGCGCCGGAGGCCGTCGCTCCGCTGCATTACGAGATCGAGCGCCTGAGCCGGCTGATTGCGGTCCTCTCCATGCTCCTCGGGCTCGTCTTGTTCGTTGTCGGGCGCGTCGTCGGGCTTCCGTTCTGGAGCAACTTCGTGTTTGCGATCGGTGTCATCGTGGCGAACGTCCCTGAAGGACTCCTGCCGACGCTCACATTGTCGATGGCGATGGCGGCCGAGCGCATGGCGGCGCGGCAGACGCTCGTCCGCCACCTGCCCGCGGTTCAAACCCTCGGCGCGGCCACGGTCATCTGCACCGACAAGACCGGAACGCTGACCGAGAGCCGGATGGTGGCCCGTCGCCTTTTTGTCGCGGGCCGCTTCCACGATGTTGCCGACCTGGGTTCGCAGCCGGACGTTCCCGTCCGCCATCGCCGATTGTTCGACGGAGCGGCGCTGTGCGAGACCGTCGACGACTCCGGCGATGCCGGCAGGCTGCGGGGCGATCCCATGGAAGTCGCGCTCGTCGAGATGGCTCGCGTTGCGTTGCCTCAGGGGTACGAACTCGAGCGCGTCGACCTCATTCCCTTCAGCGCGGATCGGCGACGCATGGCGACGGTGCACGCCACCGCGGGCGGGTTTGTGGTGTTTGTCAAAGGGGCGCTCGAAGCCGTTCTGCCGCGGTGCAGCACCTGGGATGGCGGTGCAGGCGTGGAACCGCTCATCCAATCACTTCGCCGCACGATCATCGACGCCGAAGGCAGTCTCGCCGCGGACGGCCTGCGCGTGCTGGCGTTCGCGTATCGGGAGCTTCAGACACTGCCGGAACGCGATCGACTGGAGGAGACGCTCACGTTTGCCGGCCTCGTCGGACTCCACGACCCGCCGCGACGCGAGGTGCCCGCCGCGATAGCCCGGTGTCGCGACGCCGGTGTCAAGGTTGTGATGGTGACCGGGGACCATCCACAAACCGGGCTCGCCGTCGCGAAGGAGATCGGCCTGGTTCGCGGCCCACACCCGAAGGTGATCACCGGTCACGAGCTGTAGAATCTCTCGGCCGCGCAGCTCCGGTTCGTGCTCGAGGAAGCGGAGCTCGTGTTCGCACGTGTCTCGGCCGAACAGAAGCTGCGCATCGTACAGGCGCTTCAGCAGAGCGGCGCGATCGTTGCCGTGACCGGGGACGGGGTCAACGATGCGCCTGCCCTCAAAGCCGCCGACATCGGTGTGGCGATGGGGATCAGCGGCACCGACGTGGCCCGTGAGGCGGCCGACGTCGTGCTGCTCGACGACAATTTTGCGAGCATCGTCGCGGCCATCGAAGAAGGGCGCGGTGTGTTCGACAACATCCGGAAATTCACGACCTACGTCCTCACCTCGAACATCCCGGAGCTCGTGCCCTACCTGCTGTTCGTGCTGCTTCGGATCCCGCTGCCGCTCACCATCATTCAGGTGCTGGCGATCGACCTCGGCACGGACATGCTCCCTGGTCTTGGCCTCGGCGCCGAACGACCCGCGCCCGACGTGATGACGCGGCCGCCGCGTGCCAGCGCACAGCGGCTCATCGATCGCCGGTTGTTGACGCGCGCCTATCTGCTCCTCGGCGTGATCGAGGCCGCCGCAGCAATGGCCGCCTACGCGTTCGTGCTCCATCGGAACGGCTGGCACTGGGGCACGGCACTCGCCGCCACGGACCCGGTGTATCGACAGGCAACCACGGCGTGCCTGACGGCGATCGTGATCACGCAGGTCGCCAACGTCTATGCGACTCGCAGCGAGATCCGGACTCCCTCAATCCGCGAGCTGTTCACGAACAGGATGATGGTGGCCGGCGTCGTCGCCGAGCTGGTCCTGGTTGCGGCGATCGACTACACGCGGCTGGGGAATGCGGTGTTCGGTACTGCGCCAATCTCATGGCTCGTGTGGTTGGTGCCCGTGCCATTCGCCGCGGCGCTTCTCGTGGTCGACGGCCTTGCAAAGCAGCGCCGGTGACGACGCGAATGCGTTACGCCGTTTCGTCCGGGGTTGGTGCGGGCGGGAAAGACCGACCGCGTCTACCCAGACGTGGTCGGCCTTTCGTTCAAGGGCGGGAGGGCATGACGCATTTCGGCGTGCGTCGCTACGGGGTAATCGACAGGCGGTCGTCGACCTGGGTCACGCCGGGTGCCGCCCATGCGGCCCGCTCGGCCTCTTGCCGCTCCGCCCACGACCGCACGTTCCCCGTGAGGATGACCTTGCCATCCTGGGCCGCGACGCTGACGCGGCGCGCGTCAATTGCGGCACTTCGGATGAATGCGGCCTCGATCTTGGAGCGCACATCCACAGTGCTGACCAGAGGCTTGACGACAATTTCATTCGTGACGCCTCGCACGCCGGTGAGGTCCCGAAGGGGCCGTGCCGCGGCGTCCTTCTGGTATTGCCATTCCAAGGTGCCCTTCAATGTGATCCACCCCTTGCTGACTGCGACGATCACGCGATTGGGCGGCACGAGGGTGTTCCACTGCAACGCGGCCACGGCGGCCTGGGCGATGTCCGTGTCCGTTCGCGCGGCGCTGTCCATGAGTCGCACGTCGAGATCGTTGGCCACGGCCTTCGCGCCGTACACGCGAAGGGCCACCCGCTCGGCCGTCGATTTCTCCGCATACGAGCGCACGTTCCCGCGAAGCGTTACGACACCTTCATCGACGGACACGCCGATGTCACTCTGATTGATACCGGGTTCCCATTCGAGGGCATTCTCGACCTCTTGCTTCAGCTCTCTGTCTGTCATGACTTTTCTCTCCTGTGCGTGGGCTGGTTCGGCGTTGGCGTCACGTCAACGTGGCGATGAGCTGGTGACGGGACCGGGCGATCGCCGCCACCGACGAGTTGAAGCCCACGCCCATCCGCATACCAGGCGTAAGCCCGTGCATGCTCCGCATAGGCGAGGGTCCGAGCCTCGGCCTCGGCATAGGTCCGGCACGTGAACTGAGGGCTGCGGCGGCTGTGCACCACAAACCGCAGTCCATCCGGCGTCTCCTCTCGGACAATCACGGCGTCACCATCGGCGATAGTCGAGGGCCATTCCATAAGCATCACTTTCCAGCAGTCTCAGCGTTCTGCACTTGCTGAGGCCAGCGCGGTCAACCATGTGTGCACACTGTGCTTGGCAACCAGCCACAGACCGAGCCAACCCAATCGGCGAAGGCGCTCGTGAACGCCCCTATGGCGGCGGAGACGCGTCGGCTGTGTTTCCATCAGCCCTGATCGACGCGCACGTAGGCGCCCTGGCGGGTACGTCTGAGAAACTTGACGTCGAGGAGCGCAGAGAGGAGCGCCTCACTCATCACGGGGTCGAGGCCCCAGAAACGTTGTACCTGCGGCTCCGTCAAGTGCAGGCCAGGGATCTCGAGGTACTCAGCGCGAATCAGCTGGAGCCAATTGACGATGGTTGTCTCAACGCGCAACATGTTTGCCTGTTCTGGGTGTCCAGTTGCTGGAGAAGTAGTCGCCGTGCTCATTCCGCATCCTGTCCTGCTCGTGGCGGCGATTCAATCGGGCGATCCGTTCCGTGCGATGTCGGGGATTCCCCCACAACTCCAGCGGCACGTCTCAATTCGCAGGTAGCGGATCGATATGTAGCGTTCAGCGCGGGGCCGGCTGATAAGATGAGCGGCGGCGCATGAGCAAGGCTTCGACCAACAGCCGGCGGTCGAGAAAGGCCAACCAACAGCCACGCGCATCGGCGGGGCCTCGCCAGCGCGGCATTCGCGCTCCCGCTTTCACGACGACGCGCGGTGAGGGTCACGCGTTTCCGGTGGTCGGCATCGGCGCCTCGGCCGGGGGCCTCGACGCGTTCAAGAGATTGTTCAGCGCCATGCCAGCCGACAGCGGGATGGCCTTTGTGCTCATCCCGCACCTGGACCCCACACACGAAAGCCTGATGGTGGAGTTGCTGGCGAAGCAGACCGCGATGCCGGTAACCGAGGCTCAGGACGGCATGCCCGTGCACGCCAACCGCGTGTACGTCATCCCGCCGAACGCGGATCTGGCCATCACGCAGCGCGTGCTGCGGGTGGTGCCGCCGCCGCCGCGACGCGGGTCGCAGACAGCCATCGATTTCTTCTTGCGATCATTAGCGGCCGACCAGCAGGACCGGGCGGTCGGCATCATCCTGTCCGGGACCGGCAGCCACGGCACGCTCGGCCTCAAAGACATCAAGGCCGCCGGCGGGATGGCGATGGTGCAGACACCGGAGTCTGCCGAGCATGACCAGATGCCGCGCAGCGCGATTGCCACGGG
>JBGOTP010000366.1:0-5099 GCA_041476545.1 Vicinamibacteria bacterium | reverse complement strand
CTTCGAGCCGCCGCGTGCGGCCGTCCTCCTTCTCGAATGTGATCACGTTCAGATGCGCCTTCCTGAACGGTGACGACTCGACGATGCCCACGCGAATCGCCCAGTTGAACAGGTGACGCAGGCGCTTGAGGTTCCGGTCCGGTCCGGTCGTGCCGCCCTTAGGTTGCTTGGTCTTGAGCGGCCAATGGATGCGCACCGCTTCAATATCGGCGGTGGTGATATCGGCCATCGGCTTGTCGGCCAGCGTGACCGTGTGACCGTTCCGTGCCGGAATCTCAACGCGCTTCAACGCCTTGACCATCCATTCCATTAACTTGCGGCCTCCTTCGCGCCGAGGCTTTCCGCGTTCCCCTTTGAGAAACGGCACATACTCCTTGATGTAGCGATCCGCCACGTCGCCGAAGGAGAGACGTGTGTCGCTGGAACCGGTCGCACGATTCGCGTCGAACGTGCCGTCAAAAATCTGGTCCCGATACCGCTCATACAGCCCGTCCGCCTCCGTTTTCGACATCACGTAGCTGCGCGGCTTCCCGGCGCGCTTGTTGAGGCTGAAGCGATACGGCGTGCCGACGTGCATCAGCCCCATGTGCCACGGATGCCGACATTCGCTCCACCGTTTTCGCTCGCAGCCGCACTGCTTGAACAGCCCGTTGAGCGTCCGATAGCGTGTGCGTCGAGTCGTCATCGGTCGCTCCTTCCCGGTTGGAGCCGCCTGAGGGCGGACGCTGCCCGAGCAATCGCGCCTTCGAGCTTCAGGGCGTTGTCGGCGGCATCGCCGAGTCCCTGTCGCAGTGCCGTCGAGAGTGGCGCGGCCGTCTGGAGCGCGTTGGCGATTTCGTCGAGCACTTGTTTCATATCCTTCGTCATGGCCCATCCTGTGGGCCGACGGTCCGCTGCTACACTCGCAGGAGCCGTCAGCCAAGCTACTGTTGGTTGCCGGTTAGGGCCGTTCGCGTGGTGAGACACGCGGGCGGTCCGCTTCTCCTCCTACGGCTGCGCGACGAGCTTGACGCGCGTCTTCTTCGGCGCGGCCGGCTTCGTGGCACTGCGCGTGATTTTCACGCAGCCGTCATTCGCCAACCGACGAAGGAAGATCCGCGTCTTCTCTCGCGCGTCCTGATCGCTGACGTTCTTGAATCCCGCTTTGACCGTGGCGGCCGTCGCCGCATCGAGGTCGCCGCGTTTGATTTTCCGAATGCCGGCGAGGACACACCCGAGGATGGTGTTCTCGTTCGGCCCGTCCTTCGGAGCCTTCACGAATTCGTAGAACAACGGGCTCGTGCGCATCGGTGTCGTTCTCGTCCCAGGGATCAGCTTTCTCTTCGCCATATCTGCTCCTTGTTCGACAGCGCGCCGGAAGTGGCGCGCGCTGCGACAAGTATTTGGTGCTCACCACGAGCGACAAAATTTGGTGTCGCTAGAACTCCCATCGCTGCTGCCAGTTCGCACACGTGCCGAAACTGCCTCGAAAGACATGGGATTCGTGTCGGATTTATTTCGTCCGACTCGAAACCGTCTCATTTCAGACATTTAGGCTCGGCCCTATCGGCGCTCGGCCGGTATCCCATGAAATTGCTCAGCCGAGCTGGCCGCTAAGTCCTTCTCTCACTGCCAGTTAATGAGCCGCTTGGCCAGCCTCATGGGCAAACCCAGCCCATACTCGCCTATGGACCGGACCGAGATCGCCCACCTCTGGCCAGCCCTGGCCGCCGCTTCAGCCGCTCGGCGTCCCGCGCTCGACGCTCCCTCACCCCGTATGGACCGTCAACGCCGGTTTCGACGTGGCCTCCGGCACCTCGTCGAGAATCTCCTTGCGGACGCTGTTGACGGCGAGGGTGTAGACCTCGCGGAGCGACTGGACCTCGCGCAACGTGTTCACTGTGGCCGGGTCGTCACGCTCGGCACGCGCGAGCACGGCGGTCGTTCGCTGTTCCGGATCGATGAACGGCTCAAGGCGTCGGCTGCCGTCGGGACGCTTCGCCGAGAGCGTCATCGGCGCAGACTCGATAGCCGCGAGCACCAACGGATCGGACGTGGTGAGGTAGACGCTCAGTCGTTCCGACGACGGCAGCTCGCGAAGCTGACCGCGAATTTCTTGCAGGTGAAGCTCGTGGCTGATGCGCTCGGCCGGGTCTGTCGGCGGGGTGTAGGTGGCCTTGCCGAGCATGGCTTTCTCGATGGACGCGGCGCGGTCGGTCAGGTTCTTGATAGTGGTGGTCTCGACGGCGTTCAGTTTGGCCAGCGCTGACGCGGCCACGCGTTTCATCCCGGCCGCACGGCCTTGTGTGGAGAGGTTCTTGTCAGTGGCGTTCGCGGCCAACTCGACGTTGAACGTGTCAGCCGCCGAGAACACCGTGGTCAGCTGCTTAATGAGGTCTTCTCGCAGGTGTGGCGGGTGCGTGTCGATGTAGCGAGGCGCAGCGAGCTTCAGAACGGTTCCGGCTTTCATGACGAATGTCCTTTCCGTTACGACGAATAGACGACTTTGAGTTCTCCGCGAGAGATCGCGGCGGCATGCTCTCCGAGTTGTTGGGGTGTCGGGTCACGGAGTTCCTTCACGTTGCTACCTCCGCCGAACAGACCCGGCTTGGGGTCTGCCCCGCCTCCCGAGGACCGACCGAACAGAAACGGAAATTCTTTCGTCGCATCCACGATCCACTCGTCTGGCGAGAGCAACTCACCGGGCCGTGACTTACTGAACGTGTTGGGGCGGGCCTGCACCGCGTCGTTCACGACGGTGAACACCGGCTCCGCCTTGTCGAGAAACATGTCGAGCGCGGCCGGGAGCACGCCAGCGGCCAGCGCTTTGGATCGAAGCGTGTCGCGCAGGAGTCCTCGGTCCGCTTTCGCCTGCGCGTCGGCGCGAGCGGTCTTCTCAGCGGCCAGTGCCGCTTCCAGTTCGCTCAGCCGTTGCGTCTCATCTGGGTGCCTCTGTTCCAGTGCGGCCCTCAGCGCATCCTTGTCCTTCATCAGTTGAATATTCGAGGAACGGAACTCCGCCACCTTTGTCGTGTCGGGATGCTCACCCTCCAGCGAGAGGGTGAACTTGCCGTCCTTGGCGGTGTAGTGTTCTCGCAGCGGGGCGGGCACTCCGTCGAGCGCGTCAATGACAAACTTCAGGCTCATTGCGATTCTCCTTTCGGTATTCGGCTTGTCTTTCTAACAGCACCACGGCCAAATCCGGGTTGAGCCCGTGCCATGGTGCGAGCTTGCGCCAGAGCGCGGTCGCTCTGGGCGCATCCGCCGTCACAATCGCGACGGCCAATTCATCGAGCAGGCGTGCCTGTGTCTTCGTCATGCCGTCAATTCTTTGCATGTCGCTCATCCCCAAATCGCCTCGTGGACTCGGATCTCGTGCGCCCGTGCGAGAGCTGCGAGCAACAACGCGCCTGCGGCGGCATTGCACACGTCGTCATGCGCTCTCGGCGCGTGATCGATGGAGTCTCGACCGCCGCGTGCGGTGCGCCGTTCAAGACTGGCGAACTGCGCGAGCAACCGAGGATGGTCCAGCAGCTCGATCCGGCCGCTGTTCAGGAGTGGCAACGTGTCGCGGTAAATGTCGCTCTTCGCGTTGGCGCTCGGCTGATATTCGATGCCATGTTTCCGGAACTGTTCACGCGGCCACTCGCCCGCATAGCGGTCGCCGACGACACGGTTGATGCGATACGACTGAAGGAGCGCCGCATACTCGGTGACCACGGACTCCGGCGAAAACGGTGGCTTGGTCTCGCGCAACACGTCGAGCACGGCGCGGTTCTTCTCGCCGTGGGCAATGGCGAGGGTGAAGCTATCGGCGGCACCGCCGGACGGGTCCACGAACGCGACATACTCACTGTCTCGCAGTGGCGGGAGTTCGTAGCGGTTTGGAATCGTCGCGGCCTCAAGGATTTCGCGGACGATGAAGCTCTCGATATCTTTGCGGAAGATCGCGCCATGTTCGCTCGACGCGGCCACTTCGTCACGCTCATAGGCACGCGTGATGACGGACTCCGACACCGAGGGATTCATCGTGCGGGTATCCGCCTGCCACACAAGCACGTCGGGCGTCGGCCCCCCTGTGCCAATAATCGGTGAGACAACCTTCCTGGTGAGATTAGTGTAGGGGCGGGGAGGGTTCGATGGATGAATCGCATGCCTGCAAGTCTTCAGATCGATGTGACGGCGGGGCCGGAAGCGGAGGGAGCCCGTAGGGCGACCGGAGATTCCGGCCCCGCCGCCACGTCACGCGCGACCGCCCCCGATCCTGAAGTGCCGGCGAAGGTCCAGCGCCGGCGCTTCACGGCCGAGTATCGGCTGCGGATCGTGCAACAGGCCGACGCGTGCGACAAGCCCGGTGAGTTGGGCGCGCTGTTGCGCCGCGAGGGCTTATATAGCTCATACCTGACAAACTGGCGGCGCCAGCGGGAGCAGGGCGCGCTCGTCAGCATGCGCGCGCGGAAGCGCGGGCCGACGCCGCGGCCGATCGATCCGCGCGTGAAGCACCTCGCAGCCGAGAACGCCCGGCTCCAGCGGAAGCTGCAGCGGGCGGACACGATCATCACCCTCCAAAAAAAAGTTGCCGAGATCCTGGGGATCCCCCTGAGACCCCTCGACAACGACGAGACCGATTGATGATCGCCATTGAGGCCGTCGTGATCGACGGCGAGACGTCGGCCCTCTGTCAGAGCATCGGGATCGCGCGGGCCTCGCTCTATCGACGTCGGCAGCCCGCGCGGCCGACGGTCTCGGCGTCCGATCCCCGGCCGTCTCCGCGCGCCTTGGTTCCGGCCGAACGACAGGTCATCCTCGACGCGTTGCACAGCGAGCGGTTCGTCGATCAGTCGCCCGCCGAAGTCCATGCGACGTTGCTCGAGGAGCAGACGTACCTCGGCTCCGTACGCACGATGTATCGCGTGCTCGCCGACGCGAACGAAGTCCGGGAGCGGCGCGATCAGGCACGGCATCCGGCGTACACCAAACCCGAGCTCGTGGCGACGGAGCCGAATCAGGTCTGGTCTTGGGACATCACGAAGCTGAAGGGGCCGGCGAAGTACGTCTACTTCTCGCTCTATGTGATCCTCGACCTCTTCAGCCGCTACGTCGTCGGCTGGATGGTCGCG
>JBGOTP010000365.1:0-5107 GCA_041476545.1 Vicinamibacteria bacterium | reverse complement strand
GGTGCGGAATGCGACGACCGGACTGCGGTAGTGCCGCCCGCTCTTGCGCCCGACGTGGTGAATGACCGCCAGCGGTGGGACGAGCCAGGCGAACGTCCCCATGAGAGGGTTCGTGAACACCCGGTTCACACGCCGCATGAAGCGCGGGAAGTGCATCGCCGCAATTGTACTGCCGTCGGGAGGCGCGCATCAACCGGAGAGGTGGCGATCTTCATCGCGATCCTCCTTCGAACCATACGAGGAGCGCGGCAGCCGCCGCGCGCGGCAGTGGCGTGGCGCGGAGCGCGCCCACGCGGGGCTTCATTCCGAACGCGAACCGCAGCACCGGTAGCGGGCGAACGATCCAGTGGTAGACGGCCAACGTCGCGCCGAGCGAGACCACGACGAGCAGCGTGAACTTCGCAGCGATGCCCAACGGGAGTTGAATCAACCAGTAGCCGATCATGACGATGGCGAGCTGGTGGAGGATGTAGACGGGTAGCGTTGATTCCGTCAGGTAGGCCAGAACGGGCCCGTCCGGTAGCCGCAGCCGGCGCGCGAAACCGACCAGCGCCACGACGAAACACCAGGCAGCGATCGCCGATCCGCCGAGCAGGACCGCTGGCGTCCGCACCACGCCGAGCACCGCGAGCAGGAGGACGCCCATGGTCGCGAGCGCGAGTGCAAGCGCCCGCTTCCGCTCTCCCTCGACGGCTCGCTCGAGGGCGGGATATCGCGCCAGCAGAACGCCTGCGGTCAGAAAGATGCTGAAGTAGCCGACGTTCGCCCAGTCGTCGTAGAGGTTCTGGACGCCCGGCCAGTAGGGCCGCAGCACGAGCTGCACCACGACAAGCGGGAGAATCGGGACATAAACCCAGAGGCTGCGCAGACCTGTCGGCTCGCCGCGCCGCTGGAGCAGCCAGGTGAACAGCGGACGGTAGAGCAGCGTGAACGTGAGCAGATAGGCAACGAACCAGAGGTGCGCCCACGTGAAGCGGTCGAGGCGAGTGTAGAACGTGGGCAGGAATTGGAAGAACGTCTCGTGGAACGGCGCGGCCTCGGGAAGCCCGCCGGGAATGACACGGCGGAAGCCTTCTTGGAGCGCCGGGCTCACGAACAGGCCCCGGTGGTTCAGATCGAGACCACTCGCGAGCTCGAGGTACTTGATCGGGGGCATGAGCAGCGTGCACCCGACGAACAGCGGCACGCCAAGCCGGCGCAAGCGCTCGCGCACAAAGCCCACACCGCCGCGCGCGCGGAGCGAGGCAACCATCGCCCACCCCGCGAGCAAGAAGAAGAGCGGCATGTGCCAGAGGCTGATGAAGCCTGCGAACACGAGCATTCCCAACGACAGGTCGACGTTGCGGATGTGGTAGAAGGGCGCGGGGTTGAAGACCATCGCCGCGTGGAACGGAAAGAGCAGATAGGTAGCAAAGACGCGGAGCCAGTCCACGTCGATCCGTCGTGTCCCGAAGTTGTCGATCATGCCTGTCCCTCCTTGATCAACGCGCCGGTGAGGAAGCGGACGACGGTCGCCTTGGCGGTCGCTTCGTCGATCGCCTCCGGGTGCGCATCCCAGTGACGGTGGACGGCCCAGAAGACGATGGTCTCGAGCATGAGACGCGCGGCAGCGCCGCGATCCGGCACGGGGCGAAAGAGCCGCCGGCGCAGACGATCCTCCAGGTACTGCGTCAGCAGCACCAAGAGGCCGCCACGCGCACCCGTGAACCACAGCGCCGCAAGCTCGGGTAGGTCGCGCGCCGAGCGATCGATCAGCTCGAGGCCCCGGCGATTGCGGGCGAGCCTGTCGTATAGCTCGCCCACGATGAGGGCGAGCTCGCCCTCCGCGTCACGCACGCGCCGGCGTCCGAGGGCCGTGGTGAGCGCCGGGAGCTCCCGTTCACGGGCGAGCCGCTCCGCCACGTAGGCGAGCGTCGCGCCTGCGGCAGGTGTCGGAACCGGGAGGACAGTCGGTTGCAGCACGGGTCGCGGCGCGTCGGCCCGCCGGCACGCGAGGTCGAAGAGCGCCTCCTTGCTCTCGACGTAGAGGTAGAGGGTGCCCTTCGCCACGCCCATCGCCTCGGCAATGTCGGCCATCTGCGTGCGCCGATAGCCCTGCTCGATGAAGACCTGCGTCGCGGTGTCGATGAGCTGGTCAAAGCGATCGTCGGGAGTCTTGCGGGGCATGCAGCCTCCTATAACTGACCGACTCGGTCAGTCAAGAGCTGTCGGTACCCGACGCCGATAGCTGCAGAGCTCCGTGCCCCGCCTTTGCGAGTTGCCTCTGATGATGGTGGTAAGAAACGCGGTGGGGGCGATCGAAGAGTCTCTCGGCGTCCGCTTGCAAGCGTCGCCGCTCTAGTTGCGACGCGCCCACGGAAAGTGAAGATCTCGGTTTCGCTGCATCCAACACGGGCGTGTACCTGTCGGGCACAGGCGGCAGTACGTCAATGTCTGATTTCGACAATAACGTGTTTCTCGGAGCCGCGAGCTATAAGGATATCAATGTGGTGGAAACCGGCGGAACGTACCGAAAACTATTGCGACCCGTCGACTTCCGTATGCGGCACAAGCCTGAGCGATAGGGAATCCTCTTCACCCGCTGCGTCCTTCTCGATGCCGTAGTATTGCTCACATGAATGTCGGAGGTACCTGGTGGCAAAGCGCCATCGAATGCCTTCTGGCTGCTTCGTGTGGCTCCTCTCCTTCGGACTGGGCAGGCGAGTAGGCGCGCGTCCAGCAGGAGAGGAGGATGGAGCTGCTCCTCGCTTACGGACTTCCGAAGTTGTTGAAGACTGCGGAAGTCCTGGATAGATAGTTAGTAAATGAGAGGATTATCAGTGGTTTCGAAGGGAATCGGCTTGAAAACTCGTCTGCGGTGGCTGACCTGGGGCGCCCTCGTCGCTGCAGCCGCCATTCGCGTTGCAATCGCCACGAACCAGTTCTGGCTGGACGAGATCTGGTCGCTCGGAATCGCACGTAACCTGCATTCCCCTCTCGAAGTTCTGACGCGCGTGCATCTCGACAACAATCATCACCTCAACACGCTCTGGTTGTACGTGTGCGGATTGCAAACGCATTGGTTCGTCTACCGGCTGCCCTCGCTTGCGGCCGGTATCGGTACGGTCATCTTGGCAGAGCGCATCTGTCGCCGCTGGGGCGAGCGGACCGCATGTTTTGCCACGCTGCTCACAGGGTCATCCTACCTGTTGATCGTGTATGCGACGGAAGCCCGCGGCTACGCACTTGCCGGTTTCTTCGCGCTCACCGCATTTCTGGCGCTGGAGCGGTACCTTGCACGCGGGAGCCTCGCCGGACTGTTGCTCTTTTGGACCTGCGCGATTCTGGGGCTGCTGTCTCACCTGACGTATTTCTATTTCTACATCGCCGCAGGCTTCTGGTCCCTGATTCAGCTCTTACGACAGCGCACAGGCTGGTTGAATGTGTTGCGGCGTGTGGCGTATTGCCACTTGGTTCCGCTCCTCGGACTGGCGTCGTTGTACGCGATTGACCTCAGGCAAATGCAGAGCGGCGGCGGACCGAACTTTTCCCTCGCCGACGTGGTTCGTCAAACCACGGCAGTTGCGCTGGGCGTGGTGGCGGTCGGTCCCGCGGCCTGGATCTCGGCGGGTATCGTGTCGGTAGCTGGGTCCATAGGATTGGCAGTGCTCTGGAAAAGAGATTCCGCACTTGCGGCTTTCTTCGCGGTCGTGATCGTTGTTTCTCCGGCCGCCGCGCTGATGCTTCGCCCCCCAGACGTCCTTTTTATCCGATATTTTTACATCAACATTTTGTTCTATCTGCTGCTGCTCGCTGTTCTATTATCCTGGATTAGTGAAGCCCACCCATTTGGAAAACTGCCAGCCTGGCTCGCAGTCACCGCGATTGTGACAGTCAACTCTTTCCAGACGATGCAAATGCTCCGCGCCGGCCGGGGCGACTACCTAGGTCTGCTCCAATACATGGAATTGCAGTCCCGAGAATCGATCGTACACATCGGCAGCGACCACGATTTTCGCAACGATCAGGTGATCGGGTTCTACGCGAAACATGTGCGCGGTGACCGGCCCATCCAATACCATCGTCAGAATGCTTGGCCATCAGGAGGTCCCGAATGGATCATTTTGTCGCAAGGGGAGTTCCCCGAAGTTGTTGCGGCGGCTGGCCACCGGTACGATTTGGTCCGTGTCGCCCCCTCCGCAGCCCTCACCGGCATTACCTGGGGCTTGTATCACAAAGTGTAGGTCGCACCTGGCGACCACGTGACAAGAAGATTCGCCTAGACGCTGCCGTGGGCGGCGGGAACGACAGCGAAGAGCAGCACGGCAGCGAAGGCGATTCTGATTGTCCTCGGAGCTTCATTCATGACGAGCGCCTTTCGCGTTGGCGGGCTCGGGCGAACCCGGCGGTCGTAGTGGCGAGACAGCTTGCGTCGGCGCCGCCGGCGCGTTTCTCGTACGGCGATTCCGCCTGACCTGCTCGGTCCCGTGGCTGTGGCTCGCGATCGCGCTCTGCGCCGCGGTCGCGATCGTCGACGCAGTGGAGGTGACGCGGGGGATCTACCACAACGTTCGCAACTGGGCGTTGCCGTACGCGCTGCTCGGCGACGCGTCGTTCTCGATCTACCTGACGCACTACTATTTGATCTGGGAGATCAACGGCCGGTTGTTCCAGTACTCCGTGATCGCCCGCACGGTCGGGTACGACGGCCAGCGCGTGATTGTTCTGATAATGGTGTTCGCAATCGGCATCGCCTGCTTGGCGCTCATCGGAAGACCGCTGCTGCGCCTCTTCCGCCAGGGTTCGGGTCGACGTGAGAGCATCGGGCGGGGAGACGTCGCCTTCCCAGACGCGGCTCGCACCGGTATCGTGGCGAACCCGTAGTGAACGCCAACGGATTCCTACCCGCAGCGAGCGCTTCCCCGCTGAAGCGATGGCTGTACCGGCGCGTGCCCGCGCTCGACTCGCTGCGCACGTACGGCTTCGCGGACGCGCGCGCGGACCTCGTCGCGGGGTCCTCGGTCGCCGCGGTGGCGGTGCCGCAGGCGATGGCCTACGCGATGATCGCCGGGCTCCCCGCCGAGTTCGGCCTCTACACCGCGATCGTCATGACGACGGTCGGCGCGCT
>JBGOTP010000364.1:0-5129 GCA_041476545.1 Vicinamibacteria bacterium | reverse complement strand
GAGCGACGTTTCCGTCGGGTGGGCGGTACGCGCGACATCACCGTCGACATCCGCGTCGTCGCCGCCACGCATCGGGATCTCCGGGCGGCGGTCGAGCAGGGCGGGTTTCGGAAAGATCTCTACTATCGACTGCAGGTGGTGACGATCACGATTCCGCCGCTGCGTGAGCGGCGCGAAGACATCACGCTGTTGACCCGGCACTTCCTCGAGCACTTCAGCCAGGAGTTCAAGAAGCCGGTGCCGCGTCTCTCGGCCCACACCGAGCGACTGCTCACGCAGTACGACTGGCCAGGCAACGTGCGCGAACTGCGGAACGTCGTGGAGCGCGCGATGATCCTGGCGGAGTCAGGTGAATTGACGCCGGCCGAGCTTCCGCCGGAGATCGCGGGGGGCGCGCCCGCTGGTGCCGCTGAGCCGTCGCGCTTCCAGCTGCCCCGCGGCGGCATCGTCCTCGAAGACGTCGAGCGCGAGTTCGTGCGGCAGGCGCTCGAGCTCACGCACGGAAATCAGACGCGCGCAGCTCGGATCCTGGGACTGACCCGCGACGAGTTGCGCTACCGCGTCAAGAAATTCGATCTCGAGGGCCACGGTGTCGAGCGCGACTGAGTAGTTTCCCCCACCCAAGGGGGAAATCCCGCTTCGACCGTCCAGCAGCCCGATCAACGACCTAGGCCATTCGAAGGGCGACCACTGGTGCACTGAACGCACAAGGCGGTGCGCGCACGCATATTTGGTCGACGCCCGCGACTCTGGCACTGGAATGGCAGAAAGCGCCCGCGGACGTCGGTTTCATGTACCAGCAGGAGAGAGGAGTCACGCGATGACCGGTAGGCGCTGGCGGCTGTTCGCGGGGATCGCCTCGGCGGCGGCGGTGTTCTGCGCCGGGATCGTCCTCGGCCTTCCTTTCTCCTCCCGTGCCCAGCAGCCGGAAAAGCCGGCCGCCGCCGCGGCCGCGCCGGCGGACAGCAACTATGTCGGCGCGGAAACCTGCAAGGTCTGTCACCCGGAACAGTTCAGCAAGTTCTCCAAGACCAGGATGGGACGCCTTTTCCTCCTCCAGGCGCGGAGTCCCAAGGAGGCCAACGCCTGCGAGACCTGCCACGGCCCCGGCAAGGCGCACGTGGACGCGGGCGGCGGCAAGGGCAAGGGCGGGCTGATCACCTTCGCGAAGAACGACAAGACGCCGGTGGAGAAGCGGAACGCGGTCTGCCTCGACTGCCACGCCAAGGGCGCCCGGGTCTTCTGGCAGGGCAGCGCCCACGAGTCGCGCGACGTCGCGTGCACGAACTGCCACAAGATCATGGAACAGGTCTCGCCCAAGGCGCAGCTCGCCAAGGAGACCGAGATCGAGACCTGCGGCACGTGCCACCTGCAGAAGCGGGCGCAGACGATGCGGTCCTCGCACATGCCACTCCGCGAGGGCAAGATCACCTGCACCTCGTGCCACAACCCGCACGGGACGGTCACTCAGACCCTCCTCAAGGAGCAGGGGGTCAACGAGACCTGCTACACGTGCCACACGGAGAAGCGCGGACCGTTCCTCTGGACGCATCCGCCGGTCCAGGAGAGCTGCGTGAACTGCCACGACCCGCACGGCTCGAACTGGGAGAAGCTGCTGAAGGCCGCCAAGCCGCGGCTCTGCCAGCAGTGCCATGCCCCGGGAGGCGGCCACCCAGGCAACATGTACGGTCGCGGCGACACGGCATCGCTCAAATTCGTGATGGGCCATCAATGCACGAACTGCCATGCCCTCATCCATGGCTCCAACCACCCGTCCGGCAAGTTTTTCAAGCGCTAGGAGGCCAGGGATGAAACCGACACGAACGACGCCGTGTTTTGTTTCAGCACTCTCGGTTTCAGCGCTCCTGGTTCTGGGCGCGGCGGGAAGCGTGCCGGCCCAGACTCAGTTCGGCGGGGTGAATGTCGAGGGCAGCGTGGAGGCGGGAGTCCGCGGGTACCTGACCGACGATCCCAAGAACAAGGAGAGGGGCAAGTTCGAGGAGTACCGCGACATGAGCGCGGGACCCATGCTTCAGCAGCTCCAGTTGAAATTCTTCACTCCTGACGGAGGCTACACGGGCGAGATCCTCGGGTCGAAGTGGGGCCGGGAGGACCAGGAGTTCTCGCTACGCGCCGGGCGCACCGGCCTCTGGCAGTTCCAGTTCGACTGGGACCAGCTCCCCCACCTCTTCTCGACGACTTCCCGCACGCTCCTGCACGAGGTCTCGCGCGGGGTCTGGGTGGCCCCGGTCATCGGGTCGCTGAGCGACTTCAACGGCCAGGCCACCTCGCGCGAGCTCCACGACGTCTCCGTCCGCTGGGACACCGCCCGCCTCCGCTTCACGCTGACGCCGACGCCGGACCTCGAGCTCAACGCCCAGTACACGAGAATCCGGAAGGAAGGCGACCGGCCGTTTGGCATGTCGTTCGGCTCGCCGGGCAACAACTTCCTGGAGCTGCTCGAGCCCATCGAGCAGACCGTCCATGACTTCCGGCTGGGCGGGACGCTCGCGCGCGAGAAATGGCAGCTCCAGTTCGGCTACACCCTCTCGGTTTTCCGGAACGACCTGAGCAGCGTGAGATTCGACAATCCCTGCTTCCAGGCCCCCGTGGGCGGGAGCGTCGCCTTCGGCTGCTCGGCCGGCGAGTCGCCCACCGCGACGAGCAACGTGGTGCCCAAGACCGGCCAGAGCTCTCTCCCGCCGGACAACATGGCGCACACCTTCAATATCGCCGGTAGCGTGAGCCTGCCGCGTCGGACCCGTATCGCCGGCAGCCTCACCTACAGCCTCGCGCTCCAGAACGCGGACTTCCTCCCCCACACGATCAACCCCTCGATCGCCGCGAATCCGGACCTCGCGCTGCCGCAGAAGAGCCTGAACGGGAACGTGCAGACCTTCAACCTCAACGTCCAGGTGACGTCACGGCCGCTCCCGCTGCCGCTGACGCTGTCGGCCAAGTACCGCATGTACGACCTCCAGGACAACAGCGACCAGATCTCCTTCCCGGGTAGCATCGATAGCGACAGGCCGGCCGCCGGCATCGTCGTCCCCGCGGGTGTCACGGTCGCCAAGCGGCTCAGCTTCACGCACCATAACGCCGACGTCGACGCGCGGTACCAGATCGTCCAGCCCGTGGCGACGACGGTCGGTTTCGGGTGGGAGCGGTGGAACCGGGGCTCGGAACGCGAGGTCCGGGAGAGCGACGAATACTTCGCCAAGGCGGCGATCGACGCCACGCCGTTCGACTGGCTCCTGGCCCGGCTCACCTACAAGCCGTCGTTTCGGCGGGACGCCGACTACAGCCGCACGGTCAACGCGAGCAACGGGTTCCTGTTCCGCAAGGTCGACGAGGCCGAGCGTGATCGTCAGCGCGTGGATCTCCTGCTCCAGTTCACGCCGCTCGACACTCTCTGGGTGACGCCCATGGCCAGCTATCGCTACGACGACTACCTCCGTTCCGCGTTCGGCCTGCTGTGGGAAACGAGCTGGTCGGCGGGGATCGACTTCGGTTGGAGTCCGTTCGAGCGCCTCTCGTTCTCGGCTGGCTACGTGCATGAGGTGGACGACCGGGATCTGAAGAACCGTGGCACCAGTTTTAACTTGTCCTCAAGCGTCAACGCTGACTGGACCACGAACATGAAGGACACCGTCGACACCTTCCATGTCGAGGGCAAGGCGGCGCTGATACCGGACAGGCTCGACTGGACCTTCGGCGCGAACTACTCGACGTCGTCCGGAACCCGAGAAACGCGCCTGTCGAGCGCCACCCTTCCGGGTCCGCCCCTCGCCGTCCCCGGCTTGCTGCCGAAGCGGATGCCGGCGGCCGACGATCTGCTCGTCATGTTCACCACCGCGCTCCGCTACCACTTCTCGCAATCGTGGACGGCCTCGCTCTTCTACACCTTCGAGCAGTTCAGGAAGAACGACTGGCGCACCGACGGCCTGACGCCATTCATTCCGCAACTGGCCGGCACCACGGGCTCGATCTGGCTCGGCAACGACGCCAGGAACTACGATGCTCACATCGCGGGCGTGACGCTCGCCTACATCTTCAAGTAGCCTCTGCGGCCGGGCGGAATCGTCGAGAGATCATTCGACGATCCCGTTGCGCTGTCGCGCGTAAGTAACGCCTGTAGTGCCAGCCAGGACACGGAGGAAGCCTCGGCTAGAAAAGGGCCTTTGAACGGACTACCCTCCGTCACTCCTGGGTGACCTGAAGCTCGACCTCACCGTCGTCGTCGATGGTGAGCGCGATCAGGTTGGGCTGACAGCAGACGGTGCAGTCCTCGGTGAACGTCTGCCGGCGGCCGCCGCTCAGATCCACGAAGACCTCGTTCTCCTCGCCGCAGAACGCGCACCCGTACGTCACGCGCCTCAGTGTAGTCGTGGCGCGCGTGGTCTGCGCCGACCGCGGCCGAATCTCCCTCGCACTACGGGTGAGATCACGGCGGCTCATCGCTCGCGGCTCCTGCTGACCCGTGGAGCAGAGCCCATCATGTTGCAGCCGGAGAAAGACAGGCCCCGGTCGGATAACCGACCGAGGCCGCCTCTCCGTCAGCGCATCGCGCCGACTGAAATCGCCGAGCTAATACATGTCGCCGGGCGGCATCGGCGCCCCGCCAGGCTTGTTCTCTTCCGGTAGGTCGCTGATCACTGCCGCGGTCGTCAGCAACAGCGACGCGATCGACGCCGCGTTCTGCAACGCCACCCGCGCCACCTTCGTCGGGTCGATGATGCCCGCCTTCAGCATGTCCACGTAGTCCATCGTCTCCGCGTCGAACCCGTGATTCGGCGCCGTGGCCAGCTTCACCTTCTCGACGATCACGCTGCCCTCCAGGCCCGCGTTCTCGACGATCTGGCGGATCGGCGCCTCCAGCGCCCGCTTGACGATCATGGCGCCGACCTTCTCGTCGCCCTCGAGATTCTTCAGGCCGTCGATCGCCTTCGACGCTCGCAGCAGCGCCACGCCACCACCCGGCACGATGCCTTCCTCGACCGCCGCCCGGGTCGCGTTGAGCGCGTCCTCGACCCGCGCCTTCTTCTCCTTCATCTCGGTCTCGGTGGCCGCGCCCACCTTGACGACCGCCACACCGCCGGCCAGCTTGGCCAGCCGCTCCTGCAGCTTCT
>JBGOTP010000363.1:0-5172 GCA_041476545.1 Vicinamibacteria bacterium | reverse complement strand
CGAGCCCGAGCGCTTGAGCAATGTCCGCCATCTGGGTGCGGCGATAGCCCTGCTCGATGAAAACGTTCGTAGCGGTCTCGATCAGCTGCGGGAGCCGGTCGTCGGGGATGCGGCGCGCCATGTGACCGCACCAATACATGACCGGCCAGGTCAGTCAATGGCCACGTCCGGTTGCTGCATGAAGAGATGCCAGTCCGGCGGCGCGATGCCGGCGCCGTGTCTCGCAACGTGCGGGGAGCGTGCGTGTGTAGCACCCTCCCCGCCTCGGCACGCTACATCTTCTTGGGCTCGACGACCTTGCCGCCCTTCTTCGCGCACTCGTCAGCGCTGCTCACGTCGACGAAGCCCTTGCCCTTGCAGCCATTCTTGCCCTTGCAGGCGTTGTCTGCACCCGCGCAGCTTCCCTGACCTTTGCAGGCGTTGATGCCGGCGCAGTGCACGTCTCCGCCGGTCTTCTCCCCGGCGCGCGCCGTGACGTTGCCCGCGAGTATCAGCGCGGCAGCAGCGCTCGCGATCAACATGCCTTTTCCGACTGTGGTTCGATTCATGGTCTCCCCTTCCTTGGTTCAGGTCCGTCCAACCGACGACCGGGACAGAAGTTCAGCAAACCCTGCCGGGTAGCCGACCGTCGCCCGAAGCCCGATGCTCAGGACCGCGAGAAGAAGCACGACGATCTTACGCGAGCGGCTCAAGCCCGTCCTCCCGTGGCTTGGATGCCGCCTGCCGGAAACCGTGGCATGGCTACCACCTCAGCCAAGCACTGAAGCATCAGCGACTCTCTGCCGGACTCGTACGGCGCCCAGAACGCCGCAGAGCGCTCCTACCGCCGTACCCGTGATCCAGCTCACGACTACGCCTGAGGTGAACGGTGCGGACTGCAGATAGATGACCGGGCTTGCAAGGAGGAACACGACCGCTCCCGTCACGAAGCTATTGGCAACAGGTCGTTCGGCAAGAAGGTTCCCGCCAAAGAGCGCTGCAAGGAATCCCGGAAACAAGCCGTAGCCGAATCCGAATACGAGCGAGCTCCCGCCGGCGCCTAGTCGCGCTGTAAAGAAGCGTCCGAGCGCAGAACTGTCCCACAAGGCGAGAACCTGGAACTGCGGGCACGCCGTGATCGCTGCGACGGTGATCGCGAGTGACAACACCCCAATGCGCGCCGCAACGTCGAGGTGCACTCCGTTGACGGTCGTAGCGCCATAGATCCACGAGAACGCGCCGACGAGGAGCCCGGTGTACATTGCGGCGCAGAAAAAGACGTGTCCTTGGGGCAAGGTGCTTCCCCAAATGAGTCCGCTCAAGAGAGACAGGGTCGCTCCGGCTACGAGGAGCGCAGACGCCACCGCCAGCGGTGTGCTTGCGACTTCATGCCACTTCCGTCGCGTTGCGTTCGCCTTCTCCCCCACCATGAGCTCGAGGACGGCTCTACGCGTCCGTTCCCTGACGTCCGTAGGAGGTTTGACGGCACCGAGGTTGCCAAAGAGATCCCAGCTTTCGCGGAGCTCCGTGGACGACGCAACGCAGGCGGCGCACGTCTCGAGATGGCGAGTGAGAAGGGTCTGGGCGTCGTCGCTCAAAGGTGCGTTCAGCGATTCGACGAGCCACTCTTGGTAGCCAGCACAGGTGTAGTTCTTGGTCATCGAAAACCTTCTGCATGTCCGCTCGCGATGAGTTCGGCTCGAACGCGCTTGAGAGCCCGATAGGCGAGCTGCTTTGCGGCCGCGGTCGAGCGTCCGATGACGGAGCCGATCTCGTCATAGGCAAGGCCCTCAAAGCGGGCGAGGATGAGAACCGTAGCCTCGTCCGGCGGGAGCGCGGAGAGGACGCGTGATAGTGCGCACGTCGATTCACGCGCAGCGAGAAGCCTCTCCGGAGATTGGTCGTTGATGGCCGCCTTGGGGATGTTCCCTTCGTCGCCAGCCAGGGTGAGTTGAACGCGCTCGGAGTCCCGGGTGGGAGAGCGTTTTCGGTTCCGGAGCGTATCTGTCACCAGATTGTGAACGATGGTGAACAGCCAGGTGCGAAACGGCCGCTCTGGGTCATAGGAGTCCTTGGCTCGATGGAGCCGAAGAAAGGCCTCCTGGTAGAGATCCTCAGCGGTCGAGACGTCGCCCAAACGTCTCACGACGAACCCGTAAATGCGCCCGGCGTAGCGGTCGAAGAGCTCGCCGAAGGCTTCCTGATTGCCCGCTTGGTAGGCTGCCATGAGAATCTCGTCACTCGTGTCCTCAGTCACACGTCCCCTTCGATGAAGTACTACGCCGGCCACACCCAAGCGTAACAAGGAAGATCGAGCGTTGTCTCCCTCCGTGTTACGCGAAGACGGCCGAGCCGTATCCGATAGAGAAACGGTACGCCGATCACGGGTATCTTACGAGCAACCACGACAGTGGCGGATTGTCAGAGAAATGTTTCGCCGGGAGGTTGGCATTTCTATGAAAGAGACATCTTCTCGCGCGCGGTGGATGGTTGCGGCGCTGCTAGCTCCGTGGCTCGTTCCCGCTGTTCCCCTCGTGAGCGCGCAAATGCGCGAGCCAGTGCTTCGCCTCTCTGAGGTGATTGAGGAAGCAAGGCAGCACAATCCCGGGCTAGCCGCTGCAGCGGACCGCGCACGTGCCGCTCTTTCCGTGCCGGCACGGGTATCCGCGCTCGAGGATCCGGTTCTCAGCTACGAGGTGTGGAACGCTCCCGAATCGCTACGTCTGGACCGTGCTGACAACAACATCTTTCGGCTCGCGCAGAAGGTTCCCTTTCCGGGCAAGCGCGCTCTCGCGGGAGAAGTGGCGAGTCAAGACGCTGCGATGGTTGAGAAGGACGCCCGCGCGGCGGAGCTCGATGTCGTCGCAGGTGTAACGAAAGCCTACTACACCCTCTGGCAAGTCCACCGGCTCATCGCCGTCTACACGCGCGAGAAGGATCTCGTGCAATCGGTGACGCGGATCGCCGAGCAGAAGTACGGAACCAGCGAGGTCTCACAATCCGACGTGCTTCGAGCGCAAGGAGAGCTCACCCATCTCATCAATCGTCTGCAAACAGAGACCCTCGCGATCCGGAGCGCTGAGGCCGAGCTCAGGGAAGCGCTCAGTCGACCGGGGACGGAGCCGCTGGGGATTCCAGAGGACCCTCCTCCGCCGCGGCTCGAAGCGACACTCGAGTCGCTGACGGATCTTGCTGAGTCACGGCGTCCCGAGATCGCGGCTCAGACCGCGGCGGTGCGCCGCGAAGAAGCCTCGGTGCGGCTTGCCGAGCGTGCCCGGCTCCCTGATTTCGAGTTCTCGGTCGGACGCTTCGAAAACACCGGCTCCCGAGATGGATTTGGCGCGATGGCATCTATGACCCTCCCGATTGCCCAGCGGGCGAAGTAC
This sequence comes from Vicinamibacteria bacterium, assembly GCA_041476545.1. Classification (GTDB taxonomy): domain Bacteria; phylum Acidobacteriota; class Vicinamibacteria; order Vicinamibacterales; family CAVVIG01; genus JBGOTP01. The sequence goes on along the minus strand of JBGOTP010000363.1, from coordinate 1,807 downwards.
GACGCCGGCGTCAGCGAAGCGAACGCACGGCTCTCGGCGACGAAAGCGGAGCGTCGTCGCGTCGGGGATCACATTCGGCGCGAGGTGAATCAGGCCTACGTACGGGTAGAGACCGCACTCGCGCAGTATCGACTGCTCACGACCACGCACGTTCCGCAGGTCGAGCAAGCCCTGGCCGTAACTGAAAGCGGTTACCGGACCGGCGCGGTGGATTTCCTGTCGCTCGTGGACTCGCTCCGGCAAATCGAGATGATCCACACCGAGCACATCGAGTCTCAAGCCGAGTTCGAGAGAGCGTACGCGGATCTCGAGCGTGCAGTGGGGAGTGACATTCCGCGTCCGCCGGCACGTAAGGAGACCCGTGGCTAAGCGTTGGGTGTTGGTGCTCGTCATCCTGTTCGCCTTTGCGGGCGTGGCGGTGTTCTTCGCAACGCGCTCAACGTTGTGGGACGGAGTCGCGCCCGGGGGCGCTTCGAAGCACGGCTACTACCAGTGTGCGATGCACCCGCAGATCGTGTCCGACAAACCGGGCATCTGTCCCATTTGCCAGATGAGGCTCGATCACGTCGACGAAGCCGCACCTCACGATGAAGCGGGTACGGGAACCAAAGTAGCCGGCGAGCGCAGAGTGGTGACGTATCGCCATCCCATGCGACCCGACGTGACGTCGCCGAAGCCCGCAAAAGACGAGATGGGGATGGACTACATTCCGGTCTATGAGGACGAGGTGAATGGCGAGACCGGACACGTCCCCGGGCACGCTCCGTTCACGCTCACTCAGGAGCGGCAGCAGCTGATTGGTGTCACTCGAGATGTAGTCACGACGCGAGCCCTCGCGGCGGACATCCATGCCGTCGGTCGCGTGGCCTACGACCCGATGCTGTACCAGGCGATCGTCGAGTACCGGGAGGCGCTCAAGTCGCAAGCGGGCACGAAAGGCAGTCCCTTCGCAGAGGCGCGCGCAGGCTCGAACGCAATTGTGCGCTCCGCTGCACTAAAACTTCGTCAGCAAGGTCTTTCGGAGGCACAGCTCGACGCGATCATGCACGAGAAGAGTGACCCGACGAACTTGCTCCTCCCGGACAAGGCAGTGTGGGTTTACGCGCAGGTGTACGAGTACGAGGCGCCGCTCGTCCAGGCAGGCCAGCCCGTCGACATCACCGTGCCTTCCGTTCCGGGCCGCGTCTACTCGGCGAAGGTCGCCGCTGTCGATTCCATCCTCAATCCTTCCACTCGCACCGTTCGTGTCCGGATGCTCGTTCCTACGCCTGACCGGAGCCTCCGACCGGAGTCATTCGTGAAGGTCACCATCCATATTCCCCTCGGCGAGACACTTGCGCTCCCGCGGGACGCGGTCCTCGACACCGGCGCTACGCAGGTCGTCTTCGTCGTGAAGGATGGAGGCATGTTCGAGCCGCGTTCGGTGACTCTCGGGCGGGCCGCGGAGGGGTACTACGAGGTTCTGGGCGGTGTCAGCGAGGGCGAGGAGGTGGTCACGTCCGCAAACTTCCTCATCGACTCTGAGTCCCGTTTTCGCTCGGCACTTGCCGCGTTCAAGAAGGCTCCGAACGCGACAGAGCCTTCGCATTCAGGGCAGCAGCAGTGATCAACAGAATCATCGCCTTCAGCGCGACGAACAAGTTCCTCGTTTTGATTCTCACCGCCGTCGCCCTCGTTGGCGCAACGTGGGCGGTGAAGAACATCCCTCTCGATGCGATTCCGGATCTGTCCGACACGCAGGTCATCATTTACTCGCGCTGGGATCGAAGCCCGGACATCCTCGAGGACCAGGTTACGTATCCAATTG
>JBGOTP010000362.1:0-5174 GCA_041476545.1 Vicinamibacteria bacterium | reverse complement strand
GTTCCTCTTCGATCGCCTCTGGCACCACGGCGTCCGCCAGATCTTCGGCATCCCCGGCGATTTTGTCCTCAATCTCTACGAAGCGTTCGAGCGAGACGGCCGGTTCGCCCTCATCCGCTTGAGCCACGAGCCGGCCGTGGGGTTTGCGGCCGACGGCGCCGCGCGCGCGACGGCCGGGCTGGGCGTCTGCTGCGTCACCTACGGGGCGGGTGGTCTGAACATGATCAACCCGATTGCCTGCGCGTACGCGGAAGAGTCGCCGGTTCTCGTCCTCTCCGGCGGTCCGAGCCGCATGGAAAAACGCGCGGCCATTCCCGTGCACCACGAGGTCAAGTCCTTCGAGTCGCAACTCCGGGTGTACCGGGAGGTGACCGAGTACAGCGCCATCCTCGACGATCGCGACACGGCGGCCGCGCACATCACGAAAGCCATCGACACGGCCCTCGCGTTGAAGCGTCCCGTCTATCTGGAAATACCCCGCGACATGGTTTTCGCGGACATCGCCGCGCCCGCCCACACCCATCCCGTCGAACGACGGGTGGATGAGGGTGCGGTGGCGGAAGCCGCCCGAGAAATCGTCGACCGCCTGCGTGCGGCCCAACAACCCGTGCTCATCGTCGGCGTCGAGGTGCACCGCTTCCAATTGCGCGAGCACGTGCTCCGTCTGGCCGAGCGGCTGAACATTCCCGTCGCCTCGTCCTTCCTTGGCCGGGGCGTCTTTCCGACCCGCCATCCACAGTTCATCGGCACGTATCTGGGCGTGGCGTCACCACAACCGATTCGCGACAGCGTCGAGTCCTCGGATTGCGTGCTGCTCCTCGGCGAGCAGGTCAGTGACACGAGCCTGGGCGTGTCGGCCAATCGTCTGAACGAGTCCAACCTGCTCATCGCGACCGCGCGCGGCGTGCTCATCAAGCATCACGGCTATCAGGACGCGCCAATCGATGCGCTCGTCGCGCGCCTCCTGGCGGAGCCGGACCTTCCCTCTCGATCGTCCCCGCCTGGCGCAACACCAGCCGCCCCGCCAGCATCAGCGCCGCGGGACAACGAAGCGCCGATCGTGGTGGCCGACGTCATCGAGATCCTGAACGAGTTCTTTGCCGATCATCCAGACCTGCCGCTCGTCTCCGACACGGGAGACTGCCTGTTCGCCAGCGTGGACATTCAGGCCAACGAGTGCATCGCGCCCGCCTACTACGCCACGATGGGGTTTGCCGTACCGGCGGCGCTTGGCGTCCAGGTTTCGACAGGGCGGCGACCCGTCGTGCTCCTTGGCGACGGCGCGTTCCAGATGACGGGCCCCGAGATTTCGCACGCGCCCGAATATCGGTGCAACCCGATCATCGTGTTGCTCAACAACGCCCGGTGGGAAATGCTGCAGGCCTTCTTTCCCAACGCCGGTTACAACGAGACCGTCTCGTGGCCGTTTGCCCAGCTCGCGGATCTCTGGGGCGGGCGGGGCTTCGTGGCGCGGAGTCCGCGGCAACTGCGCGACGCGCTCGCATCCGCTGAGCGCGAACCGTCGTTTACGCTCATCGAGGTTCCACTGAAGAAGGGCGACATCTCGCCCATCCTCGCGCGCTTCGTGGCCGCGTTCAAGCAGCGGGTGTACGATGAATCGGTGTAGGATCGCAGAGAATCTGTGAAGGAGGCCGTCGGGATGAAAAGGGCGATTGCTGCGTGCGCCGTCTTGACGCTGACGATGGGACTGACCGCGCTCACCGGGTTGAACGCGGCGGGCAGGCCCGGTCAGGATCCGGCGGCGGGCCGCGGACGCGGGGGTGGTCGTGGCGGCGCGCCACCAGCCACAGCACCCGTGGATCCCAACGCTCCACCCGACCTGGCCGGCATCTGGAACGGCGGCGCGGGAGTCCGTCCCGTGAACAGCGAGACCGTCCCCTGGGGCAAGTCGAATTTTCCCGAACTGAACGAGCGGGCGCTGGCGTACCAGAAGGTCTTCGACGAAGCGCTCTCGCCGAAGTACGACTGCGTGCCGGCCACTTCGCCCGCCATCCAGTACGACCCGTACTACATGCAGCTCGTGCAATGGCCGGATCGGGTGATCTTCCGGTACGAGAAGGACGATCAGACCCGAACCGTGTGGCTCGACGGCCGAAAACCGACGGTCCACGACATGAGCATTCAGGGTTTTTCGACCGGGCACTACGACAAAGGCGCGCTCCTCGTTGAAACCGACCACTTCCTGTTCGACGTCACCGGATTCGACGACTACAACGGCATCCCCTCCTCCCAGCAGAAGAAAGTGACGGAGCGATACTGGAAGGAAGGTACCGAGCTGCGAGTCACCGTGACGGTGGAAGATCCGATGTTCCTCAAGAAACCGGTGTCCTACACCACGCGGTGGCTGCCGGCGCGCCCGGGATATCAGCTGTCGTCATGGGAGTGCGATCCCGAAGCGTCGAGAGCCGCCGTGAAGATGATGGTCCCGAAATATAAGTAGACGCCTGCATCATATATATGAGGATGATTCGCATGAGAGCTCAGCGATCGATGCTGGCGGCGGCACTGGTGGTCGCCGCGGTGCTGGCATTGAAGGTCGCGCCGGCCATCGCCCACCATTCGGCCGCGCCCTTCTACGATGCCACCAAGAGGGCTGAAGCGCAGGGCACGGTCACGAGGTTCCTGTTCAAGAACCCGCATTCGTTCCTCTACTTCGAGGAGGTCGACGCCAAGGGTCAGAAGATCGAATGGCAGATCGAAATGGGCCCCGCGGCGCAGTTGACCAGGACCGGATGGACACCGCAAACGCTCGGGGTTGGAACGGTGATCAAGGTGTCCGGTCAGCCTTCGAGAGCCGAAGGCTCGCACGGCATGTGCTGCGCGCGCATCACCCGGCCCGACGGCACGCCGATCACACCTGGTGGACGCGTGACGGAAGAACCCGGACCCGGCACGGGCACCGCGCCAACGACGCCAACGACGCCAACGACGCCAACCACTGGGCGATAGCCTGAGCGACGACGGGCGCAGCAGATCGACGTGACAGAGTTCCTCACCTGGCTCGAGGGCACCGCCCTGGCGGTGTGGACGCGCGAGTCTCCGTCACTCTGGGCGTACCCCACGATTCTGACCCTCCACACCGTCGGCCTCGGCATCGTCGTCGGCGCCAATGCCGTTGTTGATCTCAGGCTGCTCGGGTTCAGTCCGCGTATCCCATTTCCTGCGCTTCGTCCACTGTTCCGCTTCGTGTGGTGGGCCTTCGCGCTGAACGCGGCCACCGGTGTGCTGCTGTTCATGGCCGACGCGACCACCAAGGCAAAACAGCCGATCTTCTATCTCAAGCTGACCTTCATCGGCCTCGCCCTCTGGAACACGATGCTCTCGAAACGAGTGATCGTCGAAGAACGGGAACCGCTCGAACGTGAGCGATTGTCGCGAAGCAGACGGCTGGCGGTGGTGTCGCTGCTCCTATGGACGGGGGCGATTACCGCCGGCCGCCTGATGGCTTATCTCTGATGGACGCCCTGGTCGCCTGGCTGCAGGCCACGACGCTGTCGAGAATGGTCGTCCAGTCGCTTTGGATCTGGCCCTTCTGCGAGACCATCCATTTCGTCGGCCTGGGACTTGTGATTGGCGTCGCCGGGTTCTTCGACCTTCGCCTCATCGGATTCATGAAGCGCGTGCCCGTCAGCGCCGCAAAGGAGCTGATGCCATTTGCCGTCTGGGGGTTCCTGCTCAACCTGACGACCGGCATCGTGTTCGTCGTCGGCCATCCCGAACAGTACGCCCACAACAGCGCCTTCGTCGCCAAGATGGGTTTCTTGCTGCTCGCCGGATTGAACGCGGTGCTCTTCGAATGGATGGTCTCCGCGCAGGTCGTGGATCTGGGTGCGGGCGACGAGACGCCGGCGATGGCCAAGGTAATTGGGACCCTGTCGCTCGTCTCGTGGTTCGCGGTGTTGTACTGCGGCCGCATGTTGCCGTTCATCGGCAATGCGTTTTAAGACCCCTTCTGCGAGTACGTGAAGTCGACCGTGCTCACCGCGCCGGCTTTGATGGTCACGCTCTTCGTCATCTCGCCGAACCGTTCGTGCCAGGAGCGGATGCTGTAGGTGCCCGCCGGGACCTTGCCGAGCTCAAATGAGCCCGCGCTTTCGGTGACAGCGAAGTACGGGTTCGAGACGACGCCGACATACGCGGTCATCCACCGATGCACGTCGCACCCCAGCTTCACCATGGCTTCTTCCGCCTTCGGTTTGAACTCGAACACCATCCCAGCCATCGGCTGTGCCACGTTGAAGCTGTTGCCCACGGCCGACGAACTGTGGACGTTGTGCAGCAGGCTGTCGCTGTTGCGAACCTGCAGCGTCTGACCGACACGCATCCCGATCACTCGCGGGCGGTAGATACACGAACGCTGATCGATGACGATGGGCTGGGCGGGAACAGGCGTCTCGGGAAACGTACCCTGGAGGTGGACAAAGACGTTCGCCAGGCTTCCGTTGTCCCCGGTGACAACGGCCTCCTGAATCACGCGCTTCCCTGCATTCATCGCGGCGCACTTCGGGTCCACGGCCATCCTGATGACGGCATTCCCGGGATCTTTTCCTGTAAGAACGACGTGACCCCTGATAGTGCCAATGCCGGCGCCCACCACCGGACCAGCACCAGCGCTACCGGAGGCTCGGGCGGCCGCACCGCCCTGGATGTTCGACGCGGGCGTTGCGCGCGCACGAAGACCGAAGACGACACCGAGCAGCACGACGACTCCGAAGAGGACGACACGCATCGGCATCTGTGGATGCGAAGTGTACAGGGAGCCGTCTCTCCAGTCCAACACCAGTGGGTCATCATGTGGGTCATCACTTTGGGCCGCGCCACGCTGTGAAGTCCAGCGGCGGTCATCTCCAGCGTCGAGGCCAATGGCGCCCGCGAACCGGTTCGACGACGCGGGAAATCCGCACCTCCGCGAAGCGTCCGCCTTCGCATCGCTTCGGCGGGACTGGCGTCGGTGGCATGCCGCAGCTCCGTGAGCTGCGGCGGATTTCGGCGCTCCGGTGCGATTTCCCACCTGCCGCGTGAGACGCGTCGCTCACACGGATTCGCGGGCGCCACCGGCCCCGCCGCCGGCCGGCCGTCGCCGCCATTGAATAGGTGGCGCCGAGGGAGCCCGATGGACGCCGTCGCGCCGGCGGACGGGACGACTCGGGGCC
>JBGOTP010000361.1:0-5180 GCA_041476545.1 Vicinamibacteria bacterium | reverse complement strand
GAAAACCGAGCACGCCCCGGCAGAGCGTATCGATGAGGAGCAACTGGACCAGGTTGTCGATGGCGAGGCCGAAGAATCCGTCGACGTCGCCGCGCACGAGCCATCGCATGAGTGGTGCGGATTCTACTAGAGGCGCTCACGTTTCGCGGCATAGCGTGCCATGCACCTCCTCTCGACGCCACGGTGCGCCGCCTGTGCCGTGATCTCCGTGCTCCTGTCGTCATGAGAAAACGCAGGGTGCCGATCGTCGTGCTCGTGGCGTTAGTGGGCCCATCGAGCCTGCGCGCGCAGATGCCGGCGGCGGGCCGTCGGTCGAACGGCTCGCGCCGGCCCTCAACGCGTCCAGCGATTTCTCTACAAAGGGCTCGGATCGCGCTGATCAGTCGAGCGGCTCGACCTTCGTCACGCGAGCGTTGCGCGTGTTGGCAAACCACAGCACGATCTTGTCCGTCCTCGACTCGATCGCGATCTTCTTGGTGTCGAAGTCGGTCGGCATGAGGTACTCGACCATCTCGCCGGTTTTCGGGTCGAGGCGCGTGAGGCGCTCGGTCATGTTGCTCGGCGCATAGACACGGCCGTTCTTGTCAGGTACGGAGGACGTGTACGGCGTCGACCACTTGCGCATATCCCAGCGCTGCGACTTGCCGGTCTTGGTGTCGAACATGCTCAGCTTGTCAGTCATGTACTCGCCAAACCAGTAGACGTCGTTCGCGTCGATCTTGCCGCGGCGTGCGCCGAGGCCAGGGATCGAAAACCACATCACTTCGTTCTTCGCGGTGTCGAAGCCGATGACGCCGCCGGGACCTCGGTAGGTCGCCACCCAGGTCCGCCCCTTCGAGTCGACGACGTTGTGATAGCCGCCGGAGCCAGGCGGGACGAGCGCCGCGTTCGTCGCCTGCCCCTGGTTGTAGCGGGCGGCGATCGTGGCGGTGTTCACGTCGATCTTCGTCGCGCCCGCCCACACCGATCCGTCGGCTTGATTGAACGAAAGGAACTGGCCGCCGGCGCCGGCGATCGACGTCAGCTTGCCGGTGGCCGGCTCATAGCGCGTCAACGCGTTCCCTCCCTCCGGCGTGCGCATCGGGAACCAGACGTTGTCGTTCTTGTCCACTTGCACGTCCCACGCGCCCGGCACGGAGCCCGGATTGACGGGCGGGAGCGGAACCTCGTTGAACGACTCCGTTTTCGGATCGAAGACCCCGATGAACTGCGCGCTCTGGTCGGCGTACCACAGGCGTCCCTTCGAATCGAGGTCGCTGTCGTGCGGCACGGTGTCCTTCCGCGGCATGTCGTACTGCGTGATGATGACCTTGGTGCCCTTGCCAGTCGGGCGCGGCAGCGTTTTCAGATCGTACGCGAAGGACGTGCGGCCTCCGCTGAGGTTGTAGCTCGCGAAGTACTGTCCAAGCTCCTTCTTGGGAATGCCCGGAACGACGCCCCAGTTGTCGTTGTCGACGAACGTCTTTTGCGCCGCCGGGGAGTTCTTGATCGCGCGACCGCGGCCGTCGCGGCTCACCGCAGCGCCGTCCGGGAAGTACGACGCCATACGCTGGATGATGTTGTAGAACTCATCGGCGCTGTGCCGCGACTTCATGATGCGCTCGTGCGAGTGGCAGTAGGCGCAGCTCAGAAGCTGGTGCGTGATCTTCTCTTTCACTTCGAGCGACGCCGGCACACTCTCGATCCATTCGGCTGTCGAGAGCTGCGAAGCCAGATCCTTGGTCTTGTCGAGCTTGAGATCCAGCGTGGCCGTCTTACCAGCCACGACCTCGGCCGCCGGCGCCGAGACGAGGTCGTACCCGGCAGCGCGGATGGCGACGTTGTACTTGCCGGGCACGAGGTTCGCGCGCGGGAAGGCGTATTCGCCGTCTTTGTCGCTCACCACGGACACCGTGAAGATGGCGCCTTCGCGGCGGGCGGAGACCACGACGCCCTCCATCTTGCCTTCCCGCGGCGAGGCTACGCCACCTGCGAGCGCCGTCGCCCCCTGGGCGGCCACGGGGTGATTGTTGACGACGATGCCGATCGCCACCAAGGCAACGCCGAGCACGATGAAGCCTTTGAATCGCATGGCTGAGCCTCCTGAATTACGTGTGCCAGTGACGCGCGATGAACGCCTTGACCATCTCGCGCGCGCGGTCGGTTTGCGGCCCCGGCGTGGCGACCCACTCGTGTTCGCAGCCCTCGAATAGCTGGTACTGGATGTCGCCGCCGGCCGCCTTGTACGCCTTGGCGAATTTCTCCTGAATCGCCGGGAGCATATTGTCGTCGAGCGCGCCCTGCATGATGAGGAACGGCACCATCGTGACGGCTTCGTGGCGCTCGAGGATCTCCTGCGGATTGCTCTCGTGGATGGTGTCCCACGGCTGGAAGAAGGTGGTGTGGTTCTTCATCATCGCGTCGCGCTTGAGTGTCTCCGCGTTCTGGAAGCGCGCCAACGGGTTGCTGATCGGCGAGCGCATCGCGACGTAGGCGATCGTGGCATCGACTTTCGGCGCGCCGCGCAGCGGAATCGCGTTGTAGCGCGCATCGCGGGGGCGCATGGCCAGGAGTTCGGCGACGTGACCGCCGCTCGAGCTGCCGTACACGCCGACGTTCGACCCGTCGCCGTTCCACGACGCCGCTTTCGATTTGAGCCAGCGCACGGCGAAATTGGCGTCCTGCACGCACGCCGGGTACGGCGCTTCGGGCGCAAGCGTCATGTCGATGGCCACGACGAGCACGCCGCTCGCCGCGATCGCACGATCCATCGGCTCTTCGGCCTTGCGGTCCTTGGTGTTCCACGCGCCACCATGAAGATCGAGCAGCGCCGGGAAGGGTCCCGCACCAGTCGGCCGATAGATGCGGGCGAGCAGTGCCCGCCCGGCCTTCGTGCGACGGTATTCGACCTCGCTGACCGTGACGTCGAAGGTCGCGCGCGGATCGTACGGCGTCTTCAAGCCGAATCCAGCGGCCACACCGAGCACCGTCATCTTCTTGAAAAAGTCGCGTCGTCCGAAGGGGTCCATGTTCATGCTGACCTCCGTCCTAATTGCTCCGAGCCGATGCTACACCCTCAACGCTCTTCTAGGGCAGCCGGTAGACGAACATCGACCCGACCCGCGCGATGGGTTGAAGGCCTTGAAGCCAGGTGTAGGTCCCCGGCGGCACCCAGCGCATGCGACCACCGAGAATCCAGAAGTAGGGCCTGCCCATGAAGAGATGTTCACGGACGGCCTCAATGTGTTCGTCCGGAAGTACGGTGAGCTGATCAACGCGTCCCGGGAGGGTCAACTCGCGATGCGACAGGTGATGGACGCTCATTTGAAGCGGATCGACCGCGACATTCGAGGCATCGTGCGTCTCTTCCCGCTGACGCGCAAGAGAGTCGCCGTCGAACAGTTGGCCAACGAGCCGAGGATTATCGCCATCGATCCGCTCGTGGCGTCCGGCCGGCCCGTGATTGAAGGTTCTCGTATTCCGACTGTTGAGGTGGCCGAACGATTCAAGGCTGGCGAGTCGCTAGCGGACCTTGCGCATGACTTCAGGCGGACGATCGCGGAAATCGAAGAAGCGGTCCGCATCGAACTCGACCTCGACGCCGCCTGAACCGCCGCTCGTTATCTTCATAGACGAGTGCCTGGGTACCGTGAAGGTTCCCGCGGCTCGCGGCTGCCGGGGCCGACGTTCGTGCCTTCACCGATTTGTTTGATCTACCGCAGCGCGTAGTCAGCAGCCGGCCCGGCCCAGCTTGCCCTGCCTGCCTTACCCGCCCCGCCTGCCCTCCTGATCATGTGCCACAATATTGGTGAGGTCAGCGCAGCATGCGTATGGTGACGAAGGTCGCTGCTGTTACGGGTTTTGCCGTTGCTCTCCTGCAAGCCATCGGTCCGCTCCGAGCGCAGGGCACTCGCCCGCTGCCCGATCAGACCACCTTTCTCAACGAGGCGCGGAAGTACCTCCATCGGGATCGTGTTCTGTTGAGCCAGTACGTGTACACCGAGAAGCGGACCCGCTACGATCGCGACAGCCATGGCGCCATCGTCAAGCAAAACATCAAAGTACTCGAGGTTCACCCTTCGGTCGAACCGGATCTCACGTACGAGCGACTCCTGTCGGTTGATGACGTGCCTGTCGATCGCCGGACGCTCGAGAAGGAAGACCGCGAGCAGGCGGAGAAGCAGAACACGTGGGCGGCCAGGCTTCGGAATGAAGGTGAAAGCGCGCGCGAGAAGCGCGCACGGAAGCGGGCAGATGCCGACCGCGATGAGCAGGCGCTCGTGGACGAGGTCTTTGCCCTGTATGCCATTCGCATGCTCGGAAGGGAGATCATCGACGGGCGCTCAACGATCGCGTTGCACCTCGATCCAAAGCCCGACTATAGGCCTCACACCGACGAGGGGAAGCTACTGAAGAAGTTCCGGGCACAGGCCTGGGTCACTGAGGACGATTTCGAGCTGGCGCAGCTGGACGTGGAAGCCATCGACACGGTTCCTCTCGTCATGGGTTTCATTGCCAGGCTCGCCAAAGGCAGCCGTGGATTGTTCCATCGGCGGAAGGTCAATGGTGAGATCTGGCTGCCGGTCGAGACGCGCCTGACCGGAAGCGCCAAGCTTCTCCTGGTGAAGACGATGAAGCTGGAGCAAGTGAGCGAATATTCTGATTACAGGAAATATGGGTCAGTGGCTTCGATCGCTTCGAATGCGTTCACGTCGGGCCAGGGAATGCGCGCGGCCGGGTCCCGTGACATGATCGGACAAGAGGGAGCGTCCGGATATGCACATCACCATGGTCAAGAAGCGGCTGGCGGACGGCACCGAGTGCCGCAAGTGCCAGGAGGCGACGGCGCACTTGGAGGCGCGCGGATTCTGGTCGCGCATTGACGAAATTGTGTGGGCGCAGGAGGACGACGCCGCCAGCCCTGGCATGGTGATCGGCCAGCGGCTTGGTGTGGAGCGGGCCCCCTTCTTCGTGGTGCGGGACGAGCGAGGCGAGGCCGTCTATGTGAGCGTGCTGCAGTTGGTGCGGGAGCGCCTCGACGCGACCGTCACGGCCGCGCAGCAGGCGCAGGCCATCGATGCGGACGAGGTCGGGGGCATCTGATCGGCCAATGTGGTCATCTGGTCGTCTGGTCATCTGGCCGGGAACTCGCGTGGAGGCCGCATTCCTTCTTGGTTTCCTCTTCCCACCACCACCGCCCG
>JBGOTP010000360.1:0-5197 GCA_041476545.1 Vicinamibacteria bacterium | reverse complement strand
GCCTCGGCGGCGTCGTCATTCGCCAATGGGACGGGCGTGTTCTCGGCGTGCCGAAACCGAGCGTCACACTGGCCGTGGCTCGCTACTTGGACGACCCGTCGAAGCGCCACGAATGGACCGGCGCGATGGCGATTGGATTCGACTTCAAATAGGGACCGGCTGCACAAGGATCAAATGATCAGAAAATTCGCCCCTGTGATTGCATTCTTCATCCTCGGCGTTTCCCCCGCGCACGCGCAATCCGACTTCAGCGCGCTGCACATCGACCTCGGCGACAGGATCTATGTCGTCCAGGTGTCGGGCGTGGAAGTCGGCGGCCCCGTCACGGGGCTCACGCCGTCGCGCCTGAGCATCGGCCAGTACGAGTTCAAGCCAGAGCCGGGACTGAGAATCGAACGAAGCGGAGATCCGCTCTGGAATGGCTTCTTCATCGGCGCCGGAGTCGGTGTGTTGGGGGGGTTGGTATCGTGTTCGGAACCTGAGTGCGCCGTGGCGGGGGCCGTCGTGTATGGTCTCTTCGGCGCACTTGTCGACTGGGCGCACGTCGGGCGAACGAAGATCTACCAGATAAGAGAAGCTCCCGCGGTCGCCAAACGATCCGTGCGGATCGCGCCGGTCCTTACATCAGACCGCCGGACCGTCAGAGTGACCCTGTCCTTCTAAGTTCTAACTTTTGACTTTTAACTTTGTTCAGTTTCCCCGCGCATCCAGATCGTTCCAGTTCATGATCGCGTTGAAGCCGAGCGTGTACGTGCCCTGTGTCTGCCACCGCCAGAACGGACGGATGGCAAACATCACCACGTGCCCCTCTCCGACGCGGCTGTCGAGCGCCGCCGCGCGGCCCGCAAGCAGCTGACCGTTCGCCAGCGTCCCCGACAGCAGCATCTGACTGGGATCGGTGGGGAACTGCAGCACCACTCGCGTGCGCGCAGCGCCATTTCCGTTGGCGTTGCCCCGGCCTCGGCCTGCAGCAGCAGGCGCCGCCGGCGCTGGCGCACGCCCCAGAAGCGTGGCGATATCCGAGGCTGGCGGACGCTCAGCCGGCACGTTCCCCGGCACGCCGCCAGTCCCATCGTCCTCGGGCTCGAACGGCGAGATGCGCAACGGCACCGCATTTGGCGTGATGCCCTGACCCATTCCGGCATTCGGACCTTGTCCACCGCCGCCACCGCGCCCGGCACCGCTCACGTTCAGCACCGGTGACTGATTGAAATAGACCGGCAACTCGGCGCCGCTGTAGCCGTACGCGATCGGACTGGCGAGATCGGAAATCCGTGCGCGCATGATCGACCCGCGCACGAAGAGCTGCGCCGGCTCCTCAACCGTGACGTCGGGCGTGAGGCCGTACACGGGAAAGATCGTCGCGGTCGACCCTTCCGTGATGAGGGTGCCGCCCTGCTCCACGAACTTCGCGAGTTCGGTCAGCCCTTCGATGCCCATGCCCCCGCGGATGTCGTCGCTTGAATCGAGCACTCCAAGATTCGGCGTCTCGGCGGATTTCCTGTAGGGGAGCGGAACGCTCCCACTCCTGGCCGTTCCGTTTACTTGCGACAGGGCACTGCCGCCAACGTGCGGAAAGATGATGACGTCGTACTTGGCCCGCAGATTACCCTCGCGCAGCCTCTGATCGGCGAAGTAAGTGTACGGCACGCCGTAGCTGTCGAGCGCCGCCCGCCACCAGCCTTCGTCCTGCGTGCGGCTCCAGTTGTGCACGTAGCCGATCCGCGGCACGTCCAGGTCGTGCGTCTTCACCTGTGGCGCCGTGGCAACCGCCCACGCCGACAACCCGAGATCCTTCAGCATCGGCTCGAGTCTGCCGCGATCCGCCGCAGGAACAATGACCGACCCGGCCCGGAACTTATGGCCGGCGAGTTCGAAGTCCGCTTCGGCCGCGAGCATCCTGACTGCCGCGTTCTTGAACCGGAACGACACGAGCGACGTATCCGCCGTGTCCTCCACGACGAGGACCGGCCCGGTGCCCTCGATCCCTCCTGGAGCCTTGACGTCGGCCGTGATCAGTGCCATCGGCTGATCGAGCACGTTCTTGTCGGCGACCGGCACAATCCGGATGTTGCGCATCAGTTGAAACGTCCACCCGGTGTCGTCGTAGGGCGATGGATTCTGCGGCGCGTAGTTCTGAATCGAAAAATACATCTCCGCGAGCGTGCGGAAGGGCTGATCGCCGCGGACCACATAATCTCCTGCCTGAATATCAACATTCCCGGCCTTGAACGAGGCGGACGCGCGGGAGACTTCAAGGCCCTGGCGTCTGAGATCGTTCACCGCCATGGCCGCATCGGACTTGCGCCGCTGTCCCGCCGGAATCACCCACGCGTGGACCGGTCCGCTCTTTCCCTTCTCGATGGCCCGCTTGTTCTTGACCCAGTAGTTGTCGAGGTACATCTGACGATTCTTCGCGACGTGATTGAGCGAAAAGAGAATCGCCGACTCCTGGATGTTCGTGTTGTTGCGCGGACCCCAGCGGATGTACTGCAGGGGGGGATTCGGACGGTACCATTCCTTGCTGAGTGCGGTCGCACTCGGCCGCACCTCACTGTTGTCGGGACCGTAGCTCTGCACCTCATAGAAGCGGCCCACGGCATTGTGGCTGTGCGCGATGAAAATCATGTAGTTGGGAACCCAGCCGTCGTAGTAGCCGTACGTCCAGACGCCGGGCACGCCGCGCTTGGTCATCTCCATGACCTCGTTCTCGGCCAGCATCCACCATTCGCTGATCGTGATCGGGTCGAGCGCGTCGTTGTACGGACCGGTGCCCGTCGACGTGTAGAGATAGGTCTGCGCTTCGTGGAGATCGTGGAGGATTGTGGGATGCCAGCCGAGCGTGACGGCGGTCACGGCCTTTGTCAACTCGAGATACTGCCCCATGCCGTCGCGGTTGTTGTCGTGCTGGACGTACTTGCCCCAATACATGAGCGGCAGGCGCGTCTCGCCAGGCGCGCGTTTCTTGTTGAAGTAGTACGTGTCGACCTGTTTCTCCCGGCCGTCGACCTCGAGCACCGGCGTGATGAGCGTAATGACGTTGTCTCGGATTCCCTGGATAAACGGCGTCTCCTCGACAATCAGCCGATACGCCAGCTCGACCAGCATCTCGGGGCCGCCGGTCTCGGGCGAATGCATGCCGCTCGTGATGTAGTAAATCGGCTTGGCCGTCGTCAGCAACTGCTGGGCCTGCGCCTCCGTGGTCTTGCGCGGATCGGTGAGCGATCCCAGCATGTCCCGATACCGGTCGAGCGACGCGATCGTAGCTTCGTTGGCAATCGCCAGCGCGACGATGTCGCGGCCTTCTTCGGTGGTGCCGATCTTCATGTACTTCGCTCGAGGAGAGGCCTGTGCGAGCGCCGCGTAGTAGCGGTGAATATCCTTCGCGTACGTGAGCTCTCCGGGCGTGCCGACCGCGCGGCCGAGAAACTTGAGCGGGGATGGGACGGTGTCGGAGGCGGGCAGATGATCGACGAGCTCGGTCGTGATGCGCGAATCCTGAAGATTCTGCTGGATGATCTTCGTGTACTCCTCGTCGATCTTCTGGGGCTTCTGGGGCACGACACCACGCACCGACTGCGCCTGCGCGACAATCTGCGTAACGCCGCGATCGGAGGTGAAAGCCGACGCCACGAGTACGGTGCTGATCAAGGCAGTCCGCGGATTCATAAGAGCTCCTCGGGTGCAGTCTCTCACGAAGGACACTTTCGCTGACAGGGGACATCGCCGGCGGTCGCGCAAATTTGGTAAACTGCGCTTTTCCCAATGACTTAGAGCCTCGCCCTGGCTGGACGCCGGGTACGAGGCTTGCGTTGGGCGGCCCCTGTCCGGTCGTTTCAGGGAGACATACGCATCATGCTTTCAAATCGCCTGGCATTCGCCGCCCTGGGTATCGCGTGCGTGACAGCGGCCGCCGCCGGTGGCTACGTCGCCACAAGGCACAATGCCGCCGTCCCCGCCGCTTCAACAACCTCGGGAGATTCCTCGGTTGCCACGCCCACCTCGGCTGTGGCCACGCCGGATGAGCCCGTCCAGAAGACCGAAGCCGCCATGGGAAAAGGTCGCGGTCAACAGGTCGAGGCCGCGCCCGCGCGTGCGAGCCGGGATATGGCCTCTCGGCCGGCAGAGCGCCCCATCGCAGCGAGGAGCGCGACGAACTGGGCAGGCACCCCACTGCCCACGCCGGAGCGCGCGTCGCAGGCCAGCTCAGGGTCGGCGCCGGTGCCGGCCCCGGAGCCGGCCCCGAGCGTCGCGACCGTTGCCGACGCGGGACAGCCGGCGGCGCGCGACGAAGACGCACGCGTACCGGAGACCCCACGCGCCCCCGACCCGCCGGCGAGGACGGTTGCGGAGCTTGTCGTGTCTGAGGGCTCGGTCGTCGGTCTGCAGATGGAAACGGCCGTCAGCAGCGAACGTGCACGCGTCGAAGATCGCGTCGAAGCGCGTGTGGTCCGCGACGTTCGGGTCGGCGGAACGGTGGCTATCCCCGCCGGTTCGCGCGCGATCGGCTCGGTGATGGTGGTGGAACGCGGCGGGAAGGTGAAAGATCGGGCCCGGCTTGGCATCCGGTTCCACACGCTGGTCCTCGCGGACGGCACGCGGCTGCCAATCACGACCGAAACGATGTACCGGCAGGGCGACCCGCCCGGAAACACGAGCGCCGCCAAGATCGGCGGCGGCGCGGCGGCCGGCGCGATTCTCGGTGCCATCATCGGTGGCGGGAAGGGCGCGGCAATTGGGAGCACGATCGGCGCGGGCGCCGGGACGGCATCGGTCATGTCCGGCGATCGCAACGCCGCGACCTTCCCCGCCGGCACGGACGTCACGGCGCGGATTCTCTCCCCCGTCACGGTCACGGTCGAGAAGTAGCCGCGCTATGATGGCGCGTGGATCCGGCGGCATTTCGACGCCACGGTCACGAGCTCGTCGAGTGGATCGCCGACTACCTGGAGCACTCGGAGACCTACCCGGTGCTCTCACGCGTCGCGCCCGGCGCGATTCGCGACGCTCTGCCGATTGCGGCGCCGGAGGACCCCGAGCCGTTCAGCGCGATCCTGGCCGACTTCGAGCGCGTGCTCGTGCCCGGCCTCACACACTGGAACCATCCCGGCTTCTTCGCGTACTTTGCGACGACCGGCAGCGCGCCGGGCGTCCTCGCCGAGTTTCTCGCTGCAGCGCTCAATCAGCAGGCCATGCT
>JBGOTP010000359.1:0-5212 GCA_041476545.1 Vicinamibacteria bacterium | reverse complement strand
TTGGCGCGTACTGGTACGGCGCGTGGGGAGGCGTTGCCGCCGCGGCGGTGACGTCGGCGGCGTTCATTCCCCACATCCGTGCGGCCTGGACCGGCAACGACGCCTACTCAGTCAGCTTGTACGCACAGGTCGTGGTTTTTCATGCGCTCGGGTTGACGGTAGGGTTGCTGGTGGCCGCACAGCGACGGCTCACGGCCCGTTACCGCGACGCCGCCTCGTCGCTCGAACGGGCTAACCGCGATCTGCGCGATTCCCGGGAGCATTTGCGCCGCGCGGACCGCTTGTCTGCGCTGGGTGAAATTGCCGCGGGACTCGCTCATGAGATCCAGAACCCGCTGGCTGGCGTCAAAGGCGCGCTGGAGATCATCGCCTCTCGCGTGCCACCAGACACCCCGGAAGCCGAGTTTGCCGGCATCGGGGGCAGGGAACTGGCCCGATTGGAGGGGCTGGTCAGTGAGTTCCTGACGTATGCCCGGCCTCACGATCCGGCGTTGCGTCCGACCGGCATTCATGAAATCGTTGAACGCGTGGCGGTGCTGCTCCGTGCAGAAGCGGAGAGGAAGGCGGTGACGCTGGTGTTCGAACGTCCCGCGGTCTTTCCCACGCTGTCGCTCGACCCGGAACAGATCACGCAGGTGATCTTCAACGTCGTCCTCAATGCCATTCAGGCCACCGGGGCCGGCGGGCGTGTCCGGATTCGGGAATCGGTTGAACCGGGCTGGGGAGTCATGGACGTGATCGACGAGGGACCAGGCATTCCGCCGGAGCACGCGCTGCGCATCTTCGATCCCTTTTTCACGACGAAGCCACGTGGTACCGGCCTGGGGCTCGCGATTTCCCACCAGATCGTCACCGCGCATCGTGGCACGATCGAGGCGCTTCCGGGATCACCTTCAGGAACCGTCTTCCGTATTCGCCTGCCTCTTCCAGACGGCACGGCGGGAGTGTCATGACTCGCGAACAAAGGCACAAGAGCGACCCGAAGACGGTTCTCCTCATTGACGATGATGAGAGCCTGCGACGGGTGGTCGAGTACAACCTCCACGAGGAAGGGTACAGAGTGCTTACGGCGGCGGACGGAGCGAGCGGCCTTCAGGCGTTTCAGGGCCAGCCCGTCGACCTGGTGCTGACCGACGTCCGGATGCCGGAGATGGACGGGCTCGAGCTGTTGACACGAATCAAGGCCATGCAGCCCGATCTTCCTGTCGTCATGCTGACGGCGCACGGGACGATTGATTCCGCCGTCGAGGCGATGAAGCTCGGCGCCTTTGACTATCTCACCAAGCCGTTCAACCGCGAACAATTGAAGGCGGCCGTGCGAAAGGCGCTCGAAGTGGCCGCGTTGACCACGGAGAATCGGTACCTGCGCGAGATCGTTGCCGAGCGCTTCTCGTTCGCGAACATGATTGCCGGGTCCCGAGCCATGCGGGCGGTCACCGAGACGGCGGGCCGGGTCGCGCAGAGCAACACGACGGTGCTCCTGGAGGGGGAGAGCGGGACCGGCAAGGAACTCCTCGCCAAGGCCATTCACTTCCACAGTTCGCGCGCGCGAGCGCCCTTCGTCACGATCAACTGCGGCGCCATCCCAGAGCAGCTTCTCGAGTCCGAGCTGTTCGGGCATCGGCGCGGATCGTTTACCGGCGCGGTCACCGACAAGCGAGGGAAGTTCGAGGCCGCCGACCGCGGCACGATCTTCCTGGACGAAATTGGGGAACTGCCGACGCTGCTGCAGGTGAAGATCTTGCGCGTGTTGCAGGAGCGCGAGATCGACAAGGTCGGCGAGACCCGCCCCGTCAAGGTTGACGTGCGTGTCATTGCGGCGACGAATCGGGATCTGGAGAAGATGGTCGCGGACGGAAGTTTTCGGGACGACCTGTACTATCGGCTGGCGGTCGTCTCCATCAGGGTTCCGCCACTACGCGAGCGTTCCGACGACATTCCGTTGCTCGTGGATCACTTCCTGAGCAAGCACGCCGAGCGATTGGGGTGCGAGCGGCCGACCGTGGAGAAGGCCGTGTACTCCACTTTCAATCTCTACAGCTGGCCTGGCAACATCCGGGAGATCGAGAATGTGATCGAGCGTGCACTGGTGCTCGACAAGGACGGCGTGCTCGCTTTGGACGACCTTCCGGAGCGCTTGCGGACCCGGGAGCACCGAGTCGCGAACCTGCACATGGAGCTGCCCGACGAAGGCATCTCCCTGGAGGACGTGGAGCGCGAGCTCCTGCTTGCGGCGCTGCACAAGCACAGCTGGAATCAGACGCGCGCCGCCGCGTTTCTCAACATCACGCGGAGCACACTCCTGTACCGTATGCAGAAGTTTGGTCTCGAGCGCGAGAAGACACCGGCCGAGTCGGCTGGCGGCGCATAAACACCGTTTGCCTAAGCCCTGCGTTGTTCTACTTCGCCGCGTACTTTTCTGGGTTCTTGTCGAACACCGCCTTGCACGCCGGGCTGCAGAAATAGTACGTCTTGCCCTTGTACTCGCTTTTCGCCGGCGCGGACGCCTCGGCGAGCTGCATCCCGCACACAGGATCTTTGGTCATGTGTCTCTCCTCGTCTGCCCGACCAGTCTACCGCCTCGATTGGGTAGCTGCGAGGCCGTCATTCCTTGGGGCCGTTCGATGAACGTTTTTTAATCTGGCGGGAACGCACATGTGTATCACCCAGATGGTACGCTGGCTTTCCAGCTCATGCAGGAAACATTTCTCGAGGAGATGAAGCGGTACGTCGGCTTCACCGCAGACGACGCCGCGATGCTCGCCTCGCTGGCGTCCGTGGTGGAGCCCCATCTGCCCCAGCTGGCCGACCGGTTCTACGAACAAATCCCCAGCCACTCCGAAGCCGCCGCTGTTTTTACCGGTGGCGAGGCGCAGATCGCCCGGCTGAAGCTCACGCTCCAGCGGTGGGCGCGTGGCCTCTTCTCGGGCGTCTATGACGACGCGTATGCGCTGGAGCGTTTTCGGATTGGCTATCGCCACGTGCAGATCCGTCTTGCCCAGCGGTATGTGATCGCCGCCATGCATGGCGTGGCGCTCTTTCTTCGAGAGCTTCTGGATCGCGAGATCGGTGACGACGATCGGCGCCGTCGCGCCCACAACAGCCTGGATCGCATCATCGTTCTGGACCTGGGCTTGATCTGCGAGGCGTACTTCGAGGGGAGTCTCCGGGAACTGAGACAGCTGAACGAGCGGCTCACGTCTGCGAATCGCTCACTCGAGGAGGCCAATCGCGTCAAGGCTGACTTTCTGGCCGCGACGTCGCATGAGCTTCGAACGCCGCTGACCTCGATTATCGGATTCTCGCGGCTGCTGCTCGACGCCTATGTGAGCGATCCGGCCGAGCAGCGCGACCTCCTTGCCGACGTGCATCGAAGCGCCCTGCACCTGCTCTCGCTCGTCGACGACATCCTCGACCTGTCGCGCATCGAAGCGGGTCGGCTCGAGATCACGCTGGAACTCGTCGACCTCACAGCCTTGATTGCGGAGGTGGCGACGCTCACGAAGGTTCAGGCGGACGCGAAAGGGCTCGCGCTGCGCACGGGGGCGTCCGGGGACGTGCCTCCTGTTCGAGCCGACCGGTCTCGCATGCGTCAGGTTCTGCTCAACGTGATCGGCAACGCGATCAAGTTCACCGACCGTGGGGAGATTCGCGTTGTTGCGGCGACCGACAGCGATGCAGCACACGTCCTCGTGGACGTGGCCGACACCGGGATCGGGATCGCGCCGGAGCAGCAGCCGCTGTTATTCGAAAAGTTTCGACAGCTTGACGCGTCCTATACGCGAAAGCACGGGGGCTCCGGCCTGGGACTCGCGATCAGCAAGGCGCTGATCGAGCGAATGGGCGGGCGAATCCACGTCCGGTCCGAGGGCCGGGGCATGGGCACAACGGTGACGATCGCGGTGCCCGTTGTGACGGAAGCCCGACTGGAACGGCTCGAGGCAACAAGGAGCGAGCGGTGAAGCGCGTCGTGATCGTCGAAGACAATGCATCGGTTGCCAAGTACTTTCAGTATGTGCTTGAACACGAGGGATACACCGCCGCGATTACCGAATCCGGCGACGAAGCGGTCAGGTTAGCGCGTGAGGCAGATACGGTGGCGGTGCTCGTGGATGTCTCTTTGCGTGCCACACAATATGCAGGGCGATACATCGACGGTATCGAATTGAGCCGCATCCTCAAGGACGACCAGCAAACCGCGCGCGTGCCGGTCATCATCGCGACCGCCCACGTCATGTCCGGAGACCGCGAGCGGTTCTTGCAGGAATCCGGGGCAGATGGATTCCTGCGCAAGCCCATCGTGGATCCACAAGAGGTGCTATCGCTGCTGAACCGGCTGACTTCCGAAGGATCCGTGTAGCCGAGTCCTGGGACATTTTCCGGAGACCGCGAAATAATCTCGCTCTCCCGCATGCCGCCGTCGGCCCCGCCCTCAGCACCTATGGCAGAAATCGCCATCTGGTTGGCACGTGGATAGGACATCCTCGGTGGCATGGCTGTTGCCCTACCGATGAAACCGTGACGACCGAGGCCCGCCATTCAACGGGCGTCGCGGCACGGTCGGCACGATCACAAGATGGGGGATGGTCATGAAAGAGTTCGGTCTTTACGCAGTTGTCATCTCGGGCATGTTGGGGCTGGCGGTCTCGTCACCGGTGTTGTCAGCACAAGATCTGCGAACCACCAAAGAGATGGAGGAGTTCGTCGCCAAGGCGTCAACGCCCGCGGAGCATGCGCAACTGAGCAAGCACTTCTTGGACATGGCGGAGAGATACGAGGCTGACGCCGATGCCCACGTCGCCATGGCAGGCGATTACAGGCGCAATGCGGTCAATGCAAACCGGCGCTTCGGAGATCCGGGCGTTCATTGCGATCGCATCGCACAGCGTGCTCGGGAAGCAGCTACTGCGGCGGGTGAACTTGCAACCTTGCACAAACGTCTGTCGGCGGAGGGGCCGACAAGCAACGCGAAGGCGCCGACCAAGGGCCCAGTGCTCTCAATGCCGAAGGTCCGATTCCCGGATCTACTAACCCCTAAACAAGCGCAGGAGCTGGTTGCGAACGCCAAGACCCCGGCTGATCACACTAAACTCAGTAAGCATTTCGTGGCGGAGGCGGCGCGATACAAGGCCGACGCCGATAGCCATGCGGCCATGGCAGCGGGGTACCGGGGCTCAAACCGGCGCGGTGGTTTAGAGGCTGCGGCCGTCCA
>JBGOTP010000358.1:0-5251 GCA_041476545.1 Vicinamibacteria bacterium | reverse complement strand
GCCAGCGCGCGCAGCGTCGCATCGATCTCGGCAGGCGCCGGCTGTTCAACTCGGTGTCCGTCGTCCAGTGTCGGCATCGTCGCTCGCAGCACGTAATCGCCCGGCGGCAACCCGAAGATGCGATACATCCCGCGATCGTCGGTCTTGACGGTATCTCCGATCCCCTTGAGATCTCCGCTGGTACGCACGCTCAACGCATTGATGAGTACTTCGGAGAGCGGCTCCTGGGCCAGATTCGTGATGGTGCCGGCGAGCACTCCGCCGCGGGTCAGTCGAAGCGTCAGCTCAACATGCTCTTCAGATGTGATGGCGATAGCGGAGCCGGTTCCACCGGGCTTCGTCGCACCGTACGCGGTCTCGATATAGGCCGCCTTTCTCGCGGTCAAGGTATAGCGTCCCGCCGGCAAGTCTCTGAACGAGAACCGTCCATCGTCGGTGGTCGTGGTACTGCGATCGGCGCCCTCACCGCCCTTCAAGGCAACCGCGACGCGACGGATTGGCTGGGGCGCGGTTTCGTCGCTGACGACCCTGCCGGCGATCGCTCCCCTCCCAACCCTCACGGTGTTCGCGCCTTGGGACGCGATCGCCACAGGCAGGGCGCACAGGACGAGAATCAAGAATCGGCGTCGCATCAGCGCACGTCCGTCTGCAGGCGGAGGTCAAGATTCCGGGACTGGCCCCACGAGAGCGACGCGAGCGTCGCCCGTCGTTCGACGCGCAAGAAGAATTCTGGATCCAGTTGCACAGCTTCAGAAGAGCCGTCTACCGCGATCACGCGGTACTCTCCTTCCGGCAGACTCGATATCGTGTACCGACCGTCACTACCGGCACTGAGTACGCGGATCCTCGACGGCCACAATCCAAAATTCGCCCAGAGATCTGGTTTCGCGGGAAAGATCACGACGCGGCCGTCTCGGGCCGGTGCGCCTCGTTCGTCCCGCACAACGCCTGAAAGCGCGGCGCCTTGATTCGTCACGACGACCCTCACGTCGTCAAAATCCTGCGTCTCCGCGGCGTCAAACGGCGCATCGGTGTAGTCGCGGCCGCGCCACGAGATGGACTTTGCAATCCATCCACGGCCGAGACGCAGAAGATACTTGCCGGGAAGGAGACCAGGAATCGTGAATTGGTCGGTCGCATCGCCTGGTCGCGCCTCGGACTGCGGCGTGCCAAGTTCCGGAGATCCATCGGCTGGATCCAGTTGCATTCCCCTGCTCGGCTCATAGGGCGGTTCGGGCGTGCGTGGCGCCAGCTCCTTGACGATCCGTCCGCGCAGCGTTCCCGTGTGGCGCATGGTCATAACGAGGTCGGCCTCATCCTGCTGAACCAGGACCACCTGCCGCGCCCAATAGCCGGACGGTTGACCCATAGACGAGACCGCGAATTCCAAACCGGGCGGTCCAGCGTCAACGTCCCGGCCGCGGATCGACGTGCCACGAAAGTTCCTGGCAACGTCCAGAGGCGCCTCGCTGAAGAAAAGATCAAGTGGAGGTGCGGACGTCAGGCCCCCGACCTCGCGCGACGCATCGATCGTGTAGAGGCCAGCCGGCACATTGAGAAAAGTGAACCGGCCATCGTTGACGAGCGCTGTGGAGATCTCATTGCCTCGTCCGAGGCTCTCGGCACCTTGCGGCACGAGTCGAAGTGTCAGGCCGCTCCACGATTCCGGAGGGCCGTTGACGATCCCCGAGAGTCGAAACGCGGGCACGGTCTCGAGGGAGATATCGATGCCGCCGCGTTCCTCGCCCGACGTCACGTCGATCGAGATTGCCAAGTCGAGGGATTTTACATTCGGGAAGAACGTGGGCGCGTACGCGAGTGGACGTCCGTCAACAGCGGGTGCAGTCGGCACGACAGCGTGTACGAGGGGTGCCTGCACGAGATATTGGCCCGGCGCCAGACCCGCCAGTCGGTATCGGCCTCGATCGTCGGTCAGTACCATCCGACCGGCCACAAACCGATCCTGCCCGACCACGTGGATCTTCGTCAGCACGCGGACAAAGGCGCGGACGACCGGGTCACCGCCCTCGTCCCGGACCGTCCCCTCGATCGCCGCCGGACGCCACAAGGACAGTCGGACATCGGCGACCCACTCGCCATCTCGTACGACGATGCGGCGAGCTGAAGCCCTCGCGCCATCAAGGTATCCGGACTTACTGGCGCGAATGGGGATTTCGCCTCCCGGCAGGTTCGCGAATACAAACCGGCCCGTTGCATCAGTGAGCTGGCGGCGATGGGAGCCAGACCTGTCCCGATCGTCGCCGATGACGTCCACCAAAGCGCCCGCCACGGGCCGTTCCGTGGCCCCATCGATCACGACGCCACTGATGGCGGCCGTCCTGCCGGCTCCCGGTGCTGGCGTTTGGCCTGGCGTGTTCCCCTGGCCTTCGACACGTGTCGGCGTCGCCGCCAACACGAAAAGAAATGCGCCTGTTAGGACGTGACTTCGAACGCGGGCGACGTTCGACATAGGGCTTACTTTACAGAGGCTAGAGGTTGGAGGCTAGAGGTTGGAGGCGTGGGGGCTGGGGGCAGGAACCAGAGCTGAAAGCTGAGAGCTGAGCGCTGAAAGCTCAAGGTTCCACCCTCCGCGTGGGATCAATCATGAGCCACGCGAGGGCACCTGATGCGTAGACGGCCGCGGTGATGTAGAAGGGGATTGTCCATGATCCCCATCGCGTCACTGAGTAGCCGACCACAAGCGGCGCCAGCAGGCCGCCGATGTTGCCGAGGGTATTCATGAATCCGGTGACCACGCCGGCGTGATCGAAGCCGACATCGAGGCACACCGCCCAGCACGCCGCGAGCGCCAGATCGACCGATCCGAGGGCGAATGCGAGGAGCGTCGCCTTTACGACGGGATCCGTCGACAGAGCAGATCCCAGCACGAGACACGCGCACGTCAGGAACGACGCAAAGCCCAGCCCGCATCGCGCCGTGCGCAAGCCTCGCGTCCTGGCCAGCCAATCGGTGAGCCATCCACCAACGAGGTTCGCGATCCCCGCGAGCAGGAACGGCAGCGACGCGAAGAGCCCGCCGCTCAGTGCCGAAAATCCGAGCACCTGAGTCAGGTATGTCGGCAACCAGGTGAAGTAGAAGTACAGGCCGTATCCGTAGGTGAAGTACATCGCGCAGATTGCGTACAGATTGCGGTTGGCGAGAATGGATCGCCAGGGTGTTTTGTTGCCCGCCCTTTCGCCTCCGCCCTCGGCTACGGCAGGATCCGCCTTCGCTGCCCGGTCATTACTCCTGGTCGGCAGCTTCAGCGGGACAGATTCTGCCGCGATCCACGCGAGCTCCTCCGCGTTGACCGACGCGTGTTCCGAGGGGCGATCGCGGAACCAGGCGTACCACGCCGCCGACCACACAAGCCCGAGCGCTCCAAACACCACGAAGCTCGCGCGCCATCCGATTCTATTGATCAGAAGCAGCGCAATCGGCGTCGACAGCATGCCGCCGACGCGCGATCCGAGAAAGAGCACGCCGTTGGCCTGGCCGCGTTCGCGCGGCGGGAACCAGCCCGAGAATGCACGCAGGAGATTGGGAAAGGCGCCCGCTTCGCCCGCGCCGAAGAGAAAACGGATCGCCAGCAGCGACCGAAAGCCCACGCCCGCGCCGGTCAGCATCGTGAAGCCAGACCACCACAGCACGATCCGTGTCAGGACGCGACGCGGACCCCGCCTGTCGCCCAGCCAGCCCGACGGTACCTCGAAGAGCGAATAGGCGAGCGTGAACGCGCTGAACACGACGCCCATCTGCTCGAGGCTCAGGCCGAGGTCCCGCATGATCGACGGCGCGGCGGCCGAGATGCAGATGCGATCGAGATAGGTGACGACCGCGAGCAGAAAGGCGAAGGTGAGGACGCGCCCACGCGCGCGGGTTGGTCGCGCCATGCGGCGTAACTTACTACAACAGGGCCGTGAGCTTGGGGACTACTTCACGCTCTCCCGTATCGTGATTTCCCACTCGCGGAAGCGCCCGTACGTCGCTCGCGCCGCCACCCTGCCGGCGCCGCCTTTGATGGAGTACTGCTCGTCCATGTACACCGGCACGTCGATCTGAAAACGATCGTCGTTGCGGAAATTCACCGCGATCTCCGTGCTCTGCAGATTGTCTTCGAGCTTGAGCTCGGTCCGGACGATGTGGCCGGTGACGTCGTCGATCCAGAGGCGGCCTCGCGCGGGGAGATCCTTGTCGTTGGTGCCTCGGATGAGCGTTGGACGCGCCGTTTCCTTGTACTCGACGATCCAGACGTGCTCGCCAAGGTTCCTGTCGCGCCCGTCGATCGAGTAAGAGAAGCGATTCCGAATGGCCGGTTGAAGAAAAATCAACACGAAGAGCGGGTGATTGACGGTGCGCTGCAGGTTGCCGATGTTGTAGCGGGCGCTCTCGGCGGCTATCGCATTGGCCTGATCCAGCGTCCGTCGGGAGGACGAAGCGGGCTGCAGGAAGAGTTTCGTCAACCGATCGTCATGATCGCGGACGGGTGCGCCGTTCGCCTCGAAGACGTCGCGGAACGCCAGCCATACGTTCGATTCGGCGACCCGCGTCAGTAGGAAATCCGCGGTCGTTTCCCGATGCAGGAGGGCAATGCCCGTGCCGGTCTTCCAGTCCTGGACGTAGCGCTCTTCCGCGACGACATTCGAGAACCGGTCGATGAACGTGGCGACGTAACGGGAGGCGATCGCGAGAAGGCTCTGGCTTGACGGATCCGCGGCGGCCACAGGCGTCGCCAACATGAGAGCGGCCAGGAGACAAGCCACCAGACGGGAGCGCATGGACGTTCGATTGTAGCTCCAGAAAGGTGACGCGAGCTGTGCGCTTCAGGCAGATCATGGCACGACGCGAAACGGCACCGCGCGATCGGCCATCCGGACGTCGTCGGCCTTGCGTGTCGCTTCGATGCTGAGCACGTAGTCGCCGGGCGTCAGGTCCGCGAGAGGCAGCCGCGTGACGGACCGGTAGATGCCGTCCCCTGCGGCGAAATCCGAGGCAGAGATGGAGTCCACGCGTCGAAAGACGGTGGCGGCGTGATCGTCCTTGACGACCGCCGACAGGTTCGCCTCGAGCGCAGGAGTGCGATTGGCGTACACCTCCGCGAACGCGAGCAACTCGTCGCCGGCCTTGAACTGCCGCACGGCGGTGGGCAGAATCGAGAGAACCCCGGCGAATAGCTTGCTGGCATTTCCGGTGGGCGTCGCGCCTTGTCGAGCGGACGCAATCACGAGCCCGCTCATGACGAGTTCGCCCT
>JBGOTP010000357.1:0-5263 GCA_041476545.1 Vicinamibacteria bacterium | reverse complement strand
TACTCGATGCCGTTCTCCAGAAATGGCAATCCTGCGGCACAGGTCGAGTATCGTGTGCCCTTAAATGACCAGCCGACCCCGATCATCCGTTTCGGGAACGCGCCTGTCAGGTGCCGGAATAGGAATGCCGAAAACGCGGCGTTCTGGGCCGAGTCGCGGCTCTCGATGTCGCAATGACAGCGTTCTGCGACCTCCGGGTGTCCGAACCAGTTGTGATCGCGGGCGATCTCGAAAGCACCGATGGCTTCACTTCGGCCCAGGACTTCTCCCTTTTCTCCTGTTTGCGTATCCGCGCCGGAGAAGATCAAGAGCGCCGACGGGTATGCTGATGCGATCTCGATTGCCCGGCGGATGTGATCGCACAGCCTTGTGGCTTCGCCTGGGAATGGACCGACCCAGCTCGAATCCAGGCGCGCGGTCCTAGGCCCCGTCAGCCCCTCCTTCGCGACTCCATGCTGCGGGCCGAAGACGGTCATGTCAAATGTCGCTATCTTCATGCGCAACCTCCAGCGCACAGTTTGAAGGCACACGACCGCGCCGTCCGCCTTGGGACCATTTGTTTATTTTCGGTAACGGGGATGCCCTGGCGCAGCGCTCGTGCCACTCTCAAGGTTTGTGGAGGCAACGTAAACCCAAACCGTTCCACAACTCGGGCGCCACTTTTTGACGGCCGCCTTGATTCTTTAACCTGCAACCCATCAAATTGTGCTCTGTCTATCCGACCCGGCTGATCCTGACGCGAAGTTCGGACGCGTTTAGTGGCTGTGTCGGCAAGCCGATCCGCACCCTGGTGTGCAACATCCTCGAAGGCGGCGAGCTGGTTTTCAGGGATCGCGCGCGGCGTCTACGGATCGGTTTGAAGCGCTGACGCCCTCGTCTGGGTCCCTGGCTAATTCACTCTGAAGGGCGGGTTTGGCTCTCGCCCCGCCGAATTGAGGACGCGCGCCGAGGGGCTTGATCGCCGCCACCCCGACGCGCAGAGTAGAAGAGTAGATCTGAAATGACGGACGAAGAGAAGCCTGCCGAAGACTCTCCCGAGACCGAGCTGTCGTCCGGCATCGAGTTTGAGGACGAGAGCGATGGCGAGGAAGAAGAACGGCCGCGCATCGACGAGGTCCTGAAATCTCTGCCGCTGCTGAACGATCTTTACGTCGGGATGCAGGCGATGAACCTCACCATTGTGGACTCGATGATCGAGGAGATGGAAGGGGATCTCCTCGCCGAGTACATACACCTCGAGCGAACGCCGATTCCGAGCGTGATGACCGTTTCGGCGGACGATAGGAAGGATTCATAGGTAAGATCTTAGCGGCCGGCCCCCGAGGGCCATGCGAGCCGTCAGCGGCGGTGCATGTGGGGGATCGACAAGGGACAACGACAGCCTCATGCTGGGGTTGCGACACCAACCAGCAAAGGAGACTGCCGTTGCCAACCTTGTCTACCACCGAGCTTACCAAACTAAGTCACACGCTGGGGCGGGCGCTCGCCGCCGCCGACGTCAATCAACTCGGGCGCGACACCGGTCAGGCCCAACGCCTGCGCACCGTCACGCCGCATCGACTGTTCCTCGCGATGGTGTCGACGCTCGGCAGCGGCCGCGTCGAATCGCTCGCCGACCTGCTCCGCGCGTTCAACCACCAGAATGGGGTCGAGGTCGCCTACAAGGCGTTCTACAACCGGCTCGCTCGGATCGGGTTCGCGACGTTCATGCGCGGGATGTTGGCACGGCTCATCGACCAGTTACGCCTCCAGACGCTCACACCGGACGGCCAGAAGGCCGTCGCACGATTCACAGACATCGTGATCCACGACGGGTCGTCGTTTGCGCTCAAGTCCCGGCTATCGGGCACGTTTCCCGGACGGTTCACGACGATCGAACCCGCGGCGGTCGAACTCCACGCCACCTACAGCGGGTTCGCCGACGAGGTGAGCCGCGTGCAGATCGCGCCCGATGCGACGGCGGAACGCCCGTTTCTCCCGGATCCCGCGACCTTGACCGATCGGTTGCTGCTCGCGGACCGCGGCTACCCGAGCGTGGCGTACTTCGAGGCGGTCGCCGCGCACGGGGGCACGTTCATCGTGCGCCTCACGCGCAGCTACGATCCGTGGGTGCGGGCCGCGTGGGTCGCGGGGAAGCGCATCACCGTGTCGACGCCCATTCGGTTGTCGCGGCTCCTCGCCCAGCACGCCGGCCAGCGCGTGGACCTCAATGTGGAATTCCCCTGTGGGCCCCGCGTCGTCAGCTTCCGCGTCGTGGTCCTGCCGGGCCGCGCCGCGGCGATGACGCGGCTGTGTACCAATCTGCCGCGCACCCCATTCTCGCTGGACCTGGTCGCGCGACTCTATCGGTTTCGCTGGCAGATCGAACTCTGCTTCAAGGAGTGGAAGTCGTACGCGAACCTGCATCAGTTCGACACCGCGAACGCGCACATTGCCGAAGGGCTGATCTGGGCGAGCCTGTGCGCCGCGGTCCTCAAACGTTTCCTGGCGCACGCCGCGCAGCGCGTGGGAGGGACGGCGATGTCGACGCGTCGTGTGGCCATGTGCGCGCATCACATCCTCGACGCCCTCGTCACCGCGTTGCTCCTCGGCGTCGGTCTGCGCGGGACCCTCCGTCGGGGCCTCGCGTATTTACTCGCGAACGCACGACGCGCGAACCCGGATCGCGATCGCCGCACCGGCCGCTTACGGGCCGGGCTGGGCCTCGCGGAGGCCGCTTAAGTGATCACGTATGAAGGAAGGATTAGACGGGTCGGGTCAACGGAAGGCCCGTTATGAGCCACCCGACCGCCCCCAAGACACAGCGCGGATGAGCCACGCCGGACGGTCACCGCGCGGATTGTGACGGGCGTTCCGGCCCTGGCGGTGCGGGTAACAGCGGACACTGGGCGTTGGCTGGGGAACACCACCGTGGGCAGGCACACCTCGGGCGTGGCGACCCATCGCGGCGTGATCACGAGCAGGGTTCGAATGCCGTATAGTCGTCGTCCAGGAGACGCGCGCGCCAGTCCATCGGCAGCGGGGGCGCCCGCGCGGCGCCGGGCTCTGGGATCTCAGTAGGCAGGCCGAGATGCCGGAGAATCCGCGCGATCACCGCAGCCTGCTCGATGAGCGCCAGCAGACGCAGGCGCCCCCCGCAGCGCGGGCACGCCAGCACGTCGAACCCGAAGGTGCGGCGCATCAGGTCCGCCCAGAGATAGCCACGCGCCTGGCGCTGCACCGGATCTGACGCGTCGGTCTGGCCCGTCTGCGCCGCACAGCAGGTCTCAGTCACCTCCACACCGGCAGGGTCCCCTGGCGGCTTCCGCCGCACGATGTCAGACCGCCACGCGGCCCGTGGCCCCAGCACCCCGTGATAGAGGATCAAATTGACCCGGGGCCGCGGCACGAGCACCGCCAGCCGGCCCAGGAACTCGACCGGGTCGAACACCAGGTGCGTCGTGCCATCGACCCACCGATGCCGGAGTTGCAACACCACCTGACCCTCGCCGGTCACGCGTAGTCGATCCGCGGCGACCGGCGGGCGCAGGGCGTAGCGGCAGACCCGCTCGAGCCGCGCCCGCTGTCCGGCGGGCACGACCACGCCGGCATGGAGATCGAAGCCGTTCGACTGGGCATGACAGCGGCCGGGCGCGGAGTGCTCGATCTCCTCTGGCGGGTCGCCCAGACGAGGGATGCGCGCGCCGCGTTGCCGCCCCAGCGCCACAGTCCCCCGCACGGACGCCGCCGCCAGCCCGGCCAGTACCGGCGCCTCCTCCGCCCACGCATCCGGCGCGCCTCCATCATCGTCGCGATCCCCAAGGCCCCGCCGCGCGAGCAGGCGCCCGATCCGCGGCTCCACAGTGGCCAGCACCTCGGCCACGTCCAAGTCCATGAGGCGAGCGAGGGGATGAAAGCCCACGACGCCGGAGCGGTCCTTCGCGAAGACCCCATCGAGTACCAGCGCATGCACATGCACGTTGAGATTGAGTGCTCCACCGAACCGTTGCACGATCGCCACGGCGCCTCCGCGGCCATCCGCCACGCCATTCCCGCGCGCACGAGTACGCAAGGCGCCGAGCACCGCGCGGAGGAACACGGCGACGACCGCGCGGCATAAGTCGTGGTCCCACGCCAACTGGTAACGAATGCCGTACGGAAGGCTGAGGACCCACTGCCGTACGGGCACGTCGGGGAGGACGGCATCGACGAGGTGCGCCGCGCGCTCGGCCATCCGGCGGCCGCCGCAACTCGGACAGAAACCGCGGCCCTTGCAGGAAAACGCGACGAGCCGATCCAGGCCGCACGACGCGCAGCGGAACCGCGCAAACCCGCCGGCCAGCCAGCCGCAACGCAGGAACGCACGAAATTCCTCCTCGACGAACCGTGGCAGGCCCTCGCCGTCGCGCAGGCTGGCAGCTTGCACACGGAAGGTCTCAAAATGATCCTGCACGATCTCGTAAAGGGCGATCTCTGCGGGACGACGCGGTTCGTACGCGATGGACGGCCGAGACACGCGATGTCATGAGGCACGCGCCATGCCTTCCAGGGCATCGCGCGAAACAGGCCGGAAACCGCGCGCGGCACGACGCGCGCTCGCAGTTTCTGCGCGGCGCACGCTCGCCCTGCGACGAAGTTTTTTGCAGTTCACGACTCGCGCGCGATGGTCCGGCTACTCGGATACAATGCGCGTCCGCGCGACGTCCCTCGTGACGCGCCCCCCCCGGCCCTTGACGTGGCGACTCGGTAGTATCGACTTGGCACGATCGCGCGGTCCGAATGGCAAGCTCAGTCGTGGATGAGTAGACCACAGAAGTCGTAGACGAGATCTGACGCGGCATGGACACCTTCTTTGCGAGGCCGTTGTCAAAGGGCGATGGTGCCGTCTTCAGGATCCGGACTAGGATCGTTCGATGATGAGCGAGTCCGATGAGGATTTCGGCGCGATGTTCGAGGCGTCATTCCGCCTGAAGCGTGTCGAGAAAGGTCAGACGATTGAGGGGACGATCGTCGCGATCGGCC
Organism: Vicinamibacteria bacterium; assembly: GCA_041476545.1. Classification (GTDB taxonomy): domain Bacteria; phylum Acidobacteriota; class Vicinamibacteria; order Vicinamibacterales; family CAVVIG01; genus JBGOTP01. Next base: position 262 of record JBGOTP010000357.1, on the reverse strand, counting down.
CGGAGGTGGCATTGGTCGACGTCGGCACCAAGGGCGAGGCCACCATCGAAATCGCCGAACTGAAGGATCCGAATGGCGTCCTAGAGGTGGCCGTGGGCGACCGCATCCAGGCGATGGTCGTGTCGACGCTGGGAGGGCTGCAACTCTCGATGAAGCTCGCGCGCGGGGCCGCGACCGACCGGCAGCTCGAAGATGCGTTCAACGCCGGCCTTCCGGTGGAAGGAAAAGTTGAACGGGCCGTGAAGGGCGGATACGAGGTGCG
>JBGOTP010000356.1:0-5270 GCA_041476545.1 Vicinamibacteria bacterium | reverse complement strand
CGGCGGATGCCGAAGCTGACGGCGCATCCGTAGCGGGTGTCCACCGCGTGGCCGTCGCCGATGAGGCCCGTGCGGAAACCGCTGATGGCCTGCAAGGTCCTGCCCTGCCGGTACGCCTCGGTGTCGAGGTCCAACTCGGCGACGACCTGCGGAGTGATCCATCCGGCGCAGACCTTGTCGCGCGGGAACACGGCGCGATCGATGACGATCACGTCGAGACCCGCTTGTCGGAGTCTCCACGCGCAGGCCGACCCGGCCGGTCCACCGCCGACGATTAGCGCGTCACAGGTGTCCATGTCCCCAAGTCGGCGGCGCTCTCGCGCGACATTGCTTACCCGGCCGCGCTCTCGCGCGACATTGCTTATCCGGCCGCGCTGTCGCGCGTCATTGCTTATCCGGCCGCGCTGTCGCGCGTCATTGTTTACCCGGCCGCGCTGTCGCGCGTCCAGGGAATCGCATTGCTGCTCCCAGGCGCGAACACGATCTGGAAGAGTTGCATCGTACCCGTCGTGAACGCGGCCCGTGAACCGGCGAGATAGATCCGCCACGCGCGCACGAACGTGTCGTCGAACATATCCGCCACCTCGTGCGCGGCGGCATCGAACCTGCGCAGCCACTCCGCAAGGGTGGCCGCGTAGTGCAGCCGCAGATTCTCCACGTCGACGACCGACAGATTCTGAGGCTCGAACACGCGTTCGAAGACTTCGGAAAGGGTTGGAGGATACGCACCCGGGAAAATCCGCTTTCGAATCCACGGATTCAGCGGGTCCGGCCGGTTCCGGCCAATGAAGTGCAGCAGCCCGCGGCCGCGATCGGTGAGAGACCGGGCGATGACACCGCCGAGTGTCTGAAAGTCCGAGAGACCCACATGCTCGAGCATCCCGACCGACACGAAGGCGTCGTATGTGCCGCTGGCGTTGCGGTAATCGTCCTCGACAAATTCGACGCGATCGGCCAGTCCCTCCGCCTTCGCCCGATCCCGCGCGCAGGCGATCTGCTCGCCCGAAATATTGAACGCCCGAACCGTCACGCCGTACTGCCTGGCCATGAACAACGCCAGAGATCCCCAGCCGCATCCCGCCTCAAGGACGCGTTCGCCTGCCTTCAGCCCAAGCTTTCGACACACCCGATCCATTTTGGCGACCTGCGCCTCCTCGAGGACACAGTCCGGACTCGGAAAGTACGCGCACGTGTAGACCAGTTCGCGATCCAGCCAGAGGCGGTAGAACTCGTTCCCGAGGTCGTAGTGGCGATGCACGTTCTCCCGGGCGGCGCGCTCGTCGTTCGATCGCTGCCACAACCACCACGACCTCGGCGTCGTCCTCCCCAGGGCGCGATAGATCTCCTCCAGCATCGTCACCAGATCGCCGCGGAGTTCGACGGCGCCGAACATGTAGGCTTCGCCGAAATTCAAGTCGGGATCCCAGAGCCAGCTGAACAGGGCGCGGCGGTTCTTGAAGACAATGGTCCCGAGGGGCGCACCGAGAGCCATCGGCACCTCGTATCCATCCCACAGCACGAGCCGAAGGCGTGCGGACGCCACCGTTTGCTGGATTCGCGTGAGTGCCCAGTGGTCCAGCGCGGTCGATGCGGCCGGAGCGATCTCAGCGGAGAAGGTCGGGACCGGAAACGCGTGAACGTGCTCTCGCTTCATGCTTCCCCCCGCTCGACATGACGCGTGTCACTCTTGCTCGCCTCACACGCCCACCGCGGGGATCCAGCCGGCGCGTCGGCACGACCGATCCCGATTACGCGGTGGCGCGCTCGACAGCCCGGTGGCCGCAGATCGCCTTCAAGGCGTCGACAATGTCGTCGCTCGTCGGCGAGCCGCGGCGCGCCGACGCAAGCACCACGTCGTCCATCGACAGAACGCCGTGCAAGTGCCCGGTCTTGTCGAGCACCGGAAGTCGCCGCACCCGATGCGCCGCCATCGTGACGAGAACGGTCTTGAGGTTCTCGTCCAGCAGGCAGGCAAACACCGGATGTGACATCGCCTCGCTCGCGGCGATGCGCGTCAAGGGCCGGCCCGCGGCCTCCGCCGCCTTGCAGATATCCCGATCGGTGACAACGCCGGCGACTGTACCGTGACTCTCGACGACCGGCAGGAACCCGCAGCCGCGTTCATTCATGGTCCTCACCGCAGCCGAGAGATCGCTGGCCGGTGCACAGGCGCCGATATCTTTCGTCATGACGTCCTTGGCAGTCAACATAGCCCCCTCCATCGCGCCAACCTCGACAGTCAGCGCCAAACCCTGTCCGACTCGAGTGCATTCGCCCCGACGCGCGCACCACCACTACGGGGTGATGGTGAGCCGGTCGTCGATCTGCGTCACGCCGGGCGCCGCCCAGGCGGCGCGCTCGGCTTCCTGCCGTTCGGCCCACGACCGCACGTTGCCGGTCAGAACAACCTTGCCGTCCTGCGCCGTGACCCGAACCCGGCGGGCGTCGATTTCGGCACTGCGTCTGAATGCCGCCTCAATCTTGGCCTGCACGTCAGTCGTACTGACATGCGCCTTGACGACGAGTTCGTTGGCAACACCCTTGACGCCTGTCAGATCCCGCACGGCGCGCACGGCAGCGTCCTTCTGGTATTGCCAGTCGAGCGTGCCCTTCAGGGTCATCCATCCGTCGGTCACCGCGACGGCCACGCGGTCCGTTGGCACGAACGTGTTCCACTTCAGGGCGGCCACGGCAGCCTGTGCGATGTCCGTGTCGGTCCGCTCGCGCCCGAGCGTCAGCCGCACGTTGAGATCGTTGGCCACGGCCTTCACCCCGTACACGCGCAGGGCGACCCGCTCGGCGGTGCTCTTTTCCGCATAAGAACCCACGTTGCCTCGCAGGGTCACGACCCCTTCAATCACGGACACCCCAATGTCGCCGGCATCGACACTCGGTTCCCAGTCGAGAGACCTCTCCACATGCTGCTTGAGTTCACTGTTGGTCATTGTTTCTCTCCTGTCAGTTGCGGTTCAGCCGGAGAGTCAGCAACCACCATACCAAGTCGTGGCAGGTACCCCCGCCTGCCAACACGGCGGGGCCAACGCCCTGCACAACGGCCACGTCTTGCGCCGCGGAAATCAGTGGTGGCGGGATGGACGCTGCGGGATTCTCCGCAGCGCCGTGGGGAAATCCCGGAGCCGCGGAGGACGACATGCGCCTGGCGCTATCGCGCGCCGCCAGGGCGACGGCTCTTGGAACCGGGCAGCCGGCGAGGCGACGTTCGGCGCGACTTCTTCATCGGCCGCTCGATGCCACGGCCGAGAAGCTCCAGCAGGTCGGACACGGCCAAAATGCCCACCAGGCGCCCAGCATCAACCACGGGCACGCAACCAATCGTTCGGCCCCGCATCAAGTTCGCCGCTTGGCGAATGGTATCGGCCGAGCCGATCGTCACCGCGTGCTTCGTCATGAGGTCGGCTACGGTTCGTCCCGCCCGGACGCTGGCCCCGGCGCGACTTCCCGTATCCCGATCGGACAGGACGCCGATCACGTCCGACCCTTCCTTGACGACCAGATGATGAACTCCCGCGCGACGCATCACCTCCCACGCGTCGGGCGCCGCCATCGATGGCGGGACCGTTTGAACACCTTCAGTCATGACTTCGAAGACCCTCATAATCGCTCCTGTTGGCGAGAGCTTGCCGCTTTCTCGCAAGACCGCCGGTTTCTCGACAGCGCGCGCCATTTCCCGCGGCCATCTTACGCAATTCCCTGGCGCGCACCGCTATCGATTGTTGATGACTGCAAATGAGCTGCCTTCGCCATCGGTTGAATCGCGCTGCCCCGGGATTCCGCCGAGGCGCGTCACCAGCCTACGCGGGGTGAAGCGCGGCCGCACGCTCGGCGGCGGCGATGCGCACGGCGGTCGCGATCGCGACGTCCGGGTTGAGTGAAATCGAGTCGATGCCCTGGCCGACGAGCCACGCCGCAAACTCGGGGTAGTCGGAGGGCGCCTGACCGCAGATGCCGATCGGCTTGTGGAGGCGCCGCGCGGCGGCGATAGCGCGGGCAATGAGCCATCGCACGGCATCGTTGCGTTCGTCGAAGAGGTGCGCGACCGTTCCAGAATCGCGATCGAGGCCGAGCGTGAGCTGGGTCAGGTCGTTCGACCCGATCGAAAAACCGTCGAATACACCAAGGAATTCCTCGGCCAGGATGGCATTCGACGGCACCTCACACATCGCATAGATCTCGAGCCCCGCTTCGCCCTGGCGGAGACCGTTGGCCGCCATGGCGTCAATCACGCGGCGCCCTTCCTCCACCGTCCGGCAGAACGGGATCATCACCTTGATGTTGGTGAGCCCCAGGTCTCGACGCGCACGCAGTAACGCCGCGCATTCCAGCGCGAATCCATCCGCGTAGCGCGCGTCGTAGTAGCGCGACGCCCCGCGGAACCCCAGCATGGGATTCTCTTCACCGGGCTCGAACTCGCGTCCGCCAACGAGTTGCGCATATTCATTGGTCTTGAAATCGCTCGTGCGGACAATCACCGGCTTCGGATAGAACGCGGCGGCAAGGCGCGCCACGCCCTCGCTGAAACGCCTGACGAAGAAGTCGCGGGCATCCTCGCCGCCGATTCTCGCCGCGATCTCCTTGACGGCCTGTGCATCCTTCAGCGCCGGATAGCGCGCGAGCGCCATCGGATGGATGCCAACGTGATTGGTGACAATGAACTCGGTGCGCGCGAGTCCGACGCCGGCGTTGGGGATGGCGGCCAAGCCGAACGCACGCCCGGGATCACCGACGATGAGCATCACCTGAGTGCGTGTCTGGGGAAGACTCGACGCATCGATGCGTTCAATCTCGAAGGGCACGCGTCCGGCGTACACGTGGCCTTCGGCGCCCTCGGCGCAGCATACGGTCACCTCGTCGCCATCGTGCAGCAGGCCCGTCGCGTGCTCGGTCCCCACGACGCACGGCAGCCCGAACTCGCGGGATACGATGGCGGCGTGAGCGGTACGACCACCTTTGTCGGTCACGATCGCGGCGACACGTCGCATCACCGGCTCCCAATCCGGGTCGGTCATCTCCGCCACCAGGACATCTCCCGGCTGCACCGACCCGAGCCGACCGGCGTCCCGTACGACCCGCACCCGGCCGGCGCCGATTCGCTCGCCCACGGCCTGACCGGTCACGATCGGTGACCCTGGCGTGGCCTTCAGCCGGTAAACCTCGGCCGCCGCCGTACGCGACTTCATCGAATGGACCGTCTCGGGACGGGCCTGAACGATGAAGAGGTTGCCCGTCAGGCCGTCTTTGGCCCACTCGAT
>JBGOTP010000355.1:0-5272 GCA_041476545.1 Vicinamibacteria bacterium | reverse complement strand
GGCGTCGGCGATGCAGAAGGGGCCGCTCTGGTGGGCCGGACATCACGTGAATCACCACCGCTTCGCCGATCGCGAAGGGGATCCGCACAGCCCGGCCGTCAGCGGATTCTACTACGCGCACATCGGCTGGTTTCTGAACGATGCGAAAAACGATCGACTCGAAGCGACCAATCCGGTCATTCGCGATTTCTCGAAGTGTCCGGAGATCGTCTTTCTCGATCGCTTCTTCTTCCTCCCACCGCTGCTCCTGGCGGTGTCGATGTACCTCATCGGCGGGCTGCCATGGCTCGTGTGGGGTTTCTGCCTGCCGACGATGACGCTTGCGCACGCGACGTTTGCCATCAACACCGTCAATCACCTGTTCGGCTCGCGGCGCTTCAATACCATCGACGATTCGCGCAACAATCCGATCACGGCCTTTTTCGCCGTCGGCGAAGGGTGGCACAACAACCATCACCGCTATCAGCGCGCGGCGCGCAATGGCTTCTACTGGTGGGAGTTCGATCTCACCTGGTACGTGATCCGGCTGATGGCCGCGCTCGGCCTTGCCTGGGATTTGCACGAGGTGCCGGATCGGATTTACGAGGAAGCGCGAGCCACGCCGAAGGGCGCGGTGCCGGCCGCGACGGCCGTTCGCGGCGCACGTCAGCCCGTTCCGCTGGATCTCGATTTCGGCGAGGAGCCCGAGTCGATCTAGCCTGCTAGAACACTTTTTCCAGACGGTGTCGCGGCGTCCGACTTTGTCACGTCGTCAGCGTCACGCCAGAAACATGCTGCTCGGCGAACCGCTCGACGGCGCGGGAAACCTCATCTCGGGATCTGCTGGCGGCATGCGGCAACTCCGTGAGTTGCCGCGGATTTCGGCCCTACGATTCGGTTTCCCGACTGTCGCGCGGGACGCGCCGCTCGCAACGTTCGCTGCCGCAGCACGTTCTTGGCTTCGGACACCAATGAGGTGACAAACTCAATCGTGGTCGACGTCGTCCGGTCGCCGGCGATCGCCGATCGCGGCATACGATCGGTGACCGGGGGCTGCCGCCGATGTCGTCCGGCCGCCAGCCCAGCACGCCAAATCGGTCGCAGCCACTCGGGCGATCGCTGCGCGCGCCACTGCGGCCGACAGGCACAACGGCAACGGAGTCTGGTGGCCGAGACGGCCGCTACCCGATCCTGACGTCCGCGACGAGGGGCAGGTGATCGGACGCGACGAGCGAGAGCCGCGTGCGCGGCAGCTCGATGCCGGCGATCTCCAGGTGACCGGTGTAGTAGATGTGGTCGAGGTGAAGAATCGGAAACAGGCCCGGGTACGTGAAACGCCGCTTCAGATAGTCGCGCAGGTCCACGCTCTTCAACTTGCTGCTCAGCAGGGTGGTCGTCAGCCCGCGCATCCATTCGTTGAAGTCGCCGAGGACCAGCTTCGTCCCGCCCACGTGTCTGTCCGACACAATCGCCGCGAGACGCTCCGCTTGATACCGTCGTTCGAGGAGCGCGGTGCCGAGATGGACGTTGTAGAGGTGCAGCGTGTGTCCCTGGACCAGCACTTCCACCCGTTGCAGACAGCGCGGCTCACACGTCTTCCACGTCAGATTGTGCTGGAGATGGTTGGCGATCGGAAAACGGCTGAGCACGACATTGCCGAACTGATGTCCCCGAAAATGGCGTGCCGGCGCCATGACCCAGCCCATGCCGAGCGCGGCACCGATCGCAGCGGCCTGGCCTCCACCGCTCGGACCCGGGCCGAGCACCTCCTGGAGGGCGATGATGTCCGCACCGATGGCGCTGAGAACCGCGGCGACGCGTTCCGGCCGCGTGCGGCGGTCCATCCCGCGACACCGGTGCACGTTGTAGGTGACGATGCGGATCGAGGTGGCCGGACTCACTACGCTATGATAGTGGCCCCATGCGTGCGATTGGCGTCGTTCTCCTCTCGGCGCTTCTTGTGGCCGCCTGCGCGCCCACGTTGCCTCAAGAGCCCATGAGACTCGATGGCGGCCTGCTGACGGTGGACAACCAATCCACCGATGAGTGGCTCAACGTTGAGATCTGGGTGAATAACTACTACCGGGCGCTCGTGCCATCCATCGCGGCTCACGCGCGCTTCCAGACACAGCTCGACACCTTCGTCTCCGGCTACGGACAGCGGTTCAATTTCCGGCGGGCACAGATTACGGACTTGCGGCTCAACGCGCGCCGGCGTAACGGTGAGGCGGTCGAATTGAAGAAGGATTTTCAGGGCACACCGCTCGACGAAGCCCTGCGAGGAAAACGCTGATGGCGCGACTCAAGTCGGAAGTGGAAGTCGTGTGTCCCTGTTGCCAGACGACGCTCGTCATCGACGTGAATCTGGGCCGCATCGTCTCTCATCATGAACCCGAGCGCGGCAACAAGCCCGAGTTGAGCGACGCCCATCGTCTGCTGGCGGAGCAGGCCGAACGGCGCGAGGCTGTTTTCCAGCAGTCGGTCGATGCCGAAAAGGGCCGCGGTGATGCGTTGTCCCGCCGCTTCGAGGAAGCGCTGAAGCAGGCGAACAAGGAACCGATCACGAAGCCCACAAGGGACTTTGACCTCGACTAGAGGAATTGGATAATCGGGGAATTGGGCAATCGGGTAATTCCTCAACTACCAAATTCCTGTGGCAGCTCTGTCCACCGCTCCCGCCGCCGGTAGTAGATCGGCTTTCTGCCCTGGTGCTTCTGCCTGAACGCCCGATAGCGCTTCAGGAGCTGGCTGTACCGGACGTTCGATGTGACGATGCGCCGATGGGGATGGTCGAGCAGCATCCGTTCCACCTTCCACACATTCGTGTCGGCGAGACGCCAGTCGTAGGTGCCGAGCACCCGCAGGTCGACCACGGCATAGCCTGTCACACGTCCCGTGAAGTCGACATAGGGGTCGACGTAGCTGAGGGCCAGCGCGCGCGGCGTCGCGAACACCGGACGCCGGCCGTGAAGACCGGGATCGCGCGAGCGTGCGACGGATCCCCATTTGCCGCAGTGCCGGTAGATGAAGATGACGTGGTCCAGCTCGTCGATCGACTCGAAACTGAGCACGAGAGGCGGGTACCCGTGCTGCTCGAGCACGACCGAGGCGAACAACGTGGCCTCGAGACAGTGTGCGCATCCCTCGCGCACGACACCACGGAAACTGCGAAGGGTCGCGCCGGCCGGGGCGGGCTCCGTGTTGTACGGCAGGCGGTTCAGATACCGCTGCACGTCGAGCGGTGTGCGCAGGCGCGCGATCAGCCGGCGTTCGCGCGGCGTGAATGTTCTGGAGCCGGTGACAGAATCAGGGCTCAGGGTCGAGGGCTGAGGGCTCGGCAACGCGCTTCTAATCCACTCCGACAAGGACCTTGATGTCTGCCATGACCTGGGCGGGTGTCCACTCGTTGCCGGTGTAGACCTTCACCAGATTGCCGGTGCGATCGACGATCGCGGTCCGCAGGTTGTGGGTGATGTCTTTCTGATCGGTCATGGCGCGCGCAACGGACACGCCGAACCGCGCCGCGAACTGATCGATCTCATCGCGATCGCCGGTCAGGAACGTCCAGATCTTCGGATCGAAGCCGAGCTTCTCTGCGTGCTCCTTGAGAACCGGAGGCGTGTCCGTCAGTGGGTCGAAGCTCACGGTCACCAGATGCACGTTGAGCGCCGGGTCGGCCTTGATGCGCTCCTGAAGCGCGGCGAAGTTGCGGTCCATCAGCGGACAGAAGGTCGGCATCGGGCAGCGCGTGTAGATGAAGGTGATGACGAGCGCCTTCCCGCTGAACGAGGCCAGCTCTCGTTTCTTGCCGTCCTGATCGATGAAGCGCGCGGCCGGAATCGCCTGGCCTTCTTTGAGCAATTCGAAGCCAGAAGACGCGGCCGGCGGTTCGGGCGGCGCCTGTTCGAGCGGAGCCTGTCCGGTCTTCTTGACGTCGCGCAGATAGGCGTCGTTGCTCACGACGACGAGCGTGGCGCTGATGAGATCCCCCGGGGCGACGCTCTCGAATTCCTTCGCCTCCCTCACCTTGTAGGGCATCGTCATGCCCGGCATGAAGCCCTTGATCTCGCCGTGCTTGATGTTGGCTTCCTTGTGGTCTGCCGTGAGGGAGAGCACCTGCCCCTGCAACGTGTATTCGTGGCTGTCTTCAGCCTTCTTGCCGCAGCCGGCTGCCATCAGTGTGAGGGCCACGCCCGCGGGAAAGAGATAAAAGCGCATGTCAATAGTTTACAGTTAACAGCGTTCAGCGCCGAAAGCTGAGAGCCGAAAGCCGAGAGCTACGATGATCTGGATTGGTACCTCTGGTTATAACTACCCCGAGTGGAAGGGGAGCTTCTATCCGGCCAAACTGAAGGCCGCGGAGATGCTGCCGTACTACGCGGCCCGGTTCCCGACCGTCGAGATCAACTACACGTTCTATCGGATGCCAAACGAGTCGACGGTCGCCAAGTGGGCGGCCGAGACGCCGTCGCCCTACAAGCTGACGCTGAAGGCGCCGCGCCGGATCACCCACGACAGCCGCCTCAAGAATTGCGGCGACCTGGTTGCGTCGTTCTGTCGAGTGGCGGGGACGATCGGCGACAAGCTCGGCGCGCTGCTCTTCCAGCTTCCGCCGAACCTGAAGAAGGATCTGGCGCTCTTCGACGCCTTTCTCGACATCTTGCCGCCGAAGGTCTGCGCCGCGTTCGAGTTCCGTCATCCGTCGTGGTTCGACGACGACGTCGTGGAGCGACTGAAGATCAGGAACCTCGCGCTCTGCATCGCCGACAGCGAGAAACTGTCGACGCCGGTCCACATCACCGCGGACTACGCCTACTTCCGTCTGCGGGATGAGGGATACACGCCGGACGACATCAAGCGCTGGGCGGACGCGGTCACGTGCGAGACGTCGGCATGTCGAGACGTGTTCGTGTACTTCAAGCATGAAGAGGAAGGCAAGGGACCCGAGTTCGCCCGGCTGCTGATGGATCGCCTGGGACTCTGACCGGCGGTCGCTCGAGCTGAAACACTTGTGACAACCGTATCGCGGGAGTCGTTGTTGCGTGAGGCAGCCGGACGGCGTCGGCTACGGCCGCACGAGCAGTCGTCCCGTTGAGCCGCGCCACTCCATGATGTCCGCGACGGTTGTCTCCCGCGTCGGGGCCGGTGGCGCCCGCGACCGGTTCGACGACGCGGGAAATCACCCCTTCGCGAAGCGTCGGTGGCATGCCGCAGCTCCGTGAGCTGCGGCGGATTTCGGCGCTCCGGTGCGATTTCCCAACTGCCGCGTGAGACGCGTCGCTCACACGGGTTC
>JBGOTP010000354.1:0-5313 GCA_041476545.1 Vicinamibacteria bacterium | reverse complement strand
TGGCGATGCGGATCAGCGGCCACAAACCCGACAGCATCTTTCGGCGACGAGATCGTCGACGGCGGATCTCGCTGAGGGGATCTCGGTGACGCTGCGCAGTCGCGAGCCCGATAACCTCGCCTGGAAGAAGTGAACGGGCCGCGCCTCAGACATCGGTCGTGATCCGTCGGCCTTGTAGCGCGAGTGCGTCGTTTTAGGGCAGACAAAGAATGGTTCACGCCCCGGCAATCCGTATTTCCTTGACCCCGATGCACGGCCTACCGCATGCTGCCGAGCGGTAGCAGCATCCTGGGCGCCAGTGAGAGCGTGCGACGGGTTCGTATTAGAACTTAGGTTTGGGTGCCCGCGCACCAGGTTTTGATGTCTTACTAACTAACTGACGTCTGCGCGGGTCGACGACAGACTAGCTCAAGGAGATGGTCGCGGATCCGGACGTTCGCCACGTTCCTTTGAAGCTGCCATACATTCGCGCGCACTTAACGCCTACGTTTCGCAAGCACGAGGAGGTTCGTATGCAGGGCAGCGGATCGTTACGACTCGTCACGCAACGCCGTGTGCCGTTGCCTTTGTTCGTCGTTGGCGCCATCCTATGCTTGGCGGCACCACCACTGTTGGTGGACTTGAGCTACGCCGATCCGCTCAGTGCACCGCTGCCGAGCGTAGACGCTCCGCTTCCACCACCATCACCTCCGTATCTCGAGTGCCCCGCGGTCGGTGCCAACAGTAGCTGTTCGTTACTCATTTGGATTACTGATCAGGGCACCTTCGTGCTCGGCGATACAAACCAACTATTTCCGTACGACGGTGCCGATGACACACTTGTAGGCGTTCGTAACGACTCGCACACGACCTATACATCGCTACCAATTTCATCCGAGGGTGCCGCTATTTTCGCCTTCGACAACGATGGGCTCTGCACCTACCTTGGGACGCCACCATACTGTGGAGTAACCGGCTATGAAGGTCCTGGAGTGACGTTCGCGGATATCGATGTCGATAAGCACAGCGGCGTATTGCAGTTCGCGCCCCCGCTCACTCCCGGCTCCAGGACATTCTTTGCGTTGGAGGCAGCGCTCACCACGACACCACCAAATAATATTGATGTCCCACCGCCGATAGGAAGTCCATTTTGCATCGCGCAAAGCGATGACGGATGGGTATTTGCCGCGGAGGTGTCCGCACACGAAGGATTGGTGCTTAAAGATCTGAGATTCGGTCCGCGTCTTGTGGCACGCAGGATGAGCGTACCTTATGTTGTAGTCCAGGAGGAGACTCTTACGGACTTTCAGTACGGTCGTCTCACACCTAGCCCACTCGCACACTTGCCAACTAGCGACGGCGTTTCGCTATCGTCAACGCTGATTAAGGCGCGATGCCGAAGCACTGGCGCTGACGTTGGCGTTGGTGCGACCTATCGCGTTACCGCACCAGACGGCACGAGAGTCCTTGTAGATCAGGACTATCGATTCGATCACTTTGATCCAGCTGATCGTTGCGAATCTACAGAGAGTGTCCCGTGCGTTAGATTCTGGCCGACCATTACCTGGGCGCTCGACACTGCCCCTCCCAGCCAGGCAACGGTCTTGTTTAAGTCGGTCCAGCGGCTGGAATTTGATCCCGACGCCAGTGGCAAAGGCTCAGCCAATCTGACTGCAGATGACCTCTCGCTCTTCGGCCACATAGAAGAACTCGGCAATGGTCGGCTCCGCGAAGAAGACAGTCGCGAGGTGATAGTGTTTGGCGAGCGAGGCGATTGGGACAATTGGCATCAGAGTGGTCGGGCACACGTGGATTTGCCGGGGATCAATCCGCTCGTGCACACTCCGGGCTGCTCAGATTGCGTCCATGCCCATTGGCTCTGGGGAAAGGACGCGAATTGCGGCTGCACCGCGATTCCATTCCCTTTCTGCAGAGACCATGAGTGCTGGACCGACGGAAAGCCAGAGCTTCTCGACGGATCGCGGCAGGATGTCGAAGCGGGTTGGGTTGTGTTCAAGGCTAACGAGATCGATCCGTGGCCGCGCCTCTGGTTCGAGCTTGTCGACAAATTCGTAACGCACAACCGCACAGACTCTAGTCTTAGCACGAACGATCGCCTTGTGTTGTACTGGGATGCTGATTCACGTTCCCAGTTTAATCCGTCAGACGGCGTCACGATCCGGGGCAAGCGATATCAAGTCGGTGATTCCTTCTGGCCGCAACTCCCAGACAAGATACACGGTGGCAACGGATCAATGTTTTTCGTGCCCGCTCGGCTGCTGGGCACAGACCCGCCTTCGCGGGGAGTTGGATGGAAGATCGAGCCACGTTGGGACTCAATCGCATTTCAGCCTGGCCGCCTCGATGAGCGGCTGCCAGCGGGCTATGTACTTCCAGTGGTTATTAGCGCGCCCCGCGACCTGTTCGCCGATAAATGGTTAGGACCATTCTATCTTCGGGTTAACTCAGTCTCGTCGCATTTGCTGAATGCTGACGAGGTGTTCACCAAGTACGTTACCAGAGATGACCCATGGATTGTCCTTCACCATGATTCTTATACTCCAGGCAAGAAAGGCAAGAGCGCACGCTTTGATCGTGGGGAGGTGGTGAAAGAAATTTCGGCGTGGCGTAGCCTGGTCACTTACCTTGTGTTCAGAGAGAAGCCAACTGATGGCTCATTGGGGCTAACACTAGTCGCGACACCGGACGGGCGAAATGGATATATACCCGCCATAGATTAAGGTTGCGCTGGCTGCACTCTTACTTGCGCTTCGGCGAGCGACGCGAATTGATGCACGTCCAAGCACTCGTCACCCACGCGCCCGTTAGAACATCGATGTAGGCGTGTTCGACAGGTTTCCGGAATGGATAGAATCGAGAGCGACCCCGCGCCGATACGCTCGTGACGCCCGCGCAGTAAACTTGGTGCCATAGTCGACGGAGGCCATCGCGGGCAGCGGCCGCAGCGCCACACAATCGAGCCATGCGAAGAGTCGCGGCGGCTCACACCCCGTAGGGCCGCATCGGCTTGGCGTTGCAGCACCGCGAGCTAAAAGCAGTGATCGGCACGGCGTGTACGCCAGGCAACGTGCCGTGCGGTGGATCGGCGCCGATTGCGAGATCGAAGCGATGCAGGTGGTCGATAGCCGCCCCCCGAGTCTCGATCGCTGGGGCGATCCCTATGATCAGGCGACGGTCCATTGGCAACGCGGAGCCGCCGAGGTTGATAGTAATCTTTAGCGGCCTTTTCGCGCTGGCAGGCAACATAACGTTCGATCTCGGACGTTCGCCTTTGTACTGCCGTTCGCTACAGTGTCAAAAGTTGTGGATCGTCGTGTGAACGGAGCGGGGTCGGGTGAGCGGCCCCCAAACGTCGCGCGGTATCTGCTGCGCCTGAAGCGGGCGTGGGCAATCGTTGGACCGCGCAAGCTCAGCCGGCCCATCCCCAGGTGCCTCAGAATGGGGCAGTTCTTGTCCGCTTTCGTTCCGATTGCGAGCAGCGTGATCACTTCTCTCGAAATACCGTTGACGGCGACGCTAGCGTTGGCGGACGATTGCCGCCCGCGCACGTGTCGCTGAAGGAGGAAGCCTCTGTGTCACGGATCATCGCGCTAAACGCTGCCGCGCTCGTTGCGGCGGCCGCTCTGGCCGGCCCTGCATCCGCGCAATTTTCTATTAACTGATTCATGCGGAGGGAGATGTCCGAAGCTGTGCTTGGGCATAGCGGGGCGAAGGTCGGATAGTGGGTGTTACGTCAACCAAAAAGGCCGTTTGGACTTCCTACGATCCGACCCAGGACGTCACTAGGCCTCGGCAAAATTCTCGCACGCAACGAAGTGCCGTGCAGCGTAGCCAGGCAAGGGGGGCGCTATGACTTCACTGGTCAGTCAGTCCGAGGTCCGCGCGCAGCGGCAGATTACCACGGCGATTGCGGTCGGCGCATCGCCGGAGACGCTCTTGTCCTGCATCGCCCGCGCGGCGGCCCGTCTGTGTCACTCGGACATGGCGACGATTGCGTTGTTGACCGACTCGCGCGACGAGTTGCAGATCGTCGCCGTACACGGCACGGGTGCGCCAATCGTGGGGACGTGCCTTCCGCTCGATGGAAGCCTGAACGGTCTGGTCATCACTGCGGGGCGCAGCGTGCGCAGCGTCGGCGTCCCGCGCGACGCGCGCGCCATGGTGCGCACCATTCCACTGATGACCGGCGCACGCGGCGTGCTGGCGGTACCGTTGCGCAACCGCGAGGGAGCATTCGGTACGCTCGGCGTCGCCCGGCGTACACCGTGGCGGTTCAGCAACCATGACGCCGCCCTGCTCACGCAGCTTGCGGACACCGCCAGCATCGCGATTCAGAACGCGCAGCTGCGAGAACAGTTGCGCGGTACCGCGCGCCACTCGACGGAATCTGGTGCAGCAGTCACAGGCGCAGCTCTGACCGCACAGTCCATACCGCAGTCAGCCGAAGTCGGCCGGCAACTATCGCCCATCGATGGCTGTCACCTGAGTCCCCGCGAGCGCGAGATCATCAAGCTCGTCGCCAGCGGCAAGACATTCAAGGAGATCGCGTCCATCCTCGGCATCAGCGGTCGGACGGTCGAGCATTACCTCGAACGCCTGAAGCTGCGCTTCCACCAGCGGCGCCTTGCCGCGCTCGTGGGCCATATGCTTACGCACGGTGTCGCCCTCCTCCCTCCAGTGGGATAGGCAGAAACCCCGCGGGGGAAAATCCCCTCTTGTCGACGTGCTCCGTTGTGGACTACACCTCCGCGCAAATGAAGCTGCGGACGCGCCACGTTGCGCACCTTTTGCGAACGATTGCTCTCGTGACGATGGTTGCGAGCGGGGCCAACAAAGTGCCGTTGCGGTCTCCTTCGGGACGCGGGAGGTGGCGACGATGAACCGTGTGATGATGAACGCCAAACGGCCTACGATTATATGGATGGTCGCGGCTTTTGTTCTGGTTCTGTCGGCGCTCTCATGGGCCAGCGTAGCGGACATGCCCAAGGCTGCGCAGGAAACTCATGATCAAGGCATAACCTTCGAAGTACCGTTGCCGGAAGCACCGGAAACCCAACCGATACCCGGATAACACTCCTCGTTCGGGAGAAAGAAGGCCAAAGATGGGGGAGCACGGCAGCGTCTGGTAAAGCAAAGTCTGTCAACCAGCCGTAGGGGAGTAGTGGAGAAGCTGCTACGCGGCACGCCATATCCGAGCGTGCCCCAATCCAGACAACGAAGGAGGGTACTATGAAGGCGAGCATCTTCGCAGGCCTCATCACTTGGTCGTTGTTCGGGCTCGTGATGTTCGTCGGTTCTAATGTGAGCGCCCAG
>JBGOTP010000353.1:0-5322 GCA_041476545.1 Vicinamibacteria bacterium | reverse complement strand
GATCGAGATCGGCCAGCGCCTTGTCGCGATCGGACGCGATCTTGGCGCGCTGCGCCGGATCGTCGCGCGATGTGAAGTCGTTGGAGAGCGAATTGATGCGCGTCTGCAGCGCCTCGGCAAACGACTGCGCGCGGTCGAGCGCGGTGCGCGCGTCGAGCATGCGCTTCTTCCAGTACGCTTCGTCTTTTGCCTGAGTGTCGGCCGGCGCGGCCGGCGCGCTCTCCTGCGGCTGGCTCGCCACGTCAGGTGCCGGCGACCCGGGTGTGCCTGCTGCCGGCGGAGGCGTCGACGTGATATCGGCCCTCAGACTCCCGTTCGTGTACACCTTCGCCGGCGTCTTGACGGTCTTGCGCCGCGCCTCTTCCTGGCGGGCGATATCGCCCAGCGTCTGGGCGGACGCAGCAGCGCTCATGGCAAGGGACGCGGCGAGACCGACCACGACAGTGAGCTTCATGACCATTCCTTTTTGAGATTCTCCGGCCCGATCGCACCTGCGTCAAGCGGATCTCACTCTGATGTTTTCGGTTCGATCTCGTGCCAACTTCAGGGTCCCTCGCGCCAGGACAGGACCCGAATTCCCAGGGAACCGTTGAGGTCGGTCCGGGCCACTGACGCGGCTATGACCCGCCGAACACCCTGGGGGCCATAGGCATGCGCCAGGAGCGCCAGGGCCTCGCCGTCCTGCGCCAACGGGGCATCGACATCGGCAATCCACACGACGACATAGGCTCGCGAGTTGACCCTCCCTGCCGGCAGCATGGACGCCAGCGGACCGTAGGCAAACAGGCGCCACCGCGGACCATCCCCGCCCCGGACCATCGCCGTGCCTTCCGTAAGGTCAATGGTTGTGCCATCGGCCAGTGGCCGCGCGCCGCCCGGCTGGCCATCGACAAACGTGGACGTCGTTGCGCTCGCGGGAAGGCCGTTCCAATCCGGCATCATCCGCAGATCCTCCACCGCGCGCTCGATCGCGGCGTCCGCCGCGTAGAACGTCTCGATTCCGTCGCGATAGCTCGCCGCAATCCTGGTCTCGGTGATCGTGGTCAGCGTCAGCGCCGTGCCAAGCGCGAGCATCAGCAACATCGCCATCAGCGCGATCAGAAGGGCTGCGCCGTCGGCGCGGCACAAGCGACGCATCGCTATGTTCCGGGCATCATGTTGCGCAGCGCGACATGAAATTCGATCTGCAGGTCGGGCACGAACCGTGGGCCGAGCGCGCTTCGAACGCGCAGCGTCACGCCGACCGACCGGAGGCGCAACAGGTCAGCATCGAACGTGCGCCGCCCGGAGGCCTCCTGCCACCACGGCCCGTCCGTCAGCAGCGCGGGATCGATCTTGATGGGATCGCCAGGCGCGTCGTTGTTGGCCATGAGCTGCGGGGGACGGGGATCGCCGAAGTACTCGAATGCGAGGCTGACCACGTGATCGACGACGGGCAGGTCCGTCTCGCGCCCGTCGTACTGCATCAGGTCAAACTCGTCCGACGCGGCGTCGGCTTTCAGATAGTACGTGCGGGTTGCAACGGCCGACGTCGCCGGTGTCGCGCTCTCGGGTACGTAGAACACGGTGATCGTGTCGGGACGGTAATAGACGCCCGCCTCGACATCGTCGCGCACGTCGCCAACGCGGTACGGCCTGATGGGTGCCTCGTTGCCACCAGCCATCCTGACGTCCCCCGCGAGCAGATCGATTGATGCGCGGAGCCGCTGCTGCATGTCCGGCACTTCTCCTTGCGATCGGAACACGCCCTGCGCGGAATCGACGAGCGTGAGGATCGCGCCCATCACCGCCATCGTCATCGCCATCGCGATCATCGTCTCGATCAGGGTGAAGCCCGGCTGGGTGGACATTCTCACGGCACCCTCCGGGCCCTGACGGCCACGATCCGCGCGTCGTCTCGACCGCTGCTGACGATCACCTGGATGACGAGGGCGTTGTTCGGATCCGCGGGAAGCGGATCGATGAGCCAGCGGCGGGTGTAGGCAGCCGCTCCGAAGACGCCTCCGAGCGGCCTGCCGGCACGATCGAGGCGATCGGCCGACTCGCCTGCCTGACGTTGGAGCGACTCCCACGTCAGCGCGCGAAGATCCTCGAGCTTCTCGGCGGCGAGCACTGCCGCATACGTGGCGCGCCCGGCCGCAGCGTTGGCCGTCGTGGCGAGCGCCAGCAACTGCGCGAGCGACAGGAGCCCGACGGCGAGAATCGTACTGGCAACGAGCACCTCGAGCAGCGAGAAGCCGCGCTCGGCGCGGAGGCATTCGGCGCACACGCCGGTCGCTTACGCAACATGGCTGCCCGCCGACACACAGCGGATTTCGGGTGGGATTGAAGTAAAGAGCCGCGCGCAGTTGCAATTTCTGCCGCGACGCGGCTCTCGTCGACCGCTCAGATTCTGCGTACCCGGCGCCCGCGATTACTGGCCCGGCCTGATCTCCTCCGTGAAGCCGAGGGCGTTCAGGTCGCGGAACATCGGGGTCAGCGGCGGCAACTTCGCCGGATCGAGGAAGTCGATGTCGAAGTTGAAGACGCGCGTCGGCGCGCCGTAGACGGTCGCGCAGCACTTGTAGACGCCGATCGCCTGGCGGCTGTAGAAGAAGGTCGCGATCGATCCGCGGTAGTTCACCGTCCCGCCTTGTTCGAGCATGCGCAGGAAGTTGTGCGCGCCGCCGTCGGTACCGAAGTCCTGGGGAGGGGCGCCGGCGCCCGGTCTCGGGAACGGCACGTTCTTGCCTCCAATGATCGCGAGGCGGTACCACGAATTCGCGGTCCGGTTCCGGTTGGCGACGTTGTAAGCGGCACCGGTAACTCCGTTGATGCCGAACGAGGTGGTGTCGTTCCAGCTGCTCGTCAGCAGGGTCACCGCGTCGGCCATGACCGCGGTCGCCTTGTGCCCGTCGATGTCGGTGAAGCCGCCGGCGGCATTCCAGTCCCCCTGGACATACACAGGGTTCTCCGACACAACGGTGAACCCCGGCGACGGGATCTGGCCGAGGCCGCCGTTGATCAGCTTCAGCGCGTGCCTGAACAGGAGCGACCGGTTGACCTGCGCCTGCGACGCGCGGACATCGGTGGTGGGTCGCGCCGGCGTGGCTCCGAGGCTAGTGAGCGGCGCCAACGCGCCGGGCGGCTCCGTGTTGGCCAATCCGTTATAGCTCGGGAACTGGCCGTAGGTGTCGACGGCGCCGCTGGCGTCGACGTCCTCGCCCGTATCCAGCGCGCCGTTGGGCGTGCCCGCGGCGCTGGCCGGGTTGACGATGTCTTCGAAGCCGTACTGACCCGTCTCCTGGTTGGCCGCGTTCCGGTTGTTGCGGCGGTCCGAGAAGTAGACCGAGTAGCCGGCGTTGTTCAACGCGGTCGTGCCGCTGCCGCCGGCATACACGCCGGCTCCCGCAAACCAGCGCGTCAGGTTGTTGACATCGAGCGCGATGTAATACATCACGCCGCCAAGCTTCACGCCGCTGGCCGGCGCGACGTCACGGTAGAGCGCTTCGCGCGGGTCAAAAAGCGCATTCGGCTG
The DNA here is from genome assembly GCA_041476545.1 of Vicinamibacteria bacterium. GTDB lineage: Bacteria > Acidobacteriota > Vicinamibacteria > Vicinamibacterales > CAVVIG01 > JBGOTP01. The sequence goes on along the minus strand of JBGOTP010000353.1, from coordinate 1,805 downwards.
GTAGTCGGATGAAATCTGGCTGGCGGCATAGGTGCACGCAACGCCGCCCCCATTGTCGCGCAGCCGCTGTATCCGGAGGATGGCGTTGGGCGTGGGGTCAGCGCAGGCACTGCCACCGAGATTGGGGCCGGCAAAACCGAAATTCAGGACCTCAGTCGTCACGTCAGCCCAGACGCCGTTGGCGTCCTGACGCTCGACCTTCAGGAAGCCGCCGATCGTACCGGTGCCGGCGTTCGAGAGTCCGGCAGTCGTAGCGGTCGCAGGACTAGCGACGGTGGCCACGATGTTCGCTGGGACATTGCACCCGGTGAAGGTCGTTGCGGTGTATCCAGTGCACGTCACCAGCTCAACCGTGTTGTTGTTGTTGTGTACCCAGAACGTGCGCGGCGCAAATCTGGCGGTGCCGGGAGTGGCTGCGACATTGGTGACTTGGATGGTGCCGCTGCCCGCCGCCCATGCGACAGCAAGCGGCGAGGAAACCAAGATGTTGTTGCCATCCACCGTCGTAATCACGGCAGATACTGTCGCGGGCGTGGCTACACCTCCCGCAGGCGCGACTGGCGTGCAGCCAGTGAACCAATTCGCGTTCGTAACCGCGGGCGTGCCCGATGTCCCGGTGCATGTCTCGTTGTAAACGGCCGCACCCTTCGTCACCTGGATCGACGCCCCTGCCGGAAGCTTGTAGTACGGAAGCAGCGCCACCGCCGGCGTGATGGTGACGTTCGCTCCCAACGCCACGTTCGCCGTCAGCAGGAATTCCGTCCCCGCTGCGCCCGGCGTCCTGGCAATAGGAGGAAGCCCGGCACCCACGGGACCGTACCCGGCGGGCGGTGCCGCGAGCCAGTTGCCATCGAGCTGAATCGGTGCATTGGCCGTGACGGTCGGCAGGTTGGTGATGTCAGCCGCGATGTCGGACAACAGAACCCGGACGCTCGCCTTGCCGAACAGACGCTCCTGGAACAGCTCAGGGTTCGTCACGTTCTCGTTGACCGGGGGCCTCCGGACAAGATCGGGATTGGACCCGCCGGAGGACAGGAGCGGCAGGTTGAGGACCCTCGCGCCCGTCAAGCCGCTGCGGATGTACCCATTGTACGTGCTCAGCGAGATCGTGGGCCACGCCGCGTTCGCCGCGCTTGCGGGTCCTCCGGCGACGCTGCCTTCAGTCGCCAGCAGATTCCGATACGTGCCCGGCGCGGTCGCCACACGCACCGTGCCGGTGTGACCGCTGTCGGTGATGAGCACGCCGTTCACGAGCTGCTGACGAACCACTTGCCCGACCGCCGTCACCTTGTCCGGAAGCGTCAGCGTCGCGCCGCCGCCTTCAGCCAGGAACAGGTTCGCGTTGGTGTGCACGCGCCCGCCGAAGTTGAAGTTCGGCCCTGCGTGGAAGCTGAGATCCACGTCCGAGAACATGCCGAACTGGAACACGGGAATCGCGACCGTCTCGATCTTGCGCCTCAGGTGGGACTCGCCGTTGGACGCCGTCCGGACGGACGAATCGAGCCAGTACGTCTTCTTCAACGCCATGAGGCCGGCATACGGGCCCGTCGTAATCGTGGCGGTCGAGGGACCTACGTACGTCGCGCCGTACGCCAGCCCGCTGCCGGCCGTCGTGAACGTCACGTCTGGCACCACCGGCGGAGTGGTGGACAGCGCCGTCAACTGCGCGGCGGTGGGCGCGGCAGTGACGAAGAACAGGTTGCCCAGGTCGCTGGTCAGCTTCTCGATGCCGGATTCGGCGCCGTAGAACGCACTCGACCGGTCGCGGTCAATCAGGCGGTACCGCTGATCGCTCATGACCATGG
>JBGOTP010000352.1:0-5325 GCA_041476545.1 Vicinamibacteria bacterium | reverse complement strand
TCGAGAGCGGCCCGCCTCGCGAAGTAGAGCGCCGGACCGGTCCTCAGAGCGATACAACTCCTCACAAAGGTGTCGCGGAGTCACGGCACTAGTCACGTGTGGACTGTTCGGACGCATGAGCGACGAGCAGCGAGGCGACCTTCTCCGCGGTTACCAGAACACGCCGAGCAACGTAGGGGATATCGATGTGCTGCAATCGATGCGTAGGATCGCGTTGCGACGCGTCGATCGAAAGAGCAAGCACCTGCAACAGGTCAACGAGCTCTTCGATGGCCCTGCGCGCGACCCCCGCCCGATCGCCCGGCGGCTCCTGCATCGGTCCAATCATGACACATATAGGTGCTATCATTTGAGTCGTATCTTACCTATGCAGGGTTCACTAATGGTCCGAGCCTTCCATACTCTGGCGGCGGGAGGCTTCCGGATTGAACGATGTCCGTGCGCGGTTCGGAGCCGCGCTGCGCGAAATACGCACTCGCCAGCAGCTGACGCAGGAACAACTCGCCGAGCGGTCCGGACTGAGCTACAAGTTCATCGGGGAGGTCGAGCGGGGCCGGGGGAATCCAACCCTCGACACGATCGCGCGGCTGGCGGACGCGTTGGGTGTGAACATCACCGATCTGCTCCAGGCCCTCCCCCAGGCCGCTGGCCGTGCCGGAGAGTATCGGATTTCACGACGCGACCTGCAGATGCTCCGTGAGGCCGCCGCGTCCATTGGTGCGTGGACCGAGCAGGTGGTCAGTCCTCAGTACCCTCGCCTGCGCCGCAAGCACCAGAAGCGGCTCACCGACCGCTCGTAGTCACGGCCGCCCGTTCGAGAATGTTCTTCAGCGTGGCTGGGGCGCGGCTGATGGGGAGGTTGCTGATGTAGAAGTGCCGGGCTCCCACGTCCAATAGAGCCCGCACGGTCGTCGCGCACACGTCCTCGGCCGTTCGGCCGGATTCGAAGTCGCGCGTCAGGCCTTCGGCTGGAACAGGCAGAAAATTCTTCAGGGCCTCCAGCGTCCGCCTGTTGGCGCTGCGGTAGAAGAACACGCCGAACACCCCCGGAAGCGTCAGCGCTCGACGTCTCGCCATCTCGATGAACTGCTCCACCGGCGCCAGGTCGTGATGACTCACGATCTGCGTGAGATAGAACTCCGCATGGAAATTCGGCGCCGAGAGGAAATCGACCTGCCGTTCGGGATTGGCGTACGGGTTGGCCCATCCTCCGAGCGCCAGCGTGTGGTCCCGTGCGCGCAGCAACTCGCGGAGCTGCCACGCGTGCTCGACCGACCGCGGCACGCCGACCGTCTTGTCGCCGCCGAGGACAACGAGTGCCGGGAAGCCGCTCTGGTGTGCCCGCTCAGCGTACGACAGGCAGTAGTCGAGGGGATGCTTCGATGTCAGAAAGGGGACAACCTTCTCCCGCGGTGCGTCCGTCCCGAGATTTGCAATCAGGTGGCGCAGATTGTCTTCCTCGTCGGCGCCGACGGCGCCGTCGGTGAGAAAGACGTACGTGCCCTGTGCGGTCAGACGCCGAACCGCGTGGTACGTATCGATCCACGCGTCCATCCCCTCGCTCGTGGCGAGTTCAGCCCGAGGAGGTCGCAACTCCGCCCCGAAGACCGACACATCACCCTTCAGGGCCGTGAGGAGATCTCCACCAGAGACAGCCGACCGCATCCGCACGTCAGCTTAGCAGAACCCTCACTTTTGCCTTCTGCCTTCTCTCTTCTCCCCTCTATAGTCATTCGATGGCGACGCTGACGTTTCTCGGAGCGGCTGAAACCGTGACCGGATCCAAACATCTGCTCGATCTCGGTGAGCATCGCGTGCTCGTCGATTGCGGGCTCTTTCAGGGACTGAAGGAACTGCGCTTGCGAAACTGGCAGCCGTTTCCCGTCGAGCCGCGGTCGATCGACGCGGTCATTTTGACGCACGCGCACCTGGATCATTGCGGCTATCTGCCGCGGCTTGTGGCCCAGGGGTTTCGAGGCCGCATCTTCTGCACGCCCGGCACACGGGATCTCTGCTCGGTCGTTCTCCCGGACGCGGCGCACATCCAGGAAGAAGACGCGCGGGATTGCAACCGCCACGGCTACACGAAGCACCAGCCCGCTCTGCCGCTGTACACCGCCGTGGACGCCGACAGGGCCTTGACGCAGCTCCAGCCAGTTGGCTTCAACCGGCCGGTGCCGGTCGTGCCTGGTCTCGAGGTCGAATTTCTCAACGCGGGGCACTTGCTCGGCTCGGCCTACGCGCGTGTGCGCACGGGCGGCAAGACGCTCCTGTTTGGTGGCGACCTCGGACGCTACGGTCGACCTGTCCTGCCGGACCCGACGCCCGTGGACGCGGCTGACGTGCTGCTCGTCGAATCGACCTACGGCGACCGGCTTCACGAGCCGGACGATGACGGCGCGCGTCTGGCGTCGATTGTGACGGAGGCAGCGTCCCGCGGCGGAAAATTGATCATTCCGGCGTTTGCGATTGGCCGCGTCGAGGAATTGCTCTACTGGCTCAAGCGTCTCGAGGACGCGAAGCGCATTCCGGTCCTGCCCGTCTATGTCGACAGCCCGATGGCGAATCGGGCCCTGCAGTTCTATAGCAGCCGCGTTGAAGAACTCGATCCCGACATGCGCCCAGCCGCGCGTGGAGTGAGCGTCTTTGCTACCGAGCGTATGACGACCGTCGCATCGCCGCAGCAGTCGAAGGATCTCGTCGCTTCACGCACGCCCGCAATTGTGATCGCGTCGAGCGGCATGGCGACAGGTGGGCGCGTTTTGTACCACCTCGCGGCGGGTCTGCCGGATCCGAGAAGCACGGTGTTGTTTGTCGGCTATCAGGCGGCCGGCACTCGCGGACGGCAGCTCGTGGAGGGCGCCTCGGAGGTGAGGATCAAGGGCCGCCAGATTCCCGTGGCCGCGCGGATCGAACGCATCGACTCCATGTCGGCGCACGCGGACAGCGGGGAGATCATGCGGTGGCTGTCGGGGTTTTCACGAGCCCCGGCGATGACATATCTCGTGCACGGCGAACCACCGGCGCTCGCCGCATTGGGGGCACGCATCACCGCGGAGCGCCATTGGCCCGTGCACATTGCCCGGCATCAGGAGCGCGTGGATCTGCCGCGATGACACTGGAGAGCCTCACGTGCCTGCTCGAACGCGCAGACAAAGCCGCCGTGGTGCAGGATGAGGCTCACTCGGCCGATACGATCACGGACGTGGCTCTTTTGCACCCCATGGACCTGATGGCTCAGATGCTCGAGTACTCCGCGGTCACGCGAAACGCGAGAGCATGATGGCGAAGGGATGGCTCACCGCGATCGGCCTGACGCTTGCCATGGCCGCGCCGATCGCGCAGACCGTCCCGAGCGCCAGGGTATCCATTCTGTTGGCGGAAGAGCGGGGCGCAAGGGACGCGCACGACCTTGCCACGTTGCGGGCCGGCGTCAGGAATGCCGACGGAGAGACGGCCAGAACCGCCATCCGCGCGCTCGGGCGCCTGGGCCGTCCCGCGCTTATCCCTGACCTCGTCGTCGCGCTGAAGTCGCCGCTTCCAGAGCTCCGGTCCGAAGCCGCGGACGCCATCGCGTCCGCGCTGGCAGGGGCCAGTCCGAGCGCCGGCGTGAGACCGGCTCCGGGTGGGAAGACGTCAACCGCGGCAGCGAGCGCGGCAACAGCGGCCGCCGCCGCAGCAGTGTCGTCCGCGTTGTCGACCCTCCTGACGCGTCTGAATGCCGAAGAGGAGTCGAGCGTGCGTGCGGCCATCTGCGAAGCGCTGGGAAGATTTCCGTTGACCGACCTCACCCAGATGGCGCGCGTCGAAAGCGCGCTCGTCGGCCGCGCGCACAGCGACGTCGTCGGCGATCGCCTCGGCGCTGTCAAGGGACTCGAGTCGTTCCTTCGCGCCAACGCCGGTCGTTTTGCTCCACACGTGACGACGACCGCGATGCTGCGGGAGTTGGTCGGAGTGGCCGGGGCGATCGATGATCAGAATGGCGGCGGTGAAGCCCTCGCTCAGCTGCCGTCGAGTTCGCCGGTGATGCCGCCGCGCGACGCGCGCATTCGCCGGCTTGCGTTCCAATCGCTGGTAACGGCGGGCGAGGTTGACGGCACGGTGATCGCGCGGGGCGCCATTGACCCCGATGCGCAGGTCCGGTGGCTGGCCATGCGCGCGGCCGGCACCGCCCGACTACTGACGGCGGACGTCACGGCGTCGGTGCTGCATCGAGGCATGGCCGATCCTCAGTCGGTAGTTCGGATGGAAGCCCTCCGAAGCGAGGGCCTTCGAGGGAAGGGAACACCGGGGGCCTGCCAGAGTTTCATTGAAGCGGTCAGGGATCCAAACACCCAGGTGGCGCTCGTGGCGATTGACCTGCTCGGCGACTGCGGGGTATACCCGGAGGCGGTCGACTTGCTCAACCATATGGTGAACGAGCGGCCGGATGCAGGGTTGCCGCGCGGCTGGCATCGCGCGGCCCACGCCCTGGTGGGGCTGTCGCGATCGGCGCCGGATCGGGCGAAGGACGTACTCGGACCGTTCACCATCTCGACGCTGTGGGGGCTCCGCGCGTATGCGGCCCGAGCGGCGGCCGTCCTCCAGGATCACGAGACGCTCGAAACGCTGTCGGCCGACGCGAACGACGACGTGGCGCGAATCGCGCAGGAAGGGCTCGGCCGGACTGTGCCGTCGCGTCAATCCGCCGCGGCGCTGGCTGGCGATCCGTCGCGCGGAACGGGACAGGGGTTGAACGCCGCCGATCTGCAGCGGCTGGCTGCGCCACGCGCGCGCGTGACCATTCGGGGTGTCGGCACCTTCGAGCTGGCCCTCTTCACTTCGGAGGCACCTGCCGCCGTGTTGCGTTTCGCGCGGCTCGCCGAGGCAGGTCACTACAATGGCATGATGGTTGGTGGCGCGACCTCGACGATTCTCAACTTGATCCCGCACGCGGGCGACGGTCCCGGCGATGAGAGGCGGGTCGAAGCCGGGTCGTGGCCGCACGTCCGCGGCGCTCTTGGACTCTCGTCCGGAGACCAGGAGTTGGGGGGAGCCCAGGTCTTCGTGGACCTTGTCGACAATCCTCGTTTCGATCACCAGTACCCGGTCTTCGCGCAGCTGCTGAACGGTGTCGACATCCTCGACCAGATTCTCGAGGGCGACGTCATCGAGCGGGTGGAGATTCTTACTGGTCCTTAGGCGTAATGCCATTCGGAAATTCGGTGTTCATGTCAGACGATCTTGAACTGCCACGGTCCTTCGACCGAGTGCGTGGCCATCAGCCGGGGCCACTTTCTGACGGGCTGACGCACGGCCCGAGGATTGGTGCGGGCGCGCCGTTTG
>JBGOTP010000351.1:0-5331 GCA_041476545.1 Vicinamibacteria bacterium | reverse complement strand
CGCTTGCGGACCCCAGCGACAAGTCCACGATCGCGACATCGGGGCGCTCGACGCGAATCCGCTCGAGTGCCCCGGCGACTGTGTCGCTTTCACCGCACACGGCCATGTCAGGTTCGTGGTTTATCAGCTCGGTCAGACCCTTACGAACGATCGGGTGATCGTCGACGATCACGATCCTCAGTTGCCTGGCTTGAGACCGGCCCTTGGGTCCGACTGGTGCTGCGTGTGCTGGCATGTTGACCCACTCAGGCGCGCGCGGCTGGCGCGTCTCGTTGATACGGGATCCGGCACGCGACCACCATTCCACCACCTTCGCGTGCGCGAACGGTCAGGTCACCTCCCAGTAGGCGAGCACGCGCACGCATGCTCTGCATGCCCATGCCAGCATGCCCTCCAGGAATCTCGTTCAGCCCGATTCCGTCATTGGCCACCGCGACCTCGAGGCGCTCCTGAGTCTCTGTGAGACTGATGGTGACGTGTCGGGGCTTGCCGTGGCGTATGGCGTTGCTGAGCGCCTCTTGGGTGATGCGAAACAGATGCGTGGCGGCCGTCATGTCGACCAGATGGATCGGTGTGTCACACTGAAATTGGCACGAGATGACATGAATCGTCTCGGCTTGCTTTGCGAGGTTTTGGAGAGCCGCCGTGAGCCCCTCGGGTACGGCCTCGACGGGCATCAGCCCGCGGGCGACGGACCGGAGTCGATTGTGGGCCTCATCGATGCTCTTGACGAGGTCCTCGGCTTTGACGGCCAACGGCGATCCCACCTCCTCCAGCCGCGTCTGGAGCGTTTGAGCCAGCATGCCGATGCCCGTTATATGGCCACCTATTTCGTCGTGAAGCTCCCGGGCCATGTGGAGGCGCTCCTCAACCTGGCTTTCAGCGAGACGCCATTCGAGCTTCCTGCGCTCGCTGACATCGCGAAGCGTGCCGGTAAAGCGGCGGCGATGGTCGATTTCGCTGACCGCGAGGTCCAAGGGGAACGTCGTGCCATCCTTGCGGAGACCGACCACCTCGCGTCCGATGCCGATGATTCTGGCTTCACGTGTCCGTAAGTACCGGGCGATATAACCGTCGTGCTCGTCGTGGTACGGCGGTGGCATCAGCAGGCGGACGTTTTGCCCGACCACCTCCGCGGCGGTGTACCCAAACATCCGCTCCGCGGCCGGGTTGAAGGTTTCGATCGTGCCTCGTTCATCGATCGTGACGATCGCGTCGACGGCATTGCTCACGATTGCCTTCAGGCGGCTTTCACTCTCCTGCAGTTCACTCACGTCGTGCATCAGCCAGAGCTCGCGCGTGTCGTCGAGGCGGGACACCGCGAATTCGACATGGCGCTGTTGGCCGTCCTTTCGGGTCATCGGGAGCGTTGGCAATCGCTGGCTCGTCTCGTAGCGTTGGCGCATCTCATGTGCCTGCTCACCATGGAGCGCCGAACACCAGGCGTCTACCGTCGGCAACTCAGCGCGGGAGTATCCGGTGATCGCTTCCGCCGCCCGGTTCATGGTGATTCGGCCGCCTTCGCGCAGCACCGCACCGGCCGGCAGGATCTCGATCAGGCGTTTGTAGAGTTGGGCGGCCTGCTTGACGGCGAGGCCTTCTTTGAGGCCGGTGACGTCGCTTCCGCCTGCCGAGCGTGTCTGTCGCCTGGCCTTCTTCGACCGACGTGGCTTCCTGGCAGTCTTCGGCATGTGCAGTGGCTCATCTTACTGCCGGCTCAGCCCCTCTGCCGGACGATCAGCATGTAGGGCCATCCCCGACAAGTCCTAAGAGATCGCCCGATTGAATCACCTCCACTTTGACCGCAGGATAGCGGGGCAGGCAGAACGGTGACCGCGGTTTTTGGCCGGGTGCCTTGTTGAGTGGCTGTTGGTCACTCCTTTTTGAGCACGGTCGCTTGGAGTCGAGCGGAACCAGTGCCTGCGCCCGCGCCGGAGGTGATGCTCATGGAATGGCCCTCGACTCTCGCCGATGATGACGTGGTGATCGCCGCGGAAGAGACATCGTCGGGACTCCGATTCGTCGTGTACGGCAGGAGCCGCCGCGCCCAATTCGCGTGCGAGACCTATGCTGAGGCTGCGGCCCGAGCCATCTCCTATGCGGAGCATGCGTGCGTCAGCGCGTGGTATGCAGATGGGCGGCGCTTTCAGCTCCTGGGTGCCTTTGTTCGAGCGTCACTTTCGTCACCGACTATCGCCAGTTGAAACACGTGAGGACCTAGAGGGCGTCGTGACTCTTCGGGGCAACGTGGGCTCATATGCAGAGAAAGCGACGGCCGAGCGCGTGGCGCTTCGCGTCTACGGCGTCAAGGCCGTGGCTGACGATCTCGAGGTGCGACTCGCGAGCGGTTACGAGCGCACCGGGGGAACGCTGAACGCGCTAACCGGCAGTGGTTGACGCCCGCGGAGTTTCCCCGGCAGACTGCGGAAAATGTCCCGAGCCTCAGACAGCGAATGTGACGCCTTCTTCTTCCGCCACACATGAATTGTGGACTCCCGCCGCATTCCGACGACCTCTTCATGCGTCAAGTCGGTCGCGCTGTGGGCTCCTCAACTATTACGATCGGGCCGCGTGACGTGTCGCGGCGGCGGATGCGACGGTTTGGCTGAGTTCTGGGACAATACGGCCTCCCAGTCCTCGCAAGTGTGTATCGAATTGACACCGGCGGTACTTGTGTTGCACGTCAGTGTCGCGATTCTGCGGTTCACCGTCGGTTCACCGGGCGTTCACCGGTTCGCGACAGGGGATGTCTCGCGTCACTCTGGTGTTGTCCTGACGAAGAAAGGCACGGGTTGGCCGATGGATGTTGTTACTGACCCACGCATCGTCTTGTGTCCTGTCTGCGGCTCGGGGGGCGCGGGGCTCCACCACGACAACCGTTGTTCCCTGCGGTATGTCTGCCAACAGTGCCTGCACGACTGGCAAATCGACGCCGCAGAGGAACCACCCCAGGCGGACCCCCTGTCCGGCAGTTCGCGAGCGGCTGCGGCCGCAAGCCAACCGCCTCCAATTCGTGACTGACCACGCAGCCGGAGCGTATCAATCAGCAGCCGAGTCTATTCAGCTGCTCCCCGGTTCATTCGTGGGATTGACTGGCTGAGTGTGGCGCGCGGCACAGCACACTCCGATCGTGCGATCGCGTGTTGCGCGTGATGCTCGTCGTGGACAGTATCGGAACGTTCGTGGAATGGATCGAGCGATGACCTGTGCAGGAGGCGCTGGCCTATCCGATCCAAGAAGACCGAATCCTTCGTGGTCACCTGCGTGGTCACCGCCTTCGGCTCACCGGTGACGAACGGCGGCGGCTCGCCGTGCTTGCGCACCGGTTGGGAAATGTGAATGCCGTAAACGAAATTCGCGAGGAAATTCCAGCACCAGTCAGTGTGCCGCCGCCCTGCTGTGGCGCCGATTGCGCCAGCGGCGGAGCCACGGTCCACCGGTTTCACGGGCGAGATCGGCGTGAAATTGCGCGATGATGCGGCAGTTGCCTTCGACCTCCGCCGCACAGGCCTGATTGCAGTTGGCGCGTTCCGGCCAGCGGGAGCATTCGACGACTTGCACTGCCCGGCGCCCGCGCAGCGCACTGAGCACCGCACGCCAGACGCGCAACTTCACCATTGCCGGCGTGCCATCAAGCGGACAGGCGCAAACGTGCATCCCTTCGTAGACGGCATACGCTTGCAACGTCCGCCATGCGATGAAGAGAGCGGCGCTGAATCCGATGAGCGCGCCAGCGAGAACGAGCCAGAAGCTCATACTTCGTTACCTCCCACGAACTTAGGCCCAATTTAACGCATGAGCCGTGCCAAAAATTGGGACTCGCTCATCAAGGGGAAAGAACTTTGAACAGAAGCACGGTCGATTACAACTGGCGAGCAACCTTCAGGGCGAGGGATATTTTCTTGGTCGGTGTGAGAAACCTCACAACTTACCCGAACGGGGGGTTGGTAGTCGGAGCGCAACACCCCAAACGGTATTGTCACGTTGAGGCGGCGGCTCGCTTGACCAGCTCACGGAATGGACGCAGTGGGCGGACAAGACGCTGGTGTTCTAGCCATAGCCAGAACCATCTTGACCCTCGGCGGCGGCGCGGCGGCGGGTAAGTGCGGCGAACGAGCTGCGTGGGGAACCGGACTGGCGAACAGCGGGCTACGTGTTCTTGTGCGATTGATGATACGGTTCTGATCATCATGGACCGGTCGGTTCATCACGATGCGCAGTTTTGGCTGCTAAAGCTAGACTGGACGCTCGCTACCCGTTCGGCTCCGGAGATCCCGCATGTTGAAGGCCGACGGAGTCGCGCTCGACGACGACGAGAAATGATGGTCGTGTTCGATGTCGGAACGGACGCACTCCTTCGCTGACCTTCGCACTGCAGGTCTGCGATGATGGCACGCAAACAGGTCGCCGTTCTCGTTGGGAGCCTGCGGCGGGAGTCGTTGAGCCGTAAGATGGCCAACGCGCTGCGCGATCTGGCTCCGGAGACGCTCGACCTGCAGATCGTCGAGATAGGGCACCTGCCGTTCTACAACGAAGACGCGGAAGCCCAAACGCCCGCTGTCTGGCTGGACTTCCGGGACCGCATCAGAGCGGCGGACGCCGTCCTATTCGTCACCCCCGAGTACAATCGTTCGGTGCCGGCGGTCTTGAAGAATGCGATCGATGTTGCGTCTCGCCCGTCCGGCCCGCACGGCAAGAGCGCGTGGGATGGAAAGCCCGGGGCCGTGATCAGCGTCTCGCCTGGAGCACTCGGCGCGTTCGGCGCCAACCATCATCTGCGGCAATCGCTGGTGTTTTTGAACGTTCCGGCGATGCCGCAGCCTGAAGCTTACATCGGCGGCGCGAGCAAGCTGTTCGACGCCCATGGCCGGCTCGCCAACGAGTCGACGCGAGAATTCCTGACGAAGTTTCTCCAGGCGTTCAATGTGTGGGTTGAAAGAAACGCACAATCCACGTGACCGACACGCAGGAGCGTGCGGCGTTTCTGCGGCAGGTCTGTGCTTCCGACGAAGCGCTGCGGCGCGAGGTGGCGTCGCTGCTCGTGCAGCCGGTGAAGGGCTGGCTCGCTGGGCCACACGCCGCCGCGGCTGACCGAACCCGTCACCGAGAAGGTCCCGGTCGCAAGGAAGGCAGGCCCAAGGCGCCGGCCTGCGCGGCGCTCCGGGCCTGCGAGAAGAGGGCCTGTAGTGATCGGTAGTGCGTGAGGGCTGGCCAGTAGACGATCAGTGGTGCGTTGTGAGGGCCGGGATCGCGCGGGTTGGTGGATGGCGCTCTGGTGGGTGTTGGGGGCTCGCAGTTCTCCTGCTGCTCGTATCTCTCTTCGCGCGGCCT
>JBGOTP010000350.1:0-5350 GCA_041476545.1 Vicinamibacteria bacterium | reverse complement strand
CGTGGTGGTGGCGTTCAACCTCACCGTGTCCGCACGGCTCGCGAGCGGGTTGGAGCTGCTCGTCGCGGCGATGTTGGTGATTCTTGGAGCGCTGCGCTTGCGTGACGCCCTGCGCGGCGTCGTCGTCGCGGACCATCGTCACGGCAATCGCGAAACCGTCCACACGCACGACGGGGAAGCGCACGTGCATCCCTCGGAAGCGCTGCTCGCGGCGTGGCGTGACGAGCGCCGGCGAATCGGGCGGCGCGCGCTTGCCGTCGGGGCCGTGCATGGAATGGCCGGCACGGCGGCGGTGGCACTCCTGGTCCTTGCCACGCTCCACAGCGTGACGGCGGCCGCCGTCTACCTCGTGGTCTTCGGGCTCGGCACCATCGCGGGGATGACGGTGCTGACGGCGGCCATGGCGTATCCCGTGGTGCGCCTGGCGCGTTTTCGTCGGATCCGCGAGGCGATGGGGGTCGCGTCCGGCGTGGCGGCGATCGCGTTCGGCTTCTGGTACGCCGCGCGGCTCGTCTGAGCCGCGCGGGGCGGGAGTTGAGCCCGCGATCTACTGATTGCGAAGCCGGTTTGGGGCGACTGTACCGCGGCTCGTTGTGACGTAAGTGACCGTATTCCCCAGCCACCTCGATAAGCACATCCGCTCTTGAAGTGTCGTTGCGGCCCGTGAATCGGAATCAATCTCGAACCACGCCCCGCGCGGCGTCGCGTGCCGTGGACGTTCCTTCACCACTTCGGCTCCACCCATCGCCCATCCCGGTAGTTCGGCGAACGAGGCTTCCCACCTCCGTTCCAGATGAAGTCGAAAGCCGGACGCAGTACGACATCGGCATGAGCCGCGAGGTCAGGCAGAAGGACTTCCGGGGCGACGACAACATCCCGGTCGAGTGCTCCGTCCTGTTCCGCGAAGTCGTAGGGTCCCTGAAGGAGCTTCCACCCCTTCACACCGGAAAGCGCAATGCCGACAAGGAGCGGCGGAACTGCGCCGATTTTCTCCCAAAACTTCTGGTAGCGCCCCAGCGTCTCGATAAGCAGACCTTCGATTCCGTGCGGATAGAAGCCGCCACGCGAATTATCTCGGATCAACGAACCACCACTCAGAGCTTCGACACCGCCGTCTCGAAACACCTGCGTGTAGCACTGCCTGCTGATCTCTTGTCGCAACGTGTGCACCACGAACCCGTCGAGATTGAAGTGCCACGTTTTCGGATGCCCACCCATTGGCTTGAGGAACGCGGCGTACTGAGACTCCTCCACAGTGAGGAATCGCGACCAGACTTCCTCAGACTGGCCAATCGGCAATGCGTGCAGAATGAGTTTTGGTCCTTCTCCAACCGGTGCGGGAGCTTCGAGGGCGATGATTCGAGCGATGCGCTCCGCGCGGAATCGCCGCAGGCGCTCGTAGGCGGTTTCCGCGGCGACGAAGCCTGCGCGAATCTCATGAACGTCCAATTGAGACTTGCCACTGGAGTTCCGTGAATAGAAACGGCTCGCGTTCTTGTAGATGACCATGTGGAGCCCCGCCCAGCTTCGAGGTATCCGAAGCAGGAGGCACGGCGGTTCTGGGCCCCGCTTGATCTCGTGGAACGTGACCGTCGGCAACCGAGGAGCGACGCCGTCACGCATCATGGATTCGAGGCGGAGGCGTTCGGCGTCGACGTTCAAGCCGGGCAATCCCTCAAGAGTGTCGATCTCGCCGGAGCCCTTCCCGTCAGACCCCTTCCGTTCACGAACACCGAAGATCAGATCGCCGCCAGCAGCATTGGCGAACGAGGTCACGTCGTACAAGAACTCCTTTTTGTCATCGTCGCCGTTGCCGGGCAGCACGAGCTTGTAGTCGAGTTGACGACCCTCGCGGACGCTGTCCACTCGCATGGCTTCCAGTCGCGCGACGTTCACCTGATCGAGGGGAAGGTCAAACGTCATGCAATAGAGGGTAGACGCAGGCCGCGATGCGCGGAAACACGACGGCAGCGCTCATGGAGTGCGGCAAATGCCAATCGAACGCGATCTCTTCTAGCGTTTTGCCACGCGCTTGGCCATCTTCAGCGGCCTGGGGTCACGGCTCACGAAGATGTCGCCGTCGGATTCCACAATCAGAACTCTCGGCGGCTTTCCGTTGATTCGCGTCGCCTTGCGAGATTCGAGATGGGCCTGTTCAACAGCGCGCTGAACGGCAGCCATCCGTTCCCGTTCGCGGCGTCGTTCGAGTGCGTCAAGCTCCTCGCGAAACTCCCGTCGCTTCACCGACGGCGTAGGTTCGTAGACGCGCCCTCGGCGGATCGCGCTAACGTCCTTCTTCGCGTTGTTGTAGACCTTCCCGCCCTGTGCTCTGAGCGCCTTCCTCAGCGACATCGCAGGTCCTCCCGTTCAAGGTGCTCGTGAGTCGTGACGCTACCCGTCACGGTGCAATGCGGGCACGCCACACGTCTTCTTCTCGAACATAGGCACTTCCATGGGGAAGGTCAGCTTATCACCGGTGGGTGCGCGTGGCCGAGGGAGCCCCCAACCCACTAATTACGACGCCGTTTCGGGCGTCTTTCGCGGGTCATCGTCCGTCTCGCTCCGTCGCCGTCAGTCCATCGCATCTCCGCGTCACTACTGGCCGGACTCGCGACTGGCCTGTGCGACGGGCCCCGACGGAGGAGGACCGGCAATGCCGGGTGAGTAGCACCGGGAGTGATACCGGCCGCGGAACCAATCGAGCCTCGTGGGAGTCCCTTCTGCTTGGGGCTACCGGCCCGGGCCCCATTCGCGTCTGATCCGCGCAGCGACCAAAAGAACGGCGGAGTCCCGGCGGAAAGGAGACCGGGGCTTCGGCGCCCGACCGGGACGGTGGGGGATTTTCACCGTCCCGACCGTCCCACCGTCTCAGGCAGGAACCTCCGTAGGCCACCACGTCAAGCGAGAGGCCAGCCGCTTCATCCCATCTACGCTCGTCACGCCACCGCAAGGAATTCGTCAAGAGAATCGTACTCACGAACGCTGGTCACGTCCGCGAACAAGCCAATTGCTCGATCCCGATCCTTGCGGCTGGGGTTTATTACCGCCAGCGACATTTCCTTTCTCCGCCCGAACCGGGCTTGCCGAATAAGCCAACGCAAATCGAAATCACTCGCGGCAAAGGACAAGCCCATCACGACGACACGATCCGCCAGCGCTAACTCGTTCATAGCCAGCCGCCAGAGAAGCCGTAAACGATGCCTGGTTTCGATCGACTTCACCGGTAGCGGGGGAATGATAAGGGTTTCGAGTGAAGCGCCGCACCTGCCGCACGGCGCTCCTGGCTCGTGCGTTTCTGCATAGCCGTTCAAACTGCCGACGTAGATCTCTTCGGCATTTGGGCACCGAGGATCTGAACACACTACCCAGTCAAGGGACCCATGCAGCTTGAGAAAGAATCCGCCCTTGGCGTCGTCACTATGAAGACCAATAGGGTCGGGTCCAGCGACCGGCATTCGGCCCACGAGAGACAGAAGTTTTAGTCGGGGGTGTCGTGCCAACTGAGGATCTGCTTGCTGCTTCGCCCAGCTATCAAACGATTGGTCGGCAACCAGATCGTAATTTAGTGTTACGACGGTTCTGGGTCGCGTTGCGTCTAGAAGCCGGACATGTAGCGGGCAGTGCTCCTCTGGAGCAATCGAGAGCCTCGCGCGGACCACCTTGAGCAAGTCGCCAAATCCGCAACCTGGTTCGGGCGAATACCGCCCCCACGTCGTTGCGCGCTCTGCCGACGCGTAGAGAAATGAAAGAGCGTCTTCGAGATTCCAGTCGGCAAGCTTGCTGTGCATCCCGTACATTTCCATCAACATCTTCGTCATGGCGTCAGGGATATGCGCGGCGTTGTGAGCAAAAAACCCTTGCATCGTCGGCAATTCAAACCTCGATGCCTTGGATGCTCCCGCGCCCAATAGCAGGATCGTGCGTTGTTCCGTCATCGGCGTGTCGGCGCGAGGCGCGGATCGGCGGCCGAGATACACGGAGACGCCACAAACAATGCGGACCCTATCGAAAGGATACTGTTCCGTCGTCGCGGAATTGAGGTTGAGCTAGGATTCCCACCTCAACCATCCCCGCGGGGAGTTTCCGTATCGCCTTGATCGCCATTTCCCCTTTCAAGACCGCGCTCAGCGCCTCGCCGACTCCACGGGCAATACGCTCCTCACCCGGCGCACAATGGAGCGTAATTGGCGGTTGAGGTTCGCTCCCGGATGGTCCAACGACCATGATGTTCTTCCTTCCGACGACATCGCCGATCTCGTGGTGGATCCCACTCGCAGCGAATAGCTCTTGAATTTCTGCGTACAAGTCGTTCATCCCGGGAGTATCGGTGTTGTAGTGATGAATTCGCACGATACGAGGCGCAGTGTTCGCCGCAACGAGCCGGCGAAGCGCTGTCAGAACTGTTTCGCGCACTCCCGTACTCACAGGACGAAATACGTCGCGCGTAGCGAGCGCTCTGGCCTCCGTCGTCGCTTTGGCAAGGGCGTCCGTCTTGCTGGCCAGCTCTAGTCGCAAGAGCGCGGCTTCTTTTTCTAGACGGGCGGCACGCTCTAAGGCGTGCGCCGCGCTCAGGTTCATTTGCGCCATTCGTGTTTCAACATCCTGGTCGCGCACGCGAGTGCCCCACATCAAGAGGAAGATCGCAATGGCGGTAAGACACGCCCCGCCGAGGGAGCCCCACCAGCCGATCGAATAGAGTCGGTTCGCCGTCTCAAGGCCGATGTTGAAGACGGACATGGCGTCTCACCTCAAGCGCCCGGCACGCGCCGATGTTATGAAATAGAAAGCGGGGCGAGGATAGCACGCCGTGTCGTGCGCCCTATCGGTTCACGATCTCTGTACGTAGGGTGTGAGATGAACCCGCGCTCGCCCCGCGCGCCGTGGCGCCCCGATAGCGGCTTTTATATATGTCGCCCACGCTCCACCAAGTGAGCCGGCCCGCGCCCGCTGAAATCGTCACTGCCGTCGGTGCGGAGTAGCACCGTGATTAGTCCCAGCGCGATTGAGACGAAGCGACAGAGCGGCGGAAGTTGTTGAAATGAAATGGAGCCGGGGGCGGGAGTTGAACCCGCGACCTACTGATTACGAATCTGCCGCGTTCGAGCGCGGGCTTCGCCCGCGCAATCCTTGTTGTTGAGGGGAGGCCGGAAGGAGCACGCCGTTCGGCGTGCGACGACCGTCGGAAGGGGAGCGAAGCTCCCCTCCGAGTGCTACTTCGCCAAAGCTTTCTTCACGCTGCGCGCGATCCCCGCCGGGTCGAGGCCGTGCTTGGCGTAGAGCCCCTTCGCGTCGCCCGACTCACCGAAGCCCGTCACGCCGAGTCGTTTCACGGGTGTCGGCGCGAGCTCGG